>NZ_CP012601.1:3840245-4210291 GCF_001278755.1 Bacillus sp. FJAT-22090 | reverse complement strand
TTGCTATCCGACTAACCGAAGTTAGTCTATCAAGCTATATGTCTTAACGTTTTGCATGTTCAGTTTTCAATGTTCATTTTGTTATGTCGTTTTTTGCGACTTCTCTAATTTATCACCACTCGAGCGAAGAGTCAAGAAGTTTTTCAAAAACCTTTTTCGTCAATATTTTTTGTTTCGTTTTTGACGACGTTTATTATAATACAACTATCTCGATAGTTTTGTCAACAAAAAAACGAACAAATCTTTGTCCGTTTTT
Source organism: Bacillus sp. FJAT-22090 (assembly GCF_001278755.1). Lineage (GTDB taxonomy): Bacteria > Bacillota > Bacilli > Bacillales_A > Planococcaceae > Psychrobacillus. The sequence goes on along the minus strand of NZ_CP012601.1, from coordinate 4,210,035 downwards.
TTCAATCATCTAAAAATCAATTAACTTTATAGTATCTATGCATGATTTCATTGCTTTTGGTAGATTGTTTTTCAATAGATATAAAACCTTTTTCTACTAAAAATTCTATAAAGACTTCTAAATCCACAGAGTAATTTTTTAATTCCTCTTGCTCATGAATCTCTTGGATTGTCCAATAATCTTTTGAAGCTAGCACCTCTAATATATGTTGTGCACCCTCTTTTATTCTAGAATGAATTAAAAATTCACTTGCTAAAAATAATAGTTCTAATCTCTTTTCTATCGACTCTTCACTTGAAACAAGCTCATCGTATAATTTATAGATGGATGGATCTAACTGTTTCACTTGTTTCCAAACCATCACTTCTGGATGCATTCCATGTTCAAACACAGCCAAACGAGCTAAATGATGTAAAGACTCTACTATATGATTATAAGCATCTAAATAATTCAACTGCTCAAAAAACTGTTTACCCTCTAAGTATCTTTTACTTAATTTAGCGAATTCTATACCCATCCTTACTTTTCTTCCGTTAATAGGAAACTCTTGTAACTCTTTTTTCAATTCTTCTATATATTCATTTCTATCGAAGATTACTCTGCCATTAAGTAGCCAATCTACTAATTTAGGATTTGTTCCTAGCAGTAACCATTTTTTTAACTGTCTCTCAGTGATTACATGCATAGCAGCTTTTTTATCATTAAACGTATAATGCTTTGTAAAAATAGGATGTTCTGCTTCTTTAGTCAATATAAATAAAATAGAATCAAATGTATCTGTTATCGGACTAACCTCTTCACGTTTTTCTACAAATATAATACCTAGTGTATTAGGATCACTTGCTCTTTCTTGATAAATAGGTCTCAAAAGTGCTTCCAAAATTGTGCCTCCTTTATTTCATTATATAGTTTTTCGACAACTATTTTATATCTCCTTCTATTAGTTCATTCAAAACATTATTTTAACATTAACGTCAAGAAGTCTAATATAGTTATGAGTTATCATAGGATATTAAGATAAGTAACTTGAAGTAAAATGGGAGTAGTTCATAACAAAATATGATATAGTGGATTTAGAAATTAGGAGGATGAAAATGAAACCTTATAAAAACAAAATAAACCGAATACGTTCCTTTGCTTTGGGACTAATTTTCTTCGGATTCATCATTATGTATGGAGCAATATTCTTTCGAGAAAATGCTATTTTAGTAACTATTTTTATGACTCTCGGATTAATTTCTATTATAGCAAGCACAGCTGTTTATGGTTGGATTGGTTTACTATCTACTAAGGCTGTACAAGTTGTTTGTCCGAATTGCGGAAAACATACAAAGGTGTTAGGGAGAGTTGATATGTGTATGTATTGTAAAGAACCATTGACACTGGACCCATCACTTGAGGGTCAAGAATTCGATCAATCTTTAAATAGAAAGAGATAACTATAGATAAAACAAAAAACCGAGCGAAATGTTTTCGCTCGGTTTTTTTATTGTAAACTCGTTGCCTGCTCTTTACACGTTGGGCATGTTCCATATATCTCCATGCGGTGTGAACTAACTTCAAATCCAGTTAAATGGGAAGCTAAATGCTCTACTTCATCTAATCCAGGGTAATGAAAGTCTACAATTTTCCCACATGAGTTACAAATCATATGATAATGATCATTTGTTATGAAATCAAATCTACTAGATGAGTCTCCATAAGTAAGTTCTTTAACTAGCCCAGCTTCTCTAAATACACGTAAGTTGTTATACACTGTTGCAACACTCATGCTAGGGAATTTACTTTCAAGTGCTTTATATATATCGTCCGCTGTTGGATGGGACATTGATTGGATAATAAATTCCAATATCGCATGGCGTTGAGGTGTAATACGTACACCAGTAGATTTTAATGTATCTAAAGCATCTCTTAAATGTACTTCCGTCATCGCAATGCACCTCTCTTCATATTTATTCTTAGTTTGTAATTGTTACAATAAGTATAAGGAGAAAGAGCATTGAATGTCAAACTTTACAGTATTAAAGGGAATATGTACTACTATTAGTATCCTCTTTCCAAATCAATAACGTTTTTTAATGAAGTATCACCATTAAGCCACTTCATTAAATTCTCAGAAAAAATATCGAGTGCACGAACGACATATTGAGAAGAATGACTGGAAACATGGGGAGAAACGACTACATTCTCCATTTTCCAAAAAGGATGATCTTCTTTTAGCGGTTCATTTTCAAAAACATCTAACACTGTGTATGCAATGCAGTTATTTTGTAATGCCTGTAAAAGCACTTCCTCTTTCACTACATCTCCTCTTCCGAAATTCATAAAGATAGCTGTACGTTTCATACAATGAAAATGCTCAGAGGTTAATAAATTCCTTGTTTCTACAGTACTTGGTAGTATAGATATAACAATATCTGCTTTAGGCAGTGCTTTTTTTAGGTCAGAAAAAGAAACCATTTCATTCATAAAATCGGCTTGTTCTCCGCTACGATTGCACCCTATTGTATGGACGCCGAAAGCCTGCAGGATTCTTCCCACCTCACCTCCGATTGCACCAGGTCCTAAAATCAATGCAGTTGAATCAAATAGCTCTGATGAAGACACTTTCTTTGACCATAAACTATCCCTTTGGTTTTGAGCAATAATCGGAAGTGATTTTTTTATGGATAATATATGCGCGACAATTGACTCTGCCATCGGTATTTTATGAATGCCTCTAACATTCGTCACAAGTATATTACGACTTGCTATTTCCTTCAAAGGCATCTTTTCTAAACCTGCCGAAGCTACCATAATCCATTTTAATCTATCTGCCAGTTCTATATGAGATACATTTAAATCTTCACCATACGTTACAAATATATCAGCATTCCGCAAGGTTTCTTCATCAAAAGGTTTTTGAAAATAAAATTTTTCATGTGGGAATCTTTGTATTAAGTTTGCTTGTTGCTCTGGTTTAGGTAGAAAAGAAAATAATATGTTCATTTTTATTCTCCACTTGTCACAATTTGTTTCAATGTATCCAACGCTTCCTCTACATGACCATCTACCTTTACTTTACGCCATTCTTTTATAACAGTTCCCGTTGGATCAATTAGAAATGTAGATCTTTCAATTCCCATAAATTCTTTACCAAACATCTTTTTTAATCTCCATACTCCATACGCTTCCGACACTTCATGAGTATCGTCAACTAACAAAGAGAATGGTAAACCATGTTTCTCAATAAATTTCGTATGATCTTTTTCATTATCTGCACTTACACCAAGAATAACCGCATTTAAATCAGCAAAGGCTTCATGTGTATCTCTAAAATCACAAGCTTCTGTAGTGCAGCCTGGAGTAGAGTCTTTCGGATAGAAATACAAAACAACGTACTTCTTACCAGCAAAATTGTCTAATGATATTATTTCTCCTGCTTCATTTTTTAATGAAAATTTTGGTGCTATCATACCTTCTAGTGTTTGCATATCGATTCCTCCCCTTGGTATTGCCTTTATAGTATCGAAGTTTTCCAGTAAGTTCAATTTTCTTTAGCCTTTTTCATAAAAATTTACTACAATTAAAATGGACAGCTTTGCCGAGGTGACTGGACAGTGGCTCGTTCATAACGTTATACTTTCATTTCAGTAAAGCAAGACAAATCAAGCGGAGGTTTTACAATTGGAACGAATTAAATCTGAACAAATACATAGTGAAGCACTTGAACATATCGTAGGTGGCGTAAACAGCCCATCTAGATCATATAAAGCCGTTGGTGGTGGAGCACCAACTGTCATGGATAGAGCAGAAGGCGCTTATTTTTATGACGTAGACGGTAATAAATATATCGATTATTTAGCAGCTTATGGACCTATTATTACTGGACACGCGCATCCACATATTACTGAAGCAATTACAAAAGCAGCTCAAACAGGACTACTTTATGGTACTCCAACAAAACATGAAGTGACGTTTGCAAAGATGTTAAAAGAAGCAATACCTTCTATGGATAAAGTACGCTTTGTAAACTCAGGTACAGAAGCAGTAATGACTACCATACGTGTAGCACGTGCATATACAGGAAGAACGAAAGTGATGAAATTTGCTGGTTGCTATCATGGTCACTCAGATTTAGTTTTAGTGGCAGCAGGTTCGGGGCCAGCTACACTTGGTACACCAGATTCTGCAGGAGTTCCTAAAACTATTGCTGAAGAAGTGATTACTATTCCATTTAATGATCCAAAAGCTTATGAAGAAGCTATGCAAAAATGGGGTGAAGAATTAGCTTGTATTTTAGTTGAACCGATTGTTGGAAACTTTGGTATGGTAGAGCCAAACGAAGGATTTTTACCACTTGTTCACAAGATTGCAAAAGACAAAGGTACACTTGTCATCTATGATGAAGTAATCACAGCTTTCCGTTTCCATTATGGAGCTGCTTCTACTATGTTAGATCAGACTCCGGATTTAACTGCACTTGGTAAAATAATCGGTGGTGGCCTTCCAATTGGAGCATACGGTGGGAAAAAAGAAATCATGGAACAAGTAGCTCCACTCGGACCTGCTTACCAGGCAGGAACAATGGCAGGTAATCCTGCGTCTATGCAAGCAGGGATTGCTTGTTTAGAAGTTTTACAACAACCCGGTGTATATGAAGAATTAGATAGACTTGGTGGAATATTAGAAGAAGGTATTCTAGAAGCCGCAGAAAGAAATAATATAATAATCACCATTAATCGAATAAAAGGTGCACTTTCTGTTTATTTTACCGATGTAAAAGTAGAAAACTACGACCAAGCAGAAGCGACAGATGGTGAAATGTTCGCCAAATTCTTCAAACTTATGCTCAATGAAGGTATTAATCTTGCACCTTCTAAATACGAAGCGTGGTTTATTACAACTGCACACACAGAAGAAGATATTAATAATACAATTGCTGCAGTTAACAAGGCTTTCGCACAATTAAAGTAAAAGTTACATGAAACCTGCAAAAATGAAAGGATAGGATTAAATGAAATTAGGAGCTCGCGTATTCAAAACTGGAGTAGCGATTGTTTTTTCATTATTCATCGCAGATTTACTCCAGCTTCCTAGCCCTGTTTTTGCGGGAATAGCTGCGATATTTGCAGTTCAACCTTCAATATATAGATCCTATTTGACTGTTATTGAACAAATACAATCGAATTTAATCGGAGCTGCAATAGCCGTTATTTTCGCCTTAGTATTTGGAAATCACTTTATTGCAGTCGGTTTTGCTGCAATATTTGCTATTATGATTATGCTGAAGTTTAAACTTGAAAAAACAATTTCTTTAGCTCTCGTAACCGTTATTGCGATAATGGAAGTTCAAAGTGATGACTTTTTAACATTTGCTTTAATACGATTTTTAACAATTCTTGTCGGAGTCGTATCTGCATTTGTGGTGAATTTAATATTTATACCTCCTAAATTCGAAACGAAATTGTTTAATGCCATTCACTATACGCAAGATGAGATTATACGATGGATACGAATTGCTGTAAGACATGCGTCCGATCATAGCTCTACAAAACAAGCAATTAATCAAATACAAGATCGATTAACTCGTATAGATCAGATCTATTCATTTTTTAAAGAAGAACGTGGCTATTCTAAAAAAGCAACATATACAAAAGGAAGAAAATTAGTTATCTATAGAGAACTAATCTCCGTTTCCTATAAAAGCTTGGATGTCTTAAAAAGACTTCATCTCCATGAGAACGAGTTATTAGAACTTCCCGAACATTTTCGAATGATGATCAAGGAACGTTTAGATTCTCTCCTAACTTATCATGAACAGCTTCATTTGAAGTTTATAGGGAAGTTAAAACCAGAGCATATAGAATGGAACGGTTCACAAGCGTTCATTCAAAGACAAGAAGTTATGGATATTTTTGTCCAACAAATTGCTGTTACTAAAATTGAAGAGGAATTTTCAACTTATCACTTACTTCATATATTATCCAATATTTTAAAATATGAAGAGCAATTAGAACACATCGATACACTAATTACTTCGTATCAAAACTATCACAGCTCTGAACTTACTGTTCAAATAGAAGAAACACCATATTAAGTTTTTCTCAAAAGCACACATACCTGCATTGACAAAGTTTCCTTGCAACAGTGGAAAAAGCAGGCACTTAGCGAGGGCACTGAAAAAGTCTATAGAAATTGTCTTTACTAAATAATGGCCTCCGAATAAGAAAATCGTTGAAACGTCTCCCTTTCCGCGGGCGTTGCCTTAGCCTCCTCGCTGCGCTGCGGTGTCTTCGGCTAACGCTATTCCCGCAGGAGTGTCGCCTTTTTCAACGATTTTCTATAAATACTAATTGAAAAAATGTAAGTGATAAAAACTTGCTTTTTTATAGCATAAGGGTTTCCTAAATGAAAAGCGGATAATAGTTGATTGGAGTGGAAGGCGGCGACTCCAGCCGGAATAGCATGAGCTGAAGACCCTGGACTGAGCGTAGCGAGGGAAGCGGCTGAAGCCATGCCGGTGGAAAGCGTCCGCCTGGAACGGAAATTAACGAGTCCGAAAAAAAAAACGAGTATGTGAACAACTTGTCGTTCACATACTGTTATAGAAATCTCAGTGAGGACTTTTTCAGTCCCTCGGCTTCGGAAAAACGGATCTACCCTATTTAAACATAAATTCAAGTTTGTCAACAGTTTGAAACGTGTCACCTATTTATCTAGGTGACACGTTTTTTAGTTTTTCATTCGAGGATCCAAAGCATCTCGGAGTCCATCTCCCATTAAATTAAAACCAAGTACTGTTAGCATAATCGCAAGGCCTGGGAAAATCATTGTCCATGGTGCATTACGTAAAAACATTCGAGCATCCGCTAACATTTTTCCCCATTCTGGTGCAGGTGCCTGCGCTCCAAGACCAAGAAAACCTAAAGCTGCTGCTTCAATAATCGCCGATGCAATAGCTAATGTACCTGCAACAATTACAGGAGCCAGCGAGTTCGGAAGAATATGAGAAAATAATATTCTTATGTCTTTCATCCCTATCGCTTTGGCAGATGTTATGTATTCCTCCTCTTTAATACTTAAAACTTTTGAGCGAATGAGTCGACCAAAGTTAGGAATATTAATAATTGCGATGGCAATCAATGCATTACGTAGGGAAGGACCTAATACAGAAACAACTGCAATAGCCAATAATATACTTGGAAATGCTAGCATTACATCAAAAACTCGGGATATAATCATATCCACCCATTTTCCATAATAACCTGCAATAATCCCTAGAATACTACCTACCACTACGGAACCAATAACAGAGAAAAAGCCTACTCCAAGTGAAATTCTTGCTCCGTGTATAATACGTGAAAAAATATCTCTACCAAAATCATCTGTCCCAAACCAAAATTCACTGGATGGCGGAAGCAATCGATGATCTTTTATGGACTGTTCATTAATCCCTTGGGGTGCTAACCACGGACCAAATACAGCTAAAAACACGAAGAAAAGAACTATCACTGCTCCAACTAGCGCTACTTTGTTTTTACTAAAGCTTCGCCAAGCATCACGCCAAGGGCCAGTCGACGTTTCTTTTACAGTACCTACTGCTTCATTTATCGTGTTCGGAACCATTTCAGACATCCTCATTCCTCCTTTAGTCGTATTTAATCCTTGGATCAATTAAACCGTATAAAATATCAACAAATAGATTAATCATGACAAAAATAAACGCAACAATTAATATTCCAGATTGAATGACAGGATAGTCACGGAACTGAATTGCATCATAAATATAACGTCCAATACCAGGCCACCCAAAAATAGTTTCTGTTAATATCGCTCCACCAAGTAACAGACCCATTTGCAAGCCGATAACTGTTAAAACTGGAATGATGGCATTCTTCAACGAATGCTTATAAACAACCCAAAACATTTTTTGCCCTTTTGCTCGAGCAGTTCGAACATAATCAGCTCTCATTACTTCTAACATACTAGAACGAGTCATTCGTGCAATAATGGCCATTGGAATAGTTGCAAGTGCAATACCCGGCAATACAAGATGTTTTAACACGACACCCAGCTGATCAAAACGACCATTCAAAATCGTATCTAATACATATAAGTTCGTGACAGATGAAACTGGATTCCTTACATCTTCTCTACCTGTCGTAGGGAGCCATTGAAATTCTATTCCAAATATCCATTGTTCCATCAAACCTAACCAAAAGATTGGCATTGATACACCAATTAACGCTAAGATCATTGCAAAGTAATCAAACCAAGAGTTTTGGAACCAAGCAGAGATAATTCCAGCATTTACTCCAATAATGACCGCAATAATAATGGCAAACAGAGCCAATTCAAATGTTGCCGCTAAGTATGGCCAGATCTCTTTTGCAACTGGTTGAACTGTTCGCATCGATTCTCCTAGATCTCCTTTTAGGAGACCAAATAAGTAATCAAAGTATTGCGTATACCATGGATTATTTAATCCGAGTTTTATTTCTAATGCTTCTATCGCTTCTTTTGATGCTAATTGCCCCAATATAACCTGAGCAGGATTCCCAGGGATAGCCCGTATAATCATAAAGACAACAAATGTCATACCAAGCAAAACAGGGATTAATTGTAATAATCTTTTTCCGATATAGTGAAGCATTGTCTTCACCTCTCCTTATATTAAAAGCGCTGGAATCTAGATAGTTTCTAAGTAGTAAGGCTATTCTCTCGAAATTAATATAGAAAAGGGAGAAATCACGAAGACCTCTCCCCTTCAAGCTTATTACTTAAAGTCGACTTTCGTTAATTTATCAGATCCAGTAGGATGTGGTAAGAAGTCTACCAATTCTGCTTTCCCTGCTAGTAATGGAGTTGAGTGTGCAAGTGGTACCCAAGGAGCATCTGCAAATATGATTTCTTGAGCTTGCTTATACAATTCATTACGTTTATCTTCGTCAACTTCTGTTTGTGCTTCAATTAGGATGTTGTGTAGATCGTCGTTGCTATAGTAAGTGTAGTTATTGCTTCCAATATTATCTTTGTCCAGTAATACATAAAGGAAGTTATCTGCGTCTCCGTTATCACCAGTCCAACCTAACATGAATGCATCCGCTTCTCCGTTACGAGCTTTTTCTAAATAAGTCGCCCACTCAAAGGAAACGATTTTCGCTTTAACACCGATATCCTCTAAGTTCTTTTGAATAGCCTCAGCCACCTTAGTTCCATCTGGCATATATGGTCTTGGTACAGGCATTGCCCATAATTCCATTTCAAAGCCATCCGCAAATCCTGCTTCTGCTAAAAGTTCTTTTGCTTTTGCTGGATCGTACTCATAACCAGGAATGTCATCATTGTATCCACTAATAGAAGATGGCATTGGGTTTTTCGCAACTTCCGCACGACCCTCGAAGAAAGCATCTACGATAGCTTGTTTGTCAATTGCATGGTTAATCGCTTGTCGAACTTTTACATTATCAAATGGAGGACGTGTAGATGTAAGACCTAAATATCCTACGTTCATAGATGGACGTTCAAATAGTTGTAAAGTTGAATCACCTTCAACTGTTGCACCATCTGCTGGATTTACTCCATCAGCTAAATCAATTTCACCTGTAAGAAGCGCATTTAAACGAGCAGAGTTATCTGGAATAGAGCGGAAAACAACTTTATCAAGCTTTGGAAGTCCTTCAGCCCAATAATCCTCAAATTTTTCAACAGTTATTGAATCATTACGTTTCCATTCAACAAATTTAAATGGACCTGTGCCTACTGGATTGTCTCCAAAAGCATCTCCTGCAGATTCCAATGCAGTCGGACTAGCAATTCCAAAAGGACTCATTGCAATATTTTTTAAGAACGGTGCTTGTGCACGTTTTAATTTAAAGATAACTGTGTAATCACCTTCTGCAGTTACAGATTCAATTACATGGCTTTCATCTCCTACAAAACCACCAAACATAGAAGCATAGTATGGGAATTTGTCTTCCGAACCATTTGCCCAACGTTCAAAGTTTTTTACTACAGCTTCTGCATTAAAGTCTGTTCCGTCGTGGAACTTAACCCCTTCACGTAGAGTAAATGTATAAGTAAGTCCGTCTTCTGAAGGCTCCCATTTCGTAGCTAATCCTTCATTAATCGTTGTATCTTGTTCCCCAAAGTTCAAAAGTGTTTCAAACACGTTTTGTGTTACTTTGAAGGATTCCCCATCTGTTACTGCGGCTGGATCCAATGAAACGGAATCTCCACCACGTCCAAAAATAAGTACTTTGTTGCCAGTAGATGCTGATTCCCCTTCAGTAGCACCTTCATTCTCTTTGTCTGTTTTGCTAGTGCCTTCTGATGAATCACCTGAAGAACATGCTGCAAGAACTACTGTTAGAGCTACTAACATTAGCAACAAAAATGACCATATTTTCTTCTTTCCCATATTAACCCCTCCGTAAAATATATTATCAATGTTGGACTGCCTCTTTATATAAATGGCAGGCAACAAAATGACCTGTTTTTACTTCTTCTAATTTCGGTACAACGGTTGTACAAACATCCATCTTATAAGGACATCTTGTGTGAAACGTACAACCTGTCGGTGGATTTGAAGGACTCGGAATATCTCCTTCTAATATAATTTGTTCCCTCTTAAACTCTGGGTCGGGAACAGGAACTGCAGAAAGCAGCGCCTTTGTATATGGATGTAGTGGCTCTGCGTAAAGAGATTCACTTGTCGCAAGCTCAGCCATTTTACCTAAATACATAACACCAACGCGATCACTTATATGCCGCACTACCCCTAAATCATGTGCGATAAAGATATACGTTAGCTTTAGTTCTTTCTGTAAATCTTGCATGAGATTAAGTACTTGCGCTTGAATAGAAACATCAAGAGCGGACACCGGCTCATCTGCAATAATTAACTTTGGATTTGTCATTAAGGCTCTAGCAATCCCAATCCTTTGGCGTTGCCCACCACTAAATTGGTGTGGATACCTTTTTGCATGGTAACTACTAAGTCCAACGATTTCTAAAAAATCATAAACTTTCTTCTTACGGCTTTTAGCATCGCCGATGTTGTGGACAATGAGAGGCTCCATTAAAATCTTCTCAACTGTATGACGCGGATTTAATGATGCATAAGGGTCTTGAAAAACCATTTGAATCTCTCTACGTGCTTTTCTCATTTCTGAACTAGAAATATTCGTAAGTTCTTTTCCATCAAAAGTTACTTTACCTTCAGTCGGCTCTAGTAATCTCATAAGCATTCGACCAGTAGTAGATTTACCACAACCAGATTCCCCTACAATACCGAGTGTTTCACCCTCATTAACATAAAAAGATACATCGTCCACTGCTTTTACGTAACCCGATTGTCTTCCTAATAATCCCGAATGAGTAGGAAAGTACTTTTTCAATCCTTCAACTTGTAGCAGCGGTTTTGTCATGTACTCCAACCTCCTTTTCATCGTATAAGAAACATCTTGTTTTATGACCTTCGGAGGTTTCATATAAAGGAGGACTCTCTACCGTACATCGACCGAACACTGATTCACAACGCGCAGCAAACCGGCATCCTTCTTTAATCGTCCCAGGTTTTGGCACATTTCCTGGAATTGAATAAAGTCGTTGTTTTTTGAAACGCATATCGGGAACTGAAGCTATTAAACCTTTCGTATATGGATGTTGTGGATTATTGAAAATAGTCTCAACCGATCCCTCTTCCACTACCTTTCCAGCATACATAACAACAACTCGCTCACATGTTTCTGCTACAACTCCTAAATCATGTGTAATTAATAGAACTGCCGTATTTAATCGCTCATTCAAGTCTCTCATTAACTTTAATATTTGCGCTTGTATCGTTACATCTAATGCTGTAGTTGGTTCATCGGCAATGAGTACCTTTGGATCACATACTAATGCCATAGCAATCATAACCCGCTGTCTCATACCACCTGAGAGTTGGTGAGGATAATCTCGCATCAATTCTTCCGCCCTCGGTAATCCTACCAACTTCAACATTTCAATCGCTCTAGCTTTCGCCTGCTTTTTACTCCAGTCCTTTTTATGTAATGCTATGGCTTCTATTAGCTGATTTCCTATTGTGAATAAAGGATTCAACGATGTCATAGGCTCCTGAAAAATCATCGCAACATCATTTCCACGAACACTTCGCATTTCCTTCTCTGTAAATTTTGTTAAATCTTTTCCTCTAAATAAAATTTGTCCGTTTGTTATTTTCCCTGGAGGACTAGGAACCAAGCCCATGATAGAAAGAGAAGTTACACTTTTACCGCAACCTGACTCGCCTACGATTCCTAATATCTCTCCTTCTCTGACATGAAAATCTACATAATCAACGGATGGTATAACACCATCATCAGTGAAAAAGGAAGTTTGAAGATCTTTCACTTCTAAAATTACTTGACGATTTTGCATGTTGTGCTCCCCCTTTCTAAATAGTCTTATTTTTCTATCTTATCTTACTATATTAAATATTCTACACAATTTAAGTGAGTATGCAATACCTTTATTAAAGTTGATATATCTATACTCATATATAACTTCCAATTTAATCTGTATTTTCATACAATTATATAAATAACCATTCGACTATCTTTTATAGTAAAAAACACCCTATAAGTTAATGTTCACTTATAGGGTGTTTCCTTATTTAATTTACTGTATCTAAATGTTGTATTTGAAAAAGGTTATAATATACACCTTTATGATTCATTAAGTTATGATGATTTCCATTTTCAACTACTTCACCATTTTCAATTACAAATATATTATCAGCATGAGTGATAGTAGAAAGTCTATGAGCAACAATAATAGTAGTACGATCTTTCGCTAGTCGTTCTAATGAGTCTTGGATTAAAGCCTCACTCTCTAAATCTAATGCAGAAGTCGCCTCATCTAGAACTAAAATTGCAGGATTTTTTAAAAACACTCGTGCAATTGCAACCCGCTGTTTTTGTCCACCGGAAAGTTTTACTCCACGTTCTCCAACTTTTGTTTCATAGCCTTCTGGTAACTCCATGATGAAATCATGGGCATTAGCAGCCTTAGCCGCTTCAATAACCTCTTCATCTGTAGCATTTGGATTACCCATTAATATATTTGATTTTACCGAGTCACTAAACAAAATATTATCCTGCAATACAATTCCGATATGCTTCCTTAAGGATTCAATAGTTACATCCCGAACATCTTGTCCATCAATTTGGACACTGCCACTTGTCACATCATAAAACCTAGGGATAAGACTAATAATAGTAGATTTCCCTCCACCGCTCATTCCGACAAATGCTACTGTTTCACCAGCGTTGACGTGAAAATCTACGTGATTTAAGATGGTAGTTCCTTCTTTATCATATTGAAATGACACATTAGAGAATGTAACATTGCCAAGTGAGCGATCTATTGTGGTCGCTCCTTTTTTATCAACAATATCGTATTGTTCATCCATCAATTCAAAGACTCGATCCATAGATGCAAATGATTGAGTTAACGTTGTAGATGAATTAACTAATCGTCGCAATGGGCTGTACAAACGTTCAATATATGCAATAAAAGCAGCCATCGTTCCCACAGATAATCTTCCGTTGATTGCTTCATATCCTGCATATGCTATCACTAGTAATGGTGCTATATCGGTTATTGTATTCACAACAGCGAATGCCTTCGCATTCCATATCGTTTGGTCGACCGCTTTATCTAAAAACTCCCCATTTGCTTCGTTAAATAGTTTTTGTTCATGCTTCTCCAAAGTAAACGTTTTAATAATACTCATACCTTGTACACGTTCATGTAAATAGCTTTGGACTCCTGCTAATGCCTGCGAACGTTTTCTTGTGAGATCGCGTAGTCTGCCAAAAAAGTATTTCACACTAAATGCGTAAAATGGAAATGCTAATAAAGTAACAATAGTCAACTTTACATTCATTGTGAGCATTATTCCGATTGCAATTAGAATAGTAGCTAAATCTAACCAGACATTCATCAAACCAATCATGACAAAGTTTTTTGTTTGTTCTACATCATTTATAACTCTGGAAATAACTTCTCCAGCTCGTGTATTCGAGTAATACTTTAAACTTAGTTTCTGCAGATGAATATAGAGTTTTTGACGTATATCATATAGTATTTTATTACTCACTAGTTGAGCCAAATATTGTCGATAATACTCGATTGGTGGACGAACTATTAAAAATACTAATGCAGTCCCTCCTAGCCAATAAACCAACTGCTTCATCTTTTCCTCATAGGCCATGTTCTCGTCAATAATATCATCAATCACAATTTTAATAAGTATTGGTATAAATAAAGGTATAGCAAATTTGATAATACCAATGACAATCGTTAATAATATTTGAAGGTTATATGGTTTCACAAATTGCATATACCGCTTCATCGAACTCATAGAATTACTCCCTTTCAAAATTGCAAAAACCTGTTGTATCTCTCAACAGGTTTCCGTCTACTCATTTAACTGTTTATAAAAATGGTAACGACTTGTCCACGCTTCTATAAAATCAGGAGCAAATGGACCTCTTCTTTGCTTTATCCAAGAAATTAGTTTCTCTATATTCCGATCAAGAATCCCATCTATCTCTTTTGGATAATTCATTTCTTTTTTATGCTGCTCGTACTCATCTTCATCTAGAATCGTATAGGTCATGTCTGGAAAGACCTTTACATCTAAATCATAATCAATGTATTTTAACCGTTGATTATTATAGACAAATGGCGAACTCATATTGATGTAATAATATACACCATCTTCTCGAAGCATACAAATAATGTTGAACCAATGTTCTGCATGAAAGTAACAAATTGATGGCTCTCGTGTAATCCAGGTTCTTCCGTCCGCCTCAATTACAAGAGTTCGCTCATTTGCTCCTATTACAATATTTTTGGTGCCTTTTAAAACCATCGTTTCCTGCCAGACACGGTGGATGCGGCCATTATGCTTGTAGCTGTGAATTTGAATAATTTCTCCTTCGGTTGGAATCGCCATGATTTAGCCACCTTCTTTTCATCAAGCGCAATATAGAATTTTAACTTATTTACTTATTATAGCAATCCATACAAAAAAACTGTAGTAAAAAAATCAGCGAAGGCAAAATGCCTTCGCTGATCTTGGTGAATCCACTTATTTACTTGAGTTAAAAGAACGATTTGCTTTTGGACCGCTAGCTTGTTGTTTTTTCATCTCCGCTTGACGGTTTTGTTCTTTTACGTTTTGAATATCAGTTTCTGCCGCAAACTCTTGACTCTTGTTTGATTGGTTACTGTTATTCTTTTTCATGGATTTCACCTCCGTACACATATATCATGTGCTCTTTAGGTGTTAATATTCATATGATTATTTACATTTTTATCGATCTTCCGCCGTCCACAATTATCGTTTGTCCTCTAATCATCATGGAATCATCAGATAATAAAAACATCGCCGTTTTCACCATATCCTCGATTTCCACCATTCTCCCAGCAGGAGTATTTATTCGAGCATCTTCTAATAACTCTTCACGATTTGGAAAATGTTTCAGTGCATCTGTATCTAATGCTCCACCAGAAACCGTATTTACAGAAATTCCTTTTGGGGCTAATTCAACAGCTAAATATCTTGTAAGGGATTCGATTGCTGCTTTTGAAACGCCAACTGTCGTGTAATTTTCGAGATAACGAATCGAACCAAGTGAACTGATCCCAAGTATTTTCCCACCGTTATCCATTAATTTTGCCGCTTCTTGTGCCCCAAAAAGCATTCCTTTCGCATTAATATTCATTGTCCAATCCCAATGAGACTCTTCCAATTCCATAATTGGTCGTAATACGCCAGAAGCCGCATTGCTAACAAAGATATCTAAACGGCCAAACTCTTCTTTTACAGTTTGAAACATTGCTCGTAGTTTTTCTATATCTCCCACATTTGCACGAACAAGAAGTGCTTTTCTTCCTAATGCTTCAATCTCTTGTACTGTTTCAAGTGCTGCCGATTTACTTCTTGCATAGTTAACAACAATATCATATCCATTTTTAGCAAGTTCAATAGCTAGTGCTTTTCCTAAACCTCTACTGCTTCCCGTTACTAGTGCAACTTTTCTTGTTGTCATTGTTCCAAATCCCTTTCTTTCCATGCGTTCCATACTTTCAAAACTGGAACTGGCATTGGTTGATTTTCTACTTCTACCTTTGTAAACCATTTGCAGTTAGTTGGTAGTCCTTTATCTTTTGTTAACTGTGCTGCATAACTCTCCATTTCCCACGTTAAATGTGAAAAGATATGCTTAAAGGTAAGTATTTCTTTCCCTTTTATAATACTAATTCGATAATCATGCTCGATTACCTCTTCTACTGTATGATTAGTAGTAGGTAGCTCTACCATTGGGAACTGCCACATGTTCGCTAACAATCCTTTACTTGGACGCTTTTCCAAAAGGACTTTCCCATCTTTTTCAATGACAACTGCTTTCATTTTATGTATTTTAGATTTTTTGTTAATTGTTTTAACTGGAAGTACTTCTTGCATTCCTTCAAAAAATGCTGAGCAATATTCTCTTACAGGACAAAGTAAGCATTTTGGTTTAGTTGGTGTACATATCACTGCTCCTAACTCCATCAATCCTTGATTGAATGCAGAAGGATTCTCCCTATCGATTAACTCCATGACAGCCTCTTCAAAAATTTTTTTAGTTTTTGGTTTGGCAATATCTTCTTTTATCAATAAAAGACGGGAAAGCACTCTCATAACATTTCCATCTACTGCATGCTCAGGCACACCATACGCGATACTTAATACAGCTCCTGCTGTATATGGGCCAACACCTTTTAACTTAGATATTTCTTTTCTAGTGGAGGGAACGTTACGATCATAATGCTCTACCACCTCTTTTACTCCAGCCTGTAAGTTACGCGCTCTGGAATAATACCCCAAACCTTCCCATTCCTTTAATAATTCTTCTTCATCTGCGTTCGCTAATGACTCCAGTGAAGGATATTTTGCAATAAATCTTTCATAATAAGGAATAACAGTATCCACTTTTGTTTGCTGTAGCATAACTTCTGAAATCCATATTTTATAGGGGTCTTTTGTTTTACGCCAAGGTAAGTCCCGTTTTTCTACCTCAAACCATGAAACTAATGCATTTCGTACTTGTTTTTTGTATAATTCGTTCAATGTAAATTCCTTCCTTGCGATTATTGTCATTTATAATCGGGTATATGTTAGTGTGAGCTTTGTTATTTATTCGATTTTATTTTATGATTAATTCAACTTGTTGTCCAAAAAGGAGATGGTTAAGTGGATACAGGTACACATATTGTAATGGGTATAGCTCTCGGAGGCTTAGCACTTGCCGACCCCGTAGTTGCTAGTAGTTCCCTTACTACTACTGCTGTGATTGCTGGAACTATAATAGGTTCCCAAGCACCAGATATTGATACAGTGTTAAAATTACGCAATAATGCGGTATATATAAGACATCACCGTGGGATTACTCATTCCATACCAGCAGTCATTTTATGGCCTTTACTAATTTCATCCGTACTTTGGTTGATTATACAAGAAGCAAATTTCTTGCACCTTTGGCTGTGGACATTTTTAGCTGTTTTTCTACATGTGTTTGTAGACATTTTTAATTCCTATGGTACACAGGCAATCCGGCCTTTTTCAAGGAAATGGGTAGCCCTAGGGGTTATAAATACATTTGATCCGATAATTTTTGGCTTACATGTACTAGGCTTGCTACTATGGATGTTTGGTGCTAATCCAGTTCCAACCTTTTTTATTATGTACGCAGTAATCGTTTGTTATTATATTTTACGATTTGCAGTACAAGCAGCGGTTAAAAATGCAGTCAAACATACCATTCCGGATGCCGATCAAATAATAACCGCTCCAACCATGCGCTTCTTCCAGTGGCGTGTAGCTGCTCTCTCCAAAACACACCATTATGTTGGACGAGCATATGGACGCTCCATTACCATTTACGATAAATTCGAACGAGTTCCCATACCTGACTCCCAATTGGTAAAGGCAGCCTTAAAAGATAAAAACTTAAGCGCTTTTCTTTCTTTTTCACCAATCTATCGTTGGGAAATCACGAAGTTTGACCAATTACACGAAGTACGCCTGATTGATTTGAGATATCGTAGTAATGACTATTATCCATTTGTGGCAGTAGCACATTTGAATGAAGATCTTGAAATCGTCAATTCTTATACGGGTTGGATATTTAGTGAAGATAAACTTCGAAAAAAATTAGACTTTATGCCAATTGATGAAATAAAATAGAAACGCTAGGAAATCAATTTCCTAGCTTTTTTTATTTTGGCTTTGTTTGACTCATTGTAAGAATCAGTGTTTTTTGTATTCTCAATTTAAAAACTTTCCGTAATAAATAACAGAGCCTTTAATTTAAGAAATCATCTACTTCCAAAAGATGCTTATACTTTTCATTCGAGCTAGCAAATTCATGCAATTGGTCACCATAACCTTCTATCCATTTTTTGATGACCATTTCAGTGACTGCTGCACCTTTGTAATCATATCCTGCTTTCGCATAAGATGATTCAAAATCTGACCAAAGCAGTTCAATCCATGCTCTTGCCTTTGCAGCAGAAAGTTTATCGTTTTTTTCAATTAGCTGTTGTGTTAAAGTATCTATTTTATCCTGCATCTTATTTTCCTTCCTTTAGAGGCAATAATAACGAAATTGGTAATGCTTCTTCATACTTGTCTCCACCTAATCTGTATCCCCAGGCAAATCTTCCTTTAAGATACTCCACTTGAAAAAATATTCCTGGATCACTTGAGATACGGTACATCTCACCTGGTTTAATAGAAGCTGGATCAGTTAGAAACGCTTGAGCCATTGTAGCTTTTCTTTCATATACTGCATATTCATTTACAATACCTAATTGTTCTGCTTTTCTTGCTTTCTCTTTCAGTCTAGCGATTTCAGTTCGTAATTCTTGTTCTGTCATATCACTATATTTTTTCTCAATCATCCTGTTGGTCCAGCTCCTTTTTCTCTATAAATAAATCAATTTGCTCTCCGGGAAATCCTTTTAAGTATAGTGCTTGTTTTACCCTGTTCCTCAAATCATATCCCGTATATTTCGATACATATTTTCTCCAAACCTTGTCACCCTGAGTTGAAATAATATCTTCCCATTCTTCCTGTTCTTTTTCGAGTTCAAAAGATTCTATTGCTTGGGAAATAATCGAGAAGTTGTAGCCTTTTCGTTGTAACGCCTCTTGCACCTTTTGTTTAATTTGCCTTGGTGTTTTATCTGAATTTTGGTTAATTATTTTTTCAGTCAGTGTCCGAGCAATTTTCAATTGTTCATCTTCTGTATAAGTTGCTAAAACCTCTTCTTGTAAGTCTTTTTCAATTCCTTTTTTCTTTAATTCTTGGCGTATAGCTGAAGGGCCCTTTTTACTGTTTTTCTTTTGAGTCGCGACTAATGCTTTCGTAAAACTCTCATCATTTAAAAAGCCATGCTCGTATAGCTTTCGAATTGCTTCTAACACTACTGCTTCTCCAAAATCACTCGTTAATAACTTTTTCTTTACCTCATGCTCACTTCTCATACGATAACTCAAAAAGTTGATTGCTTTATTATAAGCCTTTCTTACTTCATCATCAAAAACGATTTCATCGATTGTAAAAGCTTCTATCACTTTCCCTTTTGTAAGCTGATACTTAATCAAAACTGCTTCATCTACACTAAAAGCATATTTTTCATCCAAATATAAATTATATCGTTCTTTATTATTTTTTTGACGACCTATTTTTGTAATAATCGGCATTTAGTAAACCTCTCCATTCATCCCTACTATTATACCGTATATTTTAATAGGTGATAACTCTGGAGAATGTTAAGATATTCCATAAAGGAGGGCTGAATATGAAAATAGCTATTACTGGAGGTACTGGATTTGTAGGTAGTGAACTAACTAACCTACTCGTTCAAATGGGACATGAGGTATTTATTTTAACTCGTTCACCCAACAAAGACATAAATAATGTTTCATTTGTAAAATGGTTATCAGGCAATTCCTTACCTGAAAAAAAGCTGGAAGGAATTGATGCAATCGTAAATCTTGCTGGTGAGTCCATAAATAATGGAAGATGGACCGTTGAACAAAAAAAGAAAATCTCCGAAAGTCGAATGCAAGCAACAGATGAAGTTATTCGAATACTACATGCATTAGAGCATAAACCAAAAGTTCTTGTAAATGCTAGTGCAATTGGCATTTATCCTGCCTCGGAAGATATAACATATACCGAAAACTCACTCGTAGTTGGAACAGACTTTTTAGCGAAAACAGTTCTAGACTGGGAAGTTAAAGCACAAACAGCTGAACAACTAGGAATTAGAGTTGCTTATGGAAGATTTGGAATCATTTTAGGGAAAAGTGAAGGCGCACTTCCACTAATGGCTCTTCCGTATAAACTATTTGTTGGAGGACCTATCGGCTTGGGTAAAAATTGGATGTCGTGGGTTCATGTCAGAGATGTTGCAAAAGCTCTACTGTTTGCCATAGAAAATAACATACATGGCCCTTTTAATGTCGCAGCACCGGATGCAAAAAGAATGAATGAGTTTGGCAAAATATTAGCGAGCGTATTAAATAGACCCTATTACTTCCCAGTACCTTCTTTTGCGTTAAAACTTGCCCTTGGTGAAAAAAGCCAACTTGTTTTGGAAGGTCAACATGTCTTACCGGAAGTCTTAATAGAAAATGGATTTGTTTTTGATTTTCCAAATCTGAGTAAAGCACTAACAGATATTTATTCATGAATAAATAAAAACCACTAGCGCAACCTACTTAAAAAAGGAGGTTGTGTTTTTCATGTGGAAATACCATGTATTTGGAATAGTACTAGCTGCGTTTGTCATCAGTATGGGGTTCTTCTATCAACCCTTCTCTGCGCAATCCAAAGAAATACATTGGGGATTGAAGAAAGCGACAAACGAAATTCCAGCAGAAGCAGGTTCAGAATTAGATGCGATGCTTGAAAGAAATGGCGCTATTTACAAAGGTCCATCAGATAAAAAAGTTCTCTATTTCACTTTTGATAATGGCTATGAAAACGGATATACAGAAAGTATCTTAGATACGCTAAAAAAAGAAAATATTAAAGCTACATTCTTTCTTACAGGACATTATCTAGAAAGTGCTACCCCTCTTGTTAAACGAATGATTGAAGAGGGACATCAAATTGGAAACCATTCTTATGGTCATCCGAATTTAGCTAAGCTTTCAAAAGAAGGTGTGAAGAAAGAATTGCAAAAGTTTGACCAACGATTGAGCGAGCTAACCACCCTAAAAAGAACTACCGTTACTCGTCCTCCAGAAGGAATCTTTAATGAACAAGTATTACAAGCTGCAAACGAAATTGGCCATCAGCATATATTTTGGTCAATTGCTTTTATCGATTGGCACAAGGATGTGAAGAAGGGCGGAAAATACGCTTACGATCAATTAATGTCTCAAATTCATCCTGGTGCAATCATTCTAATGCACACTGTTTCACCTGATAATGCAGAAGGTCTTCCTATGTTCATTCAAGAAGCAAGAAAAATGGGATATACATTTGGAACAATAGACGAATTAAATATGAATAATCTGGATATTCCGATTGATTTGCAACCTTAAAATTGTCCTTTATAATAGAAGCAAGATTATAAAGTGAAACTTCATTCATAGTAATGGGATGTTAGTTGAAACAATCGGACTTTTACTTTTAGTTAATCCCCACCGAAGTGATGAAGTGGGGATTTTACTGCTAGTTAAAGCGGATAAAGGACGTGAAGGAATGACAGAACAAACAGTAATACAAGTAGGACAAGAATTTCCTCTAACGATAAAAAGACTTGGAATAAACGGCGAAGGTGTAGGTTTTTTCAAAAGAAATGTTATTTTTGTTAAAGGTGCTTTACCTGGCGAAGTAATAACAGCTCAAGTGACAGAAGCTAAGGCAAAATATGCAGAAGCAAAAATCAAAAAAATCCGTCAGGCTTCCCCTGATCGTGTAGTTCCACAATGTCCAGTTTATGAAGCATGCGGTGGCTGTCAGCTTCAGCATATGAGTTATGGGAGACAGCTAATCGAAAAAAGAGATCTTGTTATCCAAGCACTAGAACGTTATGTCAAAGACTTAGCACCAACTATTGATGTAAAACAAACTATTGGCATGGATAACCCGTTGAATTATCGAAATAAGAGTCAGTTTCAGGTAAGAAGCGTAGGAAATAAAGTTATCGCTGGATTATATGCCGAAAACTCAAACAAATTAATTGATATCAATGAATGTATTATGCAACACCCAGTGACTACACATATCACAAATGAAATTAAAGGCTTCCTGCATAAACTGAACATTCCTATATACGATGAAAAGAATCCAAATGGAATAGTTCGTACGATTGTTGTTCGTACAGGTGTAAAAACAGGACAAATCCAAGTAACACTTGTTACTACTAAAAAGAAAATGCCTCATAAAGAGGAACTTGTTCAACTAATTCGTGGAATTGATTCTAATATTGTGTCCATTAGTCAAAACATTAATGCAGAAAAAACATCCCTTGTTTTTGGTGATACAACATTCAATTTATTCGGAAAAGAAACGATTCATGAAAAACTTGGAGAATTGGCTTTTGACTTATCAGCTAGAGCATTCTTCCAACTAAATCCGGAGCAAACTGAAAATTTATACACTGAAATAGAAAAAGCGGCTGCTCTTACGGGAAATGAAACAGTAGTAGATGCCTATTGTGGCGTAGGTACAATCGGACTTTGGCTTGCCAAAAATGCGAAGGAAGTTCGAGGAATGGATATTATAGAAGAATCTATTCAAGATGCTAAAAAGAATGCTAAACGGAATGGCTTCACTAATACAAAGTATGTTCACGGAACTGCGAAACAATGGCTATCAAAATGGAAAAACGAAGGTTTTGTTCCAGATGTTTTAACCGTCGATCCACCACGCACAGGTCTTGAGGATGAATTTATCAAAACCGTTTTAGCTATCAAACCAAAACGTTTTGTATACACTTCATGTAATCCTTCCACTCTTGCAAAAGATCTTCAGCAGCTGACAAAGCTTTACGATGTGAAATATATTCAGCCAGTAGATATGTTTCCTCAAACTTCACATGTTGAGGCAGTAACTCTACTAGAATTAAAGAACTAAAAATAAGCCAGAGAATCTGTTTAAGATTCTCTGGCTTTTTAGCATCTTCTTAATTATTGGTTTTGTTTTTTCAAATTGGGTTATTACTATTAATGAGACACTTTTAAAGGAGGAGATTTTTTGAAAGCAGTCACTTTCCAAGGAGCAAAGGATATTAAGGTAAAGGAAGTACCCGATCCAATAATTGAAAAGAGCGATGACATTATCGTACGTATTACGACTACTGCCATTTGCGGTTCTGATTTGCATATTTATAGAGGTGCTACGCCTACACGTAAGGACTATGTGATTGGCCATGAACCTATGGGAATTGTAGAAGAAGTAGGACCTGATGTTACAAAAGTTAAAAAAGGTGACAGAGTTGTTATTCCTTTTAACATTTCCTGTGGGGAATGTTTCTATTGTCAAAATGAAATGGAAAGTCAATGTGACAATTCAAATGAAAATCCAGCTATAGATTCAGGTGCTTATTTTGGCTTTACCGAACGCTATGGTAATTATCCTGGTGGACAAGCAGAATTTTTAAGAGTGCCCTATGGTAATTACATGCCTTTTAAGATTCCAGAATCCTGTGAATTAGAAGATGAATCCTTATTATTTATTTCGGACGTTCTTCCTACAGCTTATTGGAGCATTGAAAATTCTGGAATGAAAGCAGGCGATACTGTTGCGGTACTTGGTTCTGGACCAATCGGACTGATGGTACAGAAATTTGCCTGGATGAAAGGTGCAAAGCGAGTTATTGCTGTTGACCATGTACCCTATCGTTTAAATCATGCGATCAAGATGAACAATGTGGAAGCCTATAATTTTGATGATTTTGATGACATGGGGAGCCACATTAAGGAAATTACAAATGGTGGAGTAGATGTTGTTATAGACTGTGTCGGTATGGATGGGAAAATGTCCATGATAGAAAAAGTAGAACAAAAGCTTAAGCTTCAGGGTGGAACTCTGAGCGCTATTGATATTGGCTTAAATTCAGTAAGAAAGTTTGGAACTATCCAATTAACAGGCGTTTATGGATCTCTTTATAATATGTTCCCACTAGGTAATATTTTTGAACGAAACGTAACTTTAAAAATGGGACAAGCCCCGGTTATTCACTATATGCCTATGCTATATAAAATGATAGCGAACGGCGAGATTGATCCACGCGAAATTATTACACATAGAGTTCCTCTAGAAAAAGCAAGCGAGGCATACAAAACATTCCACGATTTTGAAGAAGAAAGTATTAAGTTTGTCTTAAAGCCATAAACAATGAATATCAAGTTTTACAAATATAACTGTATAACTTGATATTTTTTGTCCTCATTTTCTATTAAGTCAAGAATATACTTCCTAAGTATTGAGAAAATATAACGTAGCACATTATTGGTTTGGAGAAACATCCGCTCAATTCCTGCAGGAGCGTTGCGAGTGCACTGAAAAAATCTATAGAATTTGACATAACTAACAATGTCGTCCGATAAATAAGAAAATCGTTGAAACGGCTCTCTTTCCGCGGGCGTTGCCTTAGCCTCCTAGGCCAACACGATGTTGGTCATGCAATCGTTGCCGCAGGATGCGGCGAACTTAGATTGCCTTCCCCTCAACTGCGGGGTCTTCGGCTAACGCTATTCCCGCAGGAGTTTCGCCTTTTTCAACGATTTTCTTTAAATACTAATTGAAAAAATTTAAGTTATAAATATTTGTACTATTTAATGGCATGATGGTTTTCTACTTGAAAAGCGGATAATAGTTAATTGGAGTAGAAGACGGCGACTCCAGCCGGAATAGCAAATGTTTTCTGCACCGAAAGCGAAGCGGCAGGTGCATGAGCTGAAGACCCTGGACTGAGCGTAGTGAGGGAAGCGGCTGAAGCCATGCCGGCGGAGCGCGGCCGCCTGAAACGAAAATTAACGGATCCAAAATAAAGACTTGATTTACCCTATATAAAAATAAATTCTATTTTGTCTACAGTCTGTTATTTTTCATAACCTAAATTTAATAAATGTGTGGAACCAGGATATGCTTCACTTTCTTCAAAACCATATGCCCGATAAAAATTTGCTGCTTGTTTTGTATCAGTGTTTAGTACAAGAACTCTATAATAATTCTTTGCCTCGTATATAATCTGTCTTAATAATAATGTCCCTATAGCTTTTCTTCTATATTCTTTTCCTACATAAAATCTTCTCAATCTTCCAACTTGTGTATCATTAGAAAGAGGGTCATTATTAAGACCGCCTACCGCTATTAAGGAATTATTCTCATTATAAACTCCATAAAGAGATTCACCATGCTCACTAAAAGTATTAGTTCCCTCATTATAATCATTAACTAGTCTTTCAAGAAAACGGAATCCATCCGTTTTACTTTCTTCTACGAGTTGGGATAATTCGCTTATAACTAAATTTTCTATTTTACTTATTCTAAAGTCTCCCATCTATTCACCTCCGTAGCTCCGTAAAAATCTCTGTATCTATATTTCAAACCAAGCAGAATTACTTTAGCGATAAGCCAAATATCCAACTAAATTTAGTCGTTAGCTACTCTTAGATCATTAGTAAACTCACACATAAAACGTTCAACGCCTGGATATTTTTCTCCTAAACTCGTAATCTCAAATCCACACTTTCGATAAAATTCAACTGCATCCCTATCGGTTTCGGCATGAATAGAACAAGAAGAATAGTGAGCACAAATAAAATTAATCATTTGGCTCCCTATTCCCTTTCCTCTTTCACTAGGTGATACAGCGATGTGTTTTATTTCAATAGTATTTGAACTTATAATTTCAATCCCAATACAACCAATTATACTTTCTTTTAACTCAAGCCCATATAAATTTCGTTCATTTGAAGACACGTATTTTTCATATTCTTGATTAATCTTATCCACAGAAGTCGCAAAAGACAGAAGCTGCCTTAGTTCTGAATGTATCGATTTGGCACTAATTTTTATCAATTGTTACCTCCTGTTCGTCGTTTCACTCTTTTCTTCCACACTTATTTTTTTTAGCTCTATAAGCCCACCTATAAACGAAGCAAACCCTCCCATTCCTATAATTACTGGAAGAAAGGAAACAGTAGTCATTGTATCATTTGTCATTAAAAAATACATTATATAGAAGAACAAAACAAGGCTACTAGTAGCTCCTATTATTACACTTATTTTTCTCATAGTTATTCAACCCTTCGACACTGCGGTATTAGAAAAATAGAATAAATGAAATAACAAAATATACAATACCTAATCCTATTTCCGTAAGTACAACCTTTCTTCTAGCTTTGTGATAATAACTTTCAATACCGTCTACTGTAGAGCCAATGCCTCCCATAACAAAGACAAAGCTTAGTAAAGAAATATCTAAGTCGTTAACTATTGCCATTATTAAAAAGATAACCATTGCCAAGAGTATAAAAAATCTCGTAAACAAAATGGGCTTAGAACTTTTCTTTCTGTTCACTTTTTCAATGAATAATTCCATTAAACTTACCTCGTGTCATTTATTAATTGCTGTTATTAGTATTCCTATTTTCAAACATTCCAATCATTATGGATAACCCAGCGACAATTGCTGGAATACCTAGTTCATTTATCAGGTGTAACCAAAAAGGAATAGGAACAGTAAAATTAGATAAATCAGGAGTTGTATATTTTACAATAGTAAATATAACTGGGCTATAAAATGCAATAAGCAAACTTGGTAAACTTACACATAGTAGTAATGGCCAATTTCTATTAACTGTCCAAGTTTTAATAAATAGTATTGATATATATAAGCCAAATATTAAAAATATAGTTGCATTGAACCAAAAATAAGGAAGCATGTCGAACGTTATTGCGCTATTATCTCGAATTCTTTGCCGTAAAAAGGAACTTATTAATGTCAAAGCAATTAAACCAACAACCCAACATAATTTCCAAGCGTAATTCGACCAATTAGTACGCATTTGAAATCCCCCTATCATAATCGTTTCTAAGAGCACTTTTATATCATACGTTATTAATTGAAAATTAGTTTCATTTTTTGCAAAATTTTCCGTTTTAAAATCATACTCTTTAAATTAGCGTTGGTTTTATAGCTAAAATAGAGTATATAAAAGAAATGGGTGATGATGATATGTTCCAAGGAAAAGTATGTGTCATAACGGGTGGAGCCAAAGGAATTGGCAGATGTCTTGTAGAAGAGTTTTCAAAGCTTGGATGCTCTATTGCTTTTATTGATAAAGATGAAACTGCAGGTCAGAAAGTGCTTACCAACTTATCTGGCAATCATTTATTTATAGCTGGGGATTTAGCTAAAAAAGAAGATATTGAGAAGTTTGCCAATCAAGTTATTCAAAAATATGGCTCAATTGATTTCTTGCTTAATAATGCGTGTTTTAGCAATAACGGAATTATAAGCGATTGCAGTTATGAGGATTTTACTGAAGTATTAAATGTAGGAATAACAGCACCTTATATGTTGACGAAACTATTTCTAACTCATTTTAGCAATCATGCTGCTATCGTCAATATGTCGTCCACTCGAGCATTTATGTCCCAAGCGGACACGGAGAGTTATAGTTCCGCAAAGGGAGGTATATCAGCACTAACTCATGCTCTTTCTATTAGCTTAGCAGGAAAGGTACGTGTGAACGCAATCAGCCCTGGATGGATTGAAACTGGTGCATATCATGAATCAAATGAAATCTATAATGCTTCTGATGAAGATTTACTTCAACATCCATCTCACCGTATCGGAAATCCACTTGATATAGCAAGAGCTGCTATTTTCTTATGTGATCCCAAAAACGATTTTATCAACGGAGAAAATATTACAATTGATGGCGGTATGTCCAAGCTAATGATTTATAATGGAGATGGCGGTTGGAACTACAATAAACAATGAAAAAGGAAACACTTGGTGATTTAATCCCGAGTGTTTCCTTTTTTAATTGCTTTTACAATCATAAAATGTGGATTTTTCATTAAACGTTCATATTTTTCAGGTTCATTCATTTTAAATTCTTCTGTAGGTTGGGGTTCAATTATCTGCTCAATAGAAAAATGTGAAAGTGTATCATTTAGTATCATCTGCAGTGGACGACGGTAGAACGGAACTTCAATCATTTTCCCTTCTCTTTCCCATTGATCGATAATGAATTCATTTGAAAAATAATCTCCATTCTCGGATAATTTAAAATCCATAAAAGGATGGTGAACGGAAAATAACAGTTTTCCACCGGGATTTAATATTCTCTGAAACTCCTTAAAAGTGCTGCTCCAGTCCTTTATATAATGAAGCACTAAAGAGCTAATAATCCAATCAAATGTTTCATCTTCAAAAGGAAGCTTTTCTCCCAAGTCTATACAAAAAACACTTGCAGCTTCCCCAACTCTTCTTTTAGTAGCCTCTACCATTTTAGGGCTAATATCGGTGGCAGTTACATCTGCTCCTAAATGGATCAATTGTCTTGTATACCACCCAGCCGCACATCCTGCATCCAGAACTTTATTATTTCTTAAATCGGATGGCAAAAGGTTCATCATCGCAGGTCGTTCATATTGCGTGTTGAATGGACTATTAGTATCCACGTTATGTTCATAATCATCCGCAAGCTGATTGTAGGTTTCTTTCACTCTATTATTCATATTTCACCTCACACTCCTTCAAACAAAACTTTTCTTTTGAGGATTCGATACAAAGATAATAAACGATAAAATGCCAAGTAGTAAGGCAACTAATACTAAAAAGCTAATACCTTCAAATAGCTGAATAAAAAGACCGCCTAAAAAGGGACCAGAGAGACTTCCAAGACTAAAGAAAATACCACAAATTAAATTACCTGTAGGAAGCAGTTCTTTCGGTGTTAAGTCAGCCATATAAGAAATCCCCAATGAGAATGTCGACCCTACAAACATTCCAGCTATAAAAAATAATATGGCTATTATCATGGTAGAAGTTTCAAAAAGACTGGCAATTCCAAATGTAATTGCGCCAAGGCCAAGCATTATGATTAACACTTTTCGTCTTCCTATTTTGTCACTTAATACGCCAAGTGGCAGTTGAGAGACAACTCCACCAATAGAAAATGCTGCTAGTATGTACGACAAGCTTGTAACTTCTATAGCATTTCGAAGTGCATAAACCGGATAAATGGCGTTTAAAGAAGATTCCAAGAATCCATAACAAAACGGAGGAATAAATGCTACCCAAGCAACTGCGAACGCTGCTCCAAATCGTTTCCATGTTCCTGTGTGAGCTGATGAGCTAGTATGAATTTCTGGTTTTTCATTTTTAACAAAAAAGACTAACAACCAGGCTCCTAAACAGAGAAGACTAGATACGATAAACGGCAGCCCTTCAAAGATTTCTACAAGTTGGACAAACAAAGGTCCTACTGCAAAACCCACACCAAATGAAAGACCGTATATCGCTATATTTCTTCCTAATCGATGTTGTGGGGAGAAGCTAGTAATCCAAGTCTGTGTGGAGAAATGAAGGGCATGATCTCCAATCCCTATCAACAATCGCAATACAAACCAAAATGCAACACTCTTCCATAACGGAAAAAGCATTAGTGAGACAATTACGAGTAGCCCACCTATAACAATAATGGGCTTGTACCCAAACTTACGAAGTGGAGGCTCGATAAATGGAGATATTAATAATGTACCTATATAAAGACCTGTTGCACTTAATCCATTTAAAGTCGCACTTACCCCGTCTTGCTCAAATATTACGGAGATGAGTGGCAATAACATCCCTTGTGAAAAACCTGATATAGATACAATCGTGACAAGTATCCAAAATCGCTTACGTTCAACTGCTGTAAATTGCTGCATATGCTACCTCTTTTTATAGATTCTAAGTTGTTCTAAACAGTAGTGTAGCAGACAAATCGATCACATTATATATTTTTCTTAAAAATTGGGTAAGCTATAGAAAGCAGACATCAACAAAAGGCCCAGTCGATATCTACGTGAGATCTGACTGAGCCTTTTACATATAACTATTATTCACTTGTATATTCATAACTGCATTTGCGGCGTCTATGCCGGTGAAATGTCTGAACCCCCTCCTTCTCTCGATTGAATGGTTTTCGACTATTCACTACGGCCTCCCTTCTATGTATGCCTTAAAGAAACTTTAACACATAACTATAAAAGAGTAAATATTCTAAATACAATAATTATTAAAATAACTCTTTGGACCTATCTTTTATACCTATTTTCATTTATTCTTAAATCATAAAGTGAGGTGTTATTCTGTGGGTAAACAAATTTCAAATCCAGAACAACAAGTATCTTATTTAAAAGATCGTCTGCAAATGTTTTTAGAGGTATTAGATTCAATTGAACCTGAAACGACTGAACTGGAAGATATAGATCGACTTATTCAAATGATGGATGACTTAGAGTTGAAAATGGAACAATTTAAAAGTTCAAACGATTAAAATGCATGTCAAAGAAGTTCGGAATGCATCACATTGCTAACGCTCAAATTGTCGACAAAAGGTATCGAGAGGCCTCCTCACGATACCTTTTGTCAATTTTAAAGAACCAGATTAGTAAATCGTCCGCAAACTTATCTACACTCATTCCGCGGGCGGGGCAGAGCCGCTTCCTTCCCTACGCTCCAATCAATCTATTGGATAATTACATATGAAGATACGTTAAGGCTCTACATAAAACTTACATGAATCCTCTCTTTTTTTCGAAGTGATTAAATAGTATACTTGTAATGTTTAAGATACATATACATAGAAGGAGCGTTTGTCCCATGCAATTGGAGCAATTAGAAAAAAGTATTTATGACTTAGTAACCGAAACATCGACAAATTTACCAAAAGACGTCCGTCGAGCAATTAAAAAAGCGAAAGCAGCTGAAAATGCTGGTACACGAGCGGCGATGAGTTTAGACACCATTACAAATAATATTCAGATGGCGGATGACAACGTATCCCCTATTTGCCAAGATACTGGGTTACCAACATTCAAAATTAAAACACCTGTTGGAGTTAACCAACTAGAAATTAAAGCAGCGATTAAGCGTGCGATCGTGAGCGCTACTAAAGATGCGAAGCTTCGTCCTAACTCCGTTGATTCATTAACAGGGAAAAACAGCGGCGACAACCTTGGCGAAGGTGTCCCAGTAATGAAATTTGAGCAATGGGAAAAAGATTATATTGAAATGAAGCTAATCCTAAAAGGTGGCGGCTGTGAAAACAAAAACATTCAGTATAGCCTTCCTACAGAACTAGAAGGCTTGGGCCGAGCTGGACGTGATTTAGACGGAATTCGTAAATGTATTTTACATTCTGTTTATCAAGCACAAGGGCAAGGATGTTCTGCAGGCTTTATTGGAGTGGGCATTGGTGGAGATCGTTCCTCAGGTTATGACCTTGCAAAAGAACAATTATTCCGTCATGTAGAAGATACAAATCCTAATCCAGATCTAGCAAAATTAGAAGAGTATATTGTTGAAAAAGCAAATACATTGGGTATAGGAACTATGGGATTCGGTGGAGAAGCAACTCTGCTAGGCTGTAAAATTGGTGTGATGCACCGTATTCCAGCAAGCTTCTATGTATCTGTTGCTTACAACTGTTGGGCATACCGTCGAATGGCAATTAACATTCACCCAACTACAGGTGAAATCATAGATTGGCATTACCAAGATGGAGAAAAAATTGAATTTAAGGAAGAAGCTACTGAAGAAGCCCCTAAAAAAGTGGTGGAACTTCAGGCTCCAATTTCGGAAGAACAAATACGCTCCCTACAAGTAGGGGATGTTGTATCAATCACTGGTCGTATGTATACAGGTCGTGACGCAATCCATCATCACTTAATGAGTCATGATGCTCCAGTAGATTTAAACGGACAGATCATTTATCACTGTGGTCCAGTAATGCAGAAAGACGATGAAGGTAATTGGCATGTACGTGCTGCGGGACCAACTACTTCTATTCGAGAAGAACCATACCAAGGCGATATTATGAAAAAATTCGGTATTCGTGCGGTAATTGGTAAAGGTGGTATGGGACCTAAAACACTTGCTGCACTATCCGAACATGGTGGAGTATATTTAAATGCGATTGGCGGAGCAGCTCAATACTATGCAGACTGTATTAAAGGCGTCGAAGGCGTTGACTTAATGGAATTCGGCATTCCGGAAGCAATGTGGCATTTACGAGTAGAAAACTTCACAGCAGTCGTAACAATGGACTCACACGGCAATAGTTTACATGCGGATGTAGATAAGTCTTCGTTAGAAAAACTATCTGCATACAAAGAACCTGTATTCAATTAAACGTATCGATTGACATTAAATAACTTCTAAATTATAATAATTATAAAGTAGTAATAAATATAAAATGGATTTCCAACTGGGAATCCATTTTCGTCATTTTATAAGCTTATTAATAGTGAAATTCATTATCAAGGAGGTATTTACATGTCTACTATAAACGAAACAAATGAGAATCCATCATTTTTAAAATCTCTATTTCCCCATATGGAGCTAATTGCCGCTCTCTTCTCTGGAGTATTAATTCTCGGTGCTTGGTTGCTAAGTAATGCTGGCCAAGAGACAGCTTCTATCGTATTTTATTTGTTAGCATTTGTCATTGGAGGCTTCGCTAAAGCAAAAGAAGGAATAGAAGCAACCATTGAAGATAAAGAATTGAATGTGGAAATGCTGATGATTTTAGCAGCGATTGGTTCTGCTATTATTGGTTATTGGACGGAAGGTGCAATATTAATTTTTATCTTTGCTGTTAGTGGTGCACTTGAAACCTATACAATGAACAAAAGTAAAAAAGAAATTTCTTCCCTCATGAAATTACAACCGGATGAAGCTTGGAAACTAAACAGTGATGGCTCTACAATCCGTGTCTCCGTAAACGAACTTGTAGTCGGAGATCAATTGATTGTCAAACCTGGAGAAAGAATACCTGCAGACGGAATCATTGTAAATGGTTTTACTGCAGTAGATGAAGCTGCAATTAGCGGTGAGTCTATTCCTGTTTCCAAAAAAATAAATGATGAACTATATGCGGGTACCGTGAATATTAGTGGCGCTATTACTATGGAGATGACAAAAGCAAATGAGGATTCACTTTTCCAAAAGATAATCCAACTTGTACAATCTGCCCAAGATGAAAAATCTCCCGCACAACAATTTATTGAGAAATTTGAAGGTACTTATGTAAAATTCGTATTGCTTGGCGTGGCAGTTATGATGTTTCTTCCACATTACTTGCTTGGTTGGGACTGGACGACCACGTTGTATAGAGCGATGGTTTTATTGGTAGTAGCATCACCTTGTGCTCTTGTAGCTTCTATTATGCCTGCAACACTTGCAGCTATTTCAAATGGAGCCAAAAGTGGGATATTATTTAAAGGTGGAGTCCACTTAGAAAATGTCAGTGAAATGAAAGCAATTGCTTTAGATAAAACAGGTACATTAACGCAGGGCAAACCAGTTGTAACAGACTTTTTTGTTCGAGAAGATTTAGATCGGATAGCAACTCTAACATTACTGGCAACTATTGAAACGCAGTCGAATCACCCACTTGCACAAGCAATAACTTCCTATGCCAAATCAGAAGGAATTGGTCAACTTCCCCTTATTCATATTGAGGATAAACCTGGATTTGGGTTAGAAGCAACTATTGATGGTCAAACAATCATTGTGGGAAAACCTGAATTTGTGAACAAAAAGGATGCATTTGCTTTCCAAAATGGTATCGCAGCTACATTAGCTGATGAAGGAAAGACTGTCATCTTCATGCGAGATCAACACGGAATTGCAGCTGCTGCCGCTTTGAAAGATACAGTACGGGAAGAAGCAAAAGAAGCCATAAAGTTACTTCAGTCACTTGGAATAAAAACAGTGATGCTAACAGGAGACAATGAAAAAACAGCGAAAGTGATTGCTAAAGAAGCAGGAATCGATCAATATATCGCTGAATGTCTACCTGAAACGAAAGTAGAACATTTGAAAGCATTATTGAAAGAGTACAAATTCGTTGGAATGGTTGGGGATGGCATTAATGATGCTCCAGCACTAGCGACTGCAACAACTGGATTTGCTATGGGTGAAGGAACAGATGTAGCACTTGAAACTGCTGATGTAGTTTTAATGAAAAATGACTTATCGAAAATCGCATATGCAGTTAAAATGTCTCGAAAAATGCAAAGAATTGTTAAACAAAACATCGTCTTTTCTATTTCGGTTATAGGCGTTTTAATTATCTCAAACTTTCTACAAGCAGTTGATCTTCCACTTGGAGTTATCGGTCATGAAGGAAGCACTATTCTAGTAATCTTAAATGGTTTAAGAATGTTAAATAGAAACATTTAAAAAAACACTCCTAAATAATCGTAGAACTCAAAAAGGACTTCTTATAGTCCTTTTTTGATTTGTTCTTGAACAAAAGCCTCCGTAGTCGAACAAGGGAGTTATTGTACTCACTCAAAACGGTATTGTATTCGAATTACCCTCGTGAATCGCAATTGGTTCAACTTACCTTTCATTTGTACATATACTGTACTAAAGAGGAGGCGAAATAGAATGGATCGATTTATTCTTTTAATGTTAGCTAGTATATTAGCTGGTTTTGCATTATTAAAGGTTCCCTTAGAAGGTACTTTCTTAGCAGGTTTAGAGCAAATAATTAACTTAATCGGTATTTTAGCAATTGTTATTTTCTCTCTTTTCCTAATTTTTAAAGGTTTAATGGCACTGCTGGGGAAATAAAAAGTTGCACCACTAATTGCTAGGACAAACAGACAGCAAACAATAACAAAAATGTAAAGAGACTATGCAAACTGTGGGTATACCCCTTGTACATAGCCTCTTTACATTCCTATATAATTTGTTGGCATTTTTTATTACTAATTAAGACAAAATCATTGATCATTTGTGTTTGTTCGAGTAAAAGTCATGCTTTCAAATAAACGAACTGCTGCATTAGCTACTTCAATGTCTTGTGCGCTTGTTGCTCCACTTACCCCTATACCCCCAACTATCCTTTTATTGTATATAAGCGGAATTCCTCCACCCAATATGACAATTCTCCCTTGGTTTGTTGTATTAATTCCAAAGGATGGCCCTCCAGGAAGTGCTGCATTAGCGAGATTAGCTGTTGGTACTTGCAAAGCAACACTGGTCCATGCTTTATTAACTGCTATATCGATTCCGGCGATTTTAGCATTATCCATTCGATGGAAGGCTATCAAATTTCCTCCTTCGTCAACAATTGCTATATCCTCTGTAATGCCCATCGCCATTGCTTGTTTTTCTGCAGCTTCTAATAGTGCTTTTGCAGTTCTAAGAGAGATAATCAATAATTGTGCCCCTTTTTACTTTTTCTTTATTTTATGAACAAATTGATTTTCCGTTACGAAAGTTAATAATTTTTTATGAATAAAAGGTATTGAAAAATAAAAAAACAGAAGGGCTAATGCCCCTCTGCTTCTTTTTGTTCTAGTGCAATTTTTCTCTCTTGCATCACCGCATTCACTTGCCCACCTACAAGTAGCATTATTCCGGAAATATATAGCC
The DNA here is from genome assembly GCF_001278755.1 of Bacillus sp. FJAT-22090. Classification (GTDB taxonomy): domain Bacteria; phylum Bacillota; class Bacilli; order Bacillales_A; family Planococcaceae; genus Psychrobacillus. Next base: position 4,174,311 of record NZ_CP012601.1, on the reverse strand, counting down.
AAAGCATCATAACGATGATTCCCCCAATACTTCCATACGTAGAGGAATAATTTCCGAAGTTACTAACATAATAGGAGAATGCTAACGAAACAACGATCCATCCAAAAGTTGCAAAGGCTGCTCCTGGAAAAACGCTTCTTAAAAATAATTTTTTATTTGGTACAATCCAGTAAAGAGCAGCTAATATTAAAAACATAATAATCGGACTTATTGTCCATCTTATATTATTCCATAGCTTTATAAAACTCTCTTCAAAACCGAAATAAGAAAATAGAATAGTTCCGATTTGCTGACCAAAAACTGGTAGAACAAGTGCAACAACCAATAAAAATATTAAAAGTAATGTGAAGACAATCGATAAACCTCTCACAATAAAAAAAGGTCTCGTTTCATCTAGATTATAAGATCTATTTAATGACTTAACAATTGCATTCATCCCATTGGATGCTGACCAAATAGTACCTATAATCCCGAAGGATAATAGTCCTCCATTTCGGTATTGCAAAACATCCGAAACTGTATCTTCAATTAGAATATAAACATCTTCTGGAGCATAGTTTTCTAGAAAGCGAAAAACTTGTGCCTCGTCCAAATTTAAATATGGCAATAAGGTAACTAGAAAGATAATCATTGGAAATAATGATAATAAGAAAAAATAAGCTAGCTGAGCAGCAAGACCAGTAATATCTGTTTCCTGAATATGTTTAATCAGATGCTTCACGTATCCTGACCATGTAGTTAAGTCTTGCTTCTCACTTTTTTTCTCTTCTTTCTTTTCATACCATTTAGTGGAGGACGAAGTGTTTGTTTCAGATACTTCTTTATTTAAATGATTATGTTCCACCTCATCCCCACCTTTCTTATGATTTATTACTTTTTTTCTTCATAAATACTTGTATATTCCGGTTCCGGGACAACAATTGATTTGTACTCGTCTTTTGACTGTGAAAATGCATCTTTCGTGTCAGTCAGTAAAGTTTTCACTTGAGGAGTCATTTCTTTTACCTCGTTTACTTTTTGAGATAAATACTTAGCATCCGATGAAAATTGATCATAAAATGCCTTCCATTTTGTCACTTGGGATTCAATGTTAGTTTTTAATTCTTCACGGTTTTTACTGTAGTATACAATTTCATTTCTAATATATCTTGATTTGTTCATAACAGAATCTCGAGTCTTTCTATCCATCATTGTTATTGCACCACCAAGTAGTGCACCATACATAATTCCTTTAAATAATTTATTTTCACTCATATTCTTACCTCCATTTTTCGCTATATCTGTATTCAATTATACCCTTGTCATAATGGAATAAAACAAATTAATTGAAAAATAGTCTTGACTATATCTCTGAATTTTAAGAACATTGGTAATAAGTAAAAAACAATATAGAAAGGGAGCAAGACTTGAAAAGTAAAATTATAATGGGGGTTAATAATCGATGGAGAAATTAAATGAGTTTTTAGGAAGTGTATCATCTTTTTTATGGGGCATACCACTCTTAATATTAATCGTAGGGACAGGTATTTATTTAACAATTCGAGTAGGATTTTTACAAGTTAGGCTTTTACCTATAGCTTTGAAACTAGTATTCTCTAAAAAGCATGATAAGTCAGCAGAAGGAGATATTTCACAGTTTCAGGCACTTACAACTGCGCTTGCTGCAACAGTAGGGACAGGGAACATCGTCGGAGTAGCTACGGCAGTAGTTCTTGGTGGACCGGGTGCAGTTTTCTGGATGTGGTTCTCCGCATTTTTCGGTATGGTTACGAAATATAGTGAAGCTATCTTAGCAGTAAGATATCGTGTAAAAGATGCAAATGGTCAAATGGCTGGTGGTCCTATGTATTACTTAGAACACGGACTTAAGCAAAAATGGCTGGCAGTTTTATTTGCAATCTTTGGTGCGATTGCAGCATTCGGTATTGGAAATGGAACGCAATCTAACTCCGTTGCCGGAATTGTAGATGCAACATTTGGTATTGATACATGGATTACTGGAATTATACTTACAGTATTTACTGCACTTGTTATTCTTGGTGGGATTAAATCAATTGGTAACGTTACTGCTGTATTCGTACCAGTTATGGCATTGTTTTATTTATTAGCTGGTTTAATTGTTATGGTTACAAATATCACCGCAATTCCAGAAGCATTCGCTACTATCTTTAGAATGGCATTCTCTGGTGAAGCTGCTGCTGGTGGTGCAATTGGTGCCGCTATTCGTTATGGTATTGCACGCGGTGTATTTTCCAATGAAGCTGGTTTAGGTTCTGCTCCTATTGCTGCTGCCGCTGCAAAAACAGATCTACCAGGACGACAAGCACTTGTTTCTATGACACAAGTATTTTTAGATACATTCCTTATCTGTTCAATTACTGGTGTGACAATCGTTATGTCTGGTCTATATCTAGATACTGGACTTGCAGCCGATGAGTTAACCTCCGCTGCCTTCGGACATTTCTTAGGTGAATGGGGACCTATAGTTGTAGCTATCGGGTTAATATTCTTTGCTTCTTCTACGATTTTTGGATGGGCTTATTATGGAGAAAAATGTTTCCAGTACTTATTTAAAAGTCCTTCATTGTTAATTGTTTATCGTATCGCTTTCGTAATTATGGTATTTATTGGTTCAGTTGTTTCTCTTGATTTAATCTGGACTTTCTCTGACATTACCAATGCATTAATGGCAATTCCGAACTTGATAGGATTACTCGGGCTCTCAGGGGTAGTTGTATATGAAACAAAGCGCATCCAAGATAAATTGAAAGAAGAAAAATTAGCGCAGAAAGCTGAGAAATCTATTTAGTAATTGACAATCGTTGCGTAGCGTGAAATGATACTTAATGTATGAAAGGTAGGTACAAAAAAATGAATTTATCTGAGCCTTCGGTTGAAAATGTTACGTATATGATTGAAACAATAAAAGAAAAGCTTCGCATGGTAAACGTTGATGCAATGAAATCAGAACATTTTAATGCTAGCCAATATGAAGATTTAGTTTACCTATACGAAATGGTTAGTAAAAGAGACTCTTTTTCTCCAAGTGAAATGCAAGCCATTGCTGCTGAATTAGGTAATTTAAGAAAATAAAATGAAAAAATCCTTCACCCATATTAAGGTGAAGGATTTTTTATTTTAAAGATTATTCAATTCAACTGCGATCTTCGCTCCAACTTTTGCATTGTTATAAACAAGTGCAATATTCGACGCTAAGCTTTTACCTTCTGTTAATTCTTTTACTTTTCCAAGTAAGAATGGTGTTACGTCTTTCCCTTTAATACCATTTTCTTCTGCTTCTGTTAAAGCTTTTTCAATGATATTGGTAATATACGCTTCGTCCAAAGAATCTTCTGCTGGGATTGGATTCGCAATGATTGCTCCTCCATTTAACCCTAATTCCCATTTCACTTTTAGCATTTCTGCTACTTCCTTCGGCTCATCCAAACGGAAGTTTGAATTGAATGCACTTGTTGCGGAATAAAATGCTGGAAACTTGTCCGTCTGGTAACCTACTACAGGAACACCTTTAGTCTCTAAATATTCAAGTGTTAGACCTATATCTAAAATAGATTTTGCTCCTGCACATACAACCGCAACATTCGTAGAAGCTAGTTCTTCCAAATCCGCAGAAATGTCCATTGTTGTTTCAGCACCTCTGTGCACTCCACCAATGCCACCAGTAACAAACATTTTAATACCCGCTAGCTCAGCACAGATCATTGTTGTAGCAACAGTTGTCGCTCCGATTTCTTTCGAAGCTACCACGTAAGGAAGATCTCTTCGTGATGTTTTTCGTGCATTGCTACTAGTACCTAAAGTTTCTAATTCCGCATCGGATAGTCCAATTTTGATTTTACCTTCCATTATTGCAATTGTGGCAGGAACTGCACCATTATCACGAATAATCTGTTCTACAGTTCTAGCCATTTCAACGTTTTGTGGGTAAGGCATACCATGTGAAATAATAGTTGATTCTAAAGCAACAATAGCTTTGCCTGCTGCCATTCCTTCTTCTACTTCTTTTGAAAATGTTAAAAATTCTCTCATGATAGATATTCCTCCAATTCATTATTTAAAATTACATTTGAAAGCTCTGTTCGAACTGTTTCAGGAGATTGTAATGTTTTACTTGCATTGACCATTCCTGCATTCAATGCTGACTCCATTGTTAATCCTTCCAACCAAGCATGAATCGTACCAGAAACAAAAGCATCTCCAGCGCCAGTGACATCAACAACTTCGCTCACTTCTATCGCGGGTACGATTATCCCATCGTTAGAACTACTAGCATACATAACTCCTTTGTTACCTTGAGTGATAACAACATGTTTAATACCCTTCTGCACAAAAATTTGAGCAGCTTGTTTCCATGTATCTTGATCTATTATCTCCATTTGTAAATAGGCTTCAGACTCATCCTTATTCAGAATAAGCAATTCTATTCCTTCTAATTCATCTGGCATTCTCTCCATTTTAGGAGATGAGACCGGAATAATGGCTAATGGAATATTCTTGCCAATCGATAAATTTCTTAAATATTCAATGACTTCCTTTGGACAATTCATATCTACAATTATTAATTGAGCGTTTGTGAGATAAGCTTCTTGTCTTTTTATATATTCTACGGATAACTCATCATATATTTCCATATTGGCTAATGCTAATAGCATTTCACCTTCATTATCTAATATGGCTGAATACGTTCCCGTTGAATAGTTGGCAAGTTTCTCTACTGAAAATAGGTTCATCCAATGACTAGATGCTTTTTCAATAATTTGATATTCCATATCATTGCCGACTACAGATAATAATCGAACACTATGCCCAAGTCTACCTATGTTTTCAGCGATATTTCTTGCTACCCCTCCAACACTTTGCATGCTTATTGTCGGATTAGAAGTACCCATCTGTAATTTACTTTTCACTATATATTTTCGGTCTACATTAGCACCTCCAATACAAATAACCTCTTTGTTTTCAGGAATAATATATGCTCTCCCTGTGATTTTCCCATTTTTAATTAATTGAGAAATCGTATTTGCTACTGCAGGTCTAGACATCTGGAGATTATCAGCTATTTCTTGTTGTGATGCGTAAGGATTATTTTTAAGGTACTGAAAAACTTGAAGTTCCTTCTGTTGCATGTTTCAACCCTCCTTCAAATACAAACTTTTGTTTTAATTATAAACTTTTGTTTAAAAAAGTCAAAACAAAAACTGACAACTTTATAAAAAAGTTGTCAGCTCTCATTGAATACATAAGTCAGCTGGCTAATCGGTCTCATTTATTATATTAATTTACTGTCATTATTTCCTATTACCACAAGATTATTCATCTTAAGTATATAGAATATTCGACTATACTAAATAATGTCTTCCGATAAATAATAAAATCGTTGAAACGGCTCCCTTTCCGCGGGCGTTGCCTTAGCCTCCTAGGCCAACACGATGTTGGTCATGCAATCGTTGCCGCAGGATGCGGCGAACTTAGATTGCCTTCTTCTCAACTGCGGGGTCTTCGGCTAACGCTATTCCCGCAGGAGTGTCGCCTTTTTCAACGATTTTCTATAAATACTAATTGAAAAAATAAAGTGATAAAAACTTGCTCTAATAATTCATGATCGTGTCGGCCTAAGCGGCTCGTCGCTCACACGTGGCGAGCGGTAAGCTTTGGAAAACCGATCTATCCTTTATAAAGATAAATTCGAGTTTGTTTACAATCTGACTCACAACTTATAAAAAAGTTGTCAGCTTTGATTAGTAAGATTAACATTCCAAGATGTCACTTTAGGCTTTTCGACCGATATTATTTTGGTTCGTCGTTTAAAGTTCCATCTTCCAATACGCGTGGTTGAATTAAAACTTCTACACGTCTATTTTTTGCCCGACCTTCAGCAGTATCATTTTTTGCTACTGGTTTAAATTCACCATACCCCTTTGCACTAAAATAAAGGGGATCAATTGTATTATTATTTACTAAAATCTTCAAAAAATTCACTGAACGCATAACACTTAGTTCCCAGTTAGAAGAAAATTCACTACTGGAAATTGGAACATTATCCGTATGTCCTGTTATGACAACATGTCGAGGGGGATCAAACACTAATAGATCGGATATATCTTCAGCAATTTGGCGATACTGTGGATTTACTTCCGCTTCACCTGTATCAAACAAAATACTATCTCGAATTGTTACTAATAGGCCTTCATCCGTTAATTTTGTAGCGAATTGCTTTTCTAATGCATTCACAGCAATATATTCATCTACACTATCTTGAATCTCTGACAATGCTTGTTGGTCCTCAATGTAAGCCGAACTTTGCTCATTACCATTTGTTTTATTTGGTGTAACCGGTACGTCTAAAGGAGAAGGATTTTCCATTAATCCTACTCCGCCATCAAACACTTGACTAAAAACTTGGGACATCTGCTCCAGTTTTTCCTGATCCACTGTACTAGATGCAAATAAAACGATAAACAAAGCTAACAATAAAGTTAAGATATCCGCATAAGGAAGAAGCCATGATTCACTCATTTCCTCTTCTTCTTTATGTTTCTTATGCTTCTTTGCCAAGGCCAGCCTCCCCACTTTCATTTAAAACTTTTTTTCGCTCCGACATAGAAAGATATGAAGCTAGCTTTTGTTCGATAACTCGTGGAGAATCTCCTTCTAATACAGAAAGAATACCTTCTAACATCATTGTTTTTTGACGTATTTCTTGCTTAGATTTACGTTTTAATTTATTTGCAAATGGATGCCAAAGAACATATCCAGTAAAAATCCCTAGCAAGGTTGCTATAAAAGCGGCAGAAATGGCGTGCCCTAGTTTTTCTATATCGTTCAAATCACCCAAAGCAGCTATTAATCCAACTACGGCTCCTAGAACCCCTAAAGTAGGTGCATAAGTACCAGCCTGTGAGAAAATATGTGCTCCACCTGCATGTCTTTCTTCCAATGCATCTATCTCTTCCGTTAATACATCACGTATATAATCTGCATTCTGACCATCAATCGCAAGTGTCAAACCGTTTTTTAAAAATGGATCTTCTACTTCCGTTGTCTTACTTTCTAATGCAAGCAATCCTTCTCTTCGAGCTAAATCAGCCCAGCTAGAGAACATTTTAATAACCTCATAATCAGGCAATAACTTAGTCTCTTTAAATATAACTCCAAAAAGCTTTGGAACGCGTTTTAACTCATTCATTGGGAAACCTATAACAATTGTAGCGATTGTTCCAAAAATGATAATTAAAATAGCTGCAGGATTAAAAAGAGCAACTAATGGAACCCCTTTTAAAACTATCCCAACTAATAAAGCAACAAATCCTAGTACAAGACCAATTACGGTAGACTTATCCATTCATTTACCCCCACATTCTATATCTGTCATTTATTTCGGCAAATTTATATATTTTTTAATATTAAACTTCCTTTTGCATAATATAATTTCATAAAATATGTACTATCTATGTCTTTTAGCCTGGAATATTTTGTGTTCATACGTCATAAAAACTGATATTATGAAATTAAATACAGAAAGGAAGTCGAAATATGTCATCTTTTAATGAAAACTTAAATAAGTACGCTGCTTTGGCTGTAGAAGTTGGAGTTAATATTCAACCAAGTCAAAATTTATTTATCGCTGCTTCAATTGATAGCGTAGAACTCGTTCGATTAATTACGAAAAAAGCATATGAAATTGGCGCTAACCAAGTTTTTGTAGATTTTTCAGACGATGAAATTACACGCTTACGTTATGATTTAGCTCCTAAAGATTCATTTGACATCTTCCCATCATGGAAAGCACAAGAAAAAGAATTATTAGCTGAACAAGGTGCTGCTTTCATGAGCATTATAAGTCAAAGTCCAGATCTTTTAAAAGGAGTGGACACAAATAAAATTGCGGCATTCCAAAAAGCGGCAGGTACTGCATTAAGCAAGTATCGTCAATACACACAATCTGATAAAGTAAGCTGGACAGTTATCGCTTCACCTTCTAAGGCTTGGGCAAGTAAGGTGTTCCCAGAGGTTGCCGAAGAAAAACAAGTTTCTGCTTTATGGGATGCAATTTTTAAAGCGGTACGTGCAGATTTAGAGAATCCAGTGGAAGCTTGGAAAGAGCATGACGAATTACTTCATACTAAAGTAGATTACTTAAATGATAAGAACTATAAAAAACTACACTATACAGCACCAGGGACAGATTTAACGATCGAGCTTCCAAAAGGTCATCTATGGTGTGGAGCTAGTAGTGTAAATGAAAAAGGAAACGATTTCATGGCAAATATGCCTACAGAAGAAGTTTTCACAGTTCCTTTAAAAACTGGAGTAGACGGGTACGTAGCTAGTACAAAACCTTTAAGTTACGGAGGAAATATCATTGATAATTTCACAGTAACATTTGAAAAAGGTCGTATTGTGAAAGTGGAAGCTGAACAAGGTCAAACTGTGTTAGAGAATCTTGTTGCGACAGACGAAGGCTCTCACTATTTAGGAGAAGTAGCGTTAGTCCCACATGATTCACCTATTTCTAATTCAAACTTATTATTCTATAACACGTTATTTGACGAAAATGCTTCTAACCACTTAGCAATCGGAAGTGCATATGCATTTTGCATAGAGGGTGGTAAGAAAATGAGTCGAGAAGAACTTGCACAAAACGGACTGAATGAAAGTATTACTCATGTAGACTTCATGATTGGATCAGAAAAAATGAATATCGACGGAATCAAAGAAGATGGAACGATTGAACCAATCTTCCGCAATGGAAATTGGGCTTTTTAATCTACCAACTAGATTTCTATAATATTCTACTTACTTTTTATACTATTATAAGTTATAATGATAATATCATGACTAGTGAGGTGTTTAATAATGGGCTTATTCACAGTTACAGTTCTTGGAGTTGCTGGTGGTATAGGAGTAGTAGGCTACGTAATTCTTAGCTACTTTGCAAAAGCAATGAACTCACATGATTCAATTACAGTTGATCCAAAACCTTCAAAATAATTCAAACAACCGCAATTATATTGCGGTTGTTTTTTTATTGGTGAATAGTTTAAAGTTGATACTATTTCTCTTTTTCTTTTCATTTTCAATACAACTTTATGTCAAATCAATGACCAACAAGGTCTATCTATTTATTTTAAACAAAACTAACAGGATAAACGCACTATTATCTTTTGAAACAATTGTAAACTTCCAAAAAGTAACAAATGGCAATCCCTCCTTTATCCTTTATACTAAATAAGTATGATTGAATGGGAGGTTTAATATATGTTTTCAAATACTCATATTGGAATAGATTTAGGAACAGCAAATACATTAGTATATACAAAAAGCAAAGGCTTACTTTTAAATGAACCGACTGTTGTCGCAATAAACACTAAAACAAAAGAAATTATCGCATTTGGTGAGAAAGCAAAACAAATGATCGGTAAAACACCAGCTTCTATCGAAGTTATTCGACCTTTAAAAGATGGTGTCATAGCGGATTTTGATGTTACGACAGAATTATTAAAACTGATAATGCAAAAAGCTGGCAAGAAGCTAGGCACTGCTTTAAGAAAGCCGACTGTTATTGTTTGTACCCCCTCTGGTGCTACATCCGTTGAACGCAGAGCAATCCAAGATGCGGTTAGACAAAGTGGAGCAAAAGAGGTCCAACTGATGGAAGAGCCGGTAGCTGCAGCAATTGGTGCAGGACTTCCTGTAAATGAACCAGTTGCAAGCATGGTGGTTGATATTGGTGGTGGTACTACAGAGGTTGGAATTATCTCATTTGGTGGAGTTGTTGCTTCCAACACTGTAAAAGCTGCTGGAGATAAAATGGATGAAGCTATTATCAATTTTATTCGTAAAGAATATAATATTTTAATTGGAGAACCAACTGCTGAAGAAATTAAGAAAACAATCGGACATGCATTGGTGCCACATTCAGTAGAACAAATGGATGTAAGAGGAAGAGATGTTGTTACAGGCTTACCAAAAACAATACATCTTTCATCTACACAGATTCAGGGAGTTTTAGCAGAATCACTTGAAACTATTTTAGAAACTATTAGGGCTACATTAGAAATTTGTCCTCCTGAGTTGGCTGGTGATATTGTAGATCATGGCGTTGTATTAACAGGTGGAGGCGCTCTATTAAAAGATATGAAAGAGTGGCTTTCAACAGTTATTGAAGTACCTGTTCATATTGCCCCTGAACCTCTACAATCAGTAGCTATCGGTACAGGAAAATCATTTTTTATCTCTGAGAGAAAACAAAGAGTAGCAAAATAAAGAATTGGCGCTGTTAATCATACATATTGTCATTGACGAAAATTCGCTTGCTTTCCGCGGAAGTCTCGCTAATTTTCACCACAATAAAAAACGACAATCTTATTAATAGTGCCAAATAATAAAAAATGCCACTCAAGTTCTCTCTCCTGAGTGGTTTTTTCATGAAAATTTATTAATAGTTATTACACTAAAAAACATAATAGAGGAAATTTCAATTGCTTTCATATAAAATAATAATGTAGAAAATTGAAGGGGGAATTCCATGCCTAGTTTAAAAGAAATATTAGCTTACAATGAATCCTTTGTACAAAATAAGTTGTATGAACCATTTTTAACGACAAAATTTCCAAATAAACGAATTGTAATATTAACATGTATGGACACAAGGCTCGTAGAAATGCTACCTAAATCCATGAACTTTAAAAACGGTGATGTTAAAATTGTAAAAAGTGCTGGTGCTGTTATAAACCATCCGTTTGGTGGCATCATGCGCAGTCTAATCGTGGCAGTTTATGAACTTCAAGCGGACGAAATATACGTTATTGGTCACTATGATTGCGGTATGAGTGCTATTCAAACAGATAAAATCATCGGCAAAATGACTACAAGAGGTATAGATCCAAAAATATTTGATATATTGAAGAATTCCGGGGTAGAAGTAGAAAAATGGTTAGAAGGTTTTTCTGATGTTAAAGACAGTGTTTTACATAGCGTCGATATGATTAGAAATCACCCACTAATGCTTGGTAGCATACCTGTTCATGGGCTCATCATTGATCCTAATACTGGTAGATTAGATTTAGTGAAAGATGGCAATCTCGACGTAAAATAGATTATTTCCCGGGAAATCGACAAAAGCTGGTTATCCATCAATTGATGAATAACCAGCTTTTCGTTTTGGAAAGAATTTTTTTATAAATACTCTTACCCTTTCAGAAGTCCTCACTAATGCATGCATAAATATAATGATCTTCCCACTTACCATTAATATAGAGAAGACTTCGAAGTAATCCTTCTCGATGAAATGCATTGTTCTCCAAGACTTTAATTGACCCTAGATTTCTAGGTGATACATAAGCTTCTATACGATTCAAATGAGCATGTTCAAACCCAAACAATTTAACAAGGTGTACAGCTTCCGATGCAATACCTTTACCCGTTAAATTTTCGTCTATTGAATAGCCGATTAGTCCACTAGAAAAAGGCATTCTTTTTAAGCTATACAATGAAATACTACCTATCATCCGATCGGTATCATGTTGAAATACCCCAAAGCTGAATTCTCTTTTTTCATTCATTAATAATAGCGACTCTCGAATTTTCTCTCTTTGCACAGAGGTTGTATAATAATCATCTCGATGCAATGGTTCATATACAGCCCAATATTTTTTGTTTCTATAAACAAGATCTGCAAGATTGGGTGCGTCCTTTACATTTAATGTCCGTAAATAACATCTGTCACCTTCTAAATAGATCAAACATCGTCACCCTTTTGCATTAGTTAATTGAATGAACTCGTTTACATCTTGAATGCAAAGATTAATCCCTTTAATCCAAAATTCCTCTTCAGTAATATCTTCACCAAGATGCTTCATCGCTAAATCCTCTACTGACATTACGGCAGTATCTTGAAGAAGTGCAATATATTTTTCTTCAAAATTTGCACCTTCGTTAATTGCTTTCGCATATATACTTAATGAAAATAAATAACCAAATGTGTATGGGAAGTTATAAAAAGGTACCCCTGTAATATAGAAATGCAATTTAGAAGCCCAGAAATGAGGATGTGTTGTTTCTAGTGCTTCACCGTATGCTTCTTTTTGAGCAATTTCCATCAACTCATTTAATCTTGTAGCTGAAACGATTCCATTTTTACGTTCCTCATAAAATCTTGTTTCAAATAAGAAGCGAGCATGAATATTCATAAAGAAAGCAACACTTCTTTGGATTTTATCCTCTAGTAAAGCAATCTTTTCATCGTTCGTTTTTGCTTCTTTTACCGCTGCGTCTGCTACAATCATTTCCGCAAACGTAGATGCCGTTTCTGCTACTCCCATTGCGTACTGGCGATTCATCCAATGTACTGGTCTTAAAGCATATGAATGAAAAGCATGTCCCAATTCATGTGCAAGTGTAGAAACATTGGACATAGTTCCACTGTACGTCATGAAAATACGGGATTCTTCTGAAACCGGCATTCCTGTACAAAACCCTCCTGGGCGCTTGTTTGGGCGGTCTTCTGCTTCAATCCACCCTTTTTCAAAGGCATTTCTTGAAAAGGATTCTAATTTTGGTCCAAACTCTTTAAAATGCTTTAATATAAATTCTGCACCTTGTTGGTAATCCATTTTCTCGGTTGAAGCACTTACCGGCGCATCCAAATCATACCAATGCATACCTTCTTTTCCTAGCATTGTCGATTTTACATTTAAATATTCGACGAAAGGAGCTTTATTTTTGGAAATAGCACCCCACATCGCATCTAATGTCTCCTGCTTCATACGATTTATCTCAAGTGGTTCTTGTAGGACAGATTCCCAGCCTCTTTTTTCATAAATAGACAAACGGAAACCTGCTAAATGATTTAAAGTTTTAGCAAAAAATTCTTCTTTCTCTGTCCAAGCTGCTTCTAAAACTTCAAATGCTTCTTTACGTGTAGTACCATCTTCGTGAGAGCTTAAGTTATTAGCTTGACCTACTGAAAGTTCTTTTTCTACTCCATCCACTTTAACTTTTACTCTAATATCCCCTACCAACAAATCATATAGCTGCCCCCATGCATGGTAGCCATCTACACCAAGGGCTGTAATCATAGACTCTTCTTTTTCAGAAAGCATTCTCTTTGCTTCTTCTCTCCACTCATTTAGAACAAAAGAAAATTCGAGTAATTCATCTGTTTTTATTAATTCTGTCCATACCTCATCTGGTGTCTTGCTGATCGTTTGTTGTATGCCTAACAGCAGGGAAGAAAACTTTGCATAAATACTTCCTATCTCTCCTTCCAAAAGAGAAGCTTTTTTATCTGTAGTGTCTTGTGCTTGAAAACAGCCAATAACTGCTCCAGCTTGAGATAAGTTAGTCGCAATGTCCTTTAATTCATCAATGATACTAACGATTTTACTTGCTTCCTGAACAGATGCCGGAGTAGTAAAACTTTCTAATTTTTCTCCAAAAACCTTTAATTTTTCTTTCACTTGATCTAAATGGTTTCGTAACTCTTTAGATTCACTTCCACCTTCAAAGAACACATCTAAATCCCATGTAATTGGATATACTACTTCTCTCATTATTTTTCCCCCTTAAAAATTCATACTAGTTCGAATTATATTATATCATGATTTTTATGTTCCGTTTATTCTGGTTTTGCCATTAAACATTCACAAATCAATTTGTCGCAATAAAATTTCAAAGGTATACTATAATAATAGGAGGGATGCGTATGATTAAAATAATCATTTTGATTATAAGCTTGTTCTCTACCATCTTGGTAAATTTACTCGCAAATACTCTACCGATTAATCATCATACAACCGGAGAAATTTCAAATAGACTACCTTCATTATTTACTCCCGCAAGCTACGTATTTCTCATATGGATTCCCATATATTTATTACTAGCATATTGGATTTGGAATAATGTTAAAGAATTTAAAAATGGAGAGTCCATATCCACGATAAGAGTTATATTATTTGTTTGTAGCTCCATTTTAAATATTCTTTGGATTTTCTTGTGGCATTATGAGTTGTTTTTATTATCGCTTATAGATATATTTGCTTTATTAGGAGTCTTGTTTTTATTTTATAAAACGTATTCTTCTGAAGAGCAATTATGGATAAAGCGGCTCCCTATTTCTATTTACTTAGGATGGATATTCGTCGCTACATTTGCAAATATCGACTACTATCTTACTTATGTAGAATTTGGTGGTTGGGGCATGACGAAATCACTCTGGGCTGTTATTTTCCTAACAATTGCTACAGCAATTGCTTTACATTTTCGCTACCATTATAATGACCCAACAATCGTGTTAGTCTTTATTTGGGCGTTTTTAGGGATTGCCTGTCGACATATGTTAGATGAATTATTAATAACTGCCGCGTCCATTTTTTTAAGCTGTGTACTTATAGTAGGAATATTATTTATAAAAAAAATGCCTCAGAAATCATAATTTCCGAGGCATTTTACTATTTAATTTTTCTTAATCTAATTTTGTTAATAAAAGCGGGCCCTCTTTTGTTACGACAATCGTATGCTCAATTTGGGCAACTAACGATTTGTCTGGTGTCACGAATGTCCAACCATCTCCCGATTCTACTATATGTTCAGCTTTTTGAGAAATAAATGGCTCTACCGCTAGCACCATACCTTCTTTTAAAATTGTCGGGTCCCAAGCATCATAATAATTGAGCACGTGCTGCGGAGCTTCATGAAGTGATTTACCAATTCCATGACCTGTAAGGTTCATAATAACGTGCAAACCATTTTCCTTTGCTTCTCTTTCAACCGCTTTTCCAATTTGATTCAATTTAGAACCGACTTTTACCTTTAACATTGCCCGGTTAAATGCGCTTTCTGCCACTGCACATAACTTTTCTTTCTCCTCATAACCTTCACCAACAACAAAGGAAATACCTGTGTCAGCAAAATAACCATCACATGAGCCTGATACGTCAATATTGACAACATCACCATCTTTAATGATACGGGAACCTGGAATACCATGAGCAACCTCTTCATTAACACTTATACAAGTATAGCCTGGGAAATCATACTCACCCATTGGACCTGAAATTGCTCCGTGCTCATTAAAGAGCTTACCACCAATTTCATCCAGTTCCTTTGTTGTAATACCTGGCTTCGTTGCAGCTCTCATTGCATCCCGAATTTCAGCAACAATACGACCTATTTTTTTTAAAGCTTCTAATTCTTCATTTGTTTGTACAATCATCTTTATAAGATCCCTTCTCATATCTAATGCGCCCCGGAGTATTTGCGTCTAGATATTATATCATGACGAACGATTAAGTCCCTATCCAAAAATCTATGACGTCCACCGAAGGCTTAACCTGTATTAGCATATTCTAAAACTGGTTAAACTGTACAACAATCATATCATATTTATGCTTTATTCGGCAGTATAAGGCGAGGAGCCTTTAGGAATAGTATCATACAAACGAATGCTGCTAGCAAAAATACTGGAATCATATAAGTAGAATTATAGATTAATGAATAAAGAATAACGTTTTGATCGCCAGCAAATTCACCAAAAAACAGAATACCAGAAGTCACATGTGCAAGATAGCGAAGAAATGCTGCAATAAAAGCTCCAATAATTACCGCGGTAGCCATTTTCATTTTATCTTTGTTTTCATATGCCTTTAAAAAGGCAGGTCTTAGTAATCCTGCAAATCCTGCTACCATGAAAGCAATAAAATAATCAATTCCCACTTGTAGAATGACAACTTCCAATGATAATGGTGCTGCATAAAAACGGCCTGTTACAACTTGCAGCATACCGATTAAAAATCCTGTTATAAGGCCAGCGACTATCCCGCGACGAAATGCTATTAAAATTACAGGAACAAGCACAAATGTGACTGTACCACCTTGTGGCATACCAAATCCTATAATATCCAAAATATATCCAAGAGCCGCAAAAATTGCGATTTCCACTAACAATAAAACGCGTTGATTTTTCATAGTAATCTCCTTTTTCGACCACAAAAAAACGACGTCGGGATAGACCCAGACATCGCGCGATTGTCAGTTTCCATCCACATCCCTACGCAAGCATGAACTTACAGGTTCGAAGGGTACTATCTCAGCCGCATAAGCGACGCCCCTTGTGGTGATAAATTATTTAGTTCGAGTTCATTGTAGCCCAATGAAATAAGTTATGCAACCCCCTGTTGTTCATTGTTATACTTATAAAAATATAATATGAAAATGGAGGTAAGTACATGATAGATTTATTGAAAGACTTAATTCGTATAAAAAGTGATGATGTAGATGGAGCAAATGAAGCACTTTTATTTTGTCAAAATTGGCTGGAAGAAAAGGGAATTGGTACAACTTTACATAAAAAAAATTCAAAGCTTATGCTTGTATCAGAAATCGGCTTTGGAAAGGAATGCATCATTTGGAATGGGCATGTTGATGTGGTTCCTGGCAACAAAGAGCAATTTAATCCTTTTATAGAAGGTGACAAATTATATGGTCGTGGCTCTGCAGACATGAAAGCGGGAGTTGCTGCTATGATGCAAGCATTCTATGAACTTTCAAAAGCATCAGATCAACTAACGAAAAGAGTCCAACTACATATTGTTACCGACGAGGAAACAAATGGAGAAACATCCGAGTATTTAGTTGAACAAGGATATCATGGTGATTTCGTTATTTGCGGAGAACCAACTCACCTTCATATTGGCCTCCAAGCAAAAGGAATTGTCCAATTGGATATTAAAATGAAAGGCAAATCCAGTCATGGCAGTCGTCCTTGGGAAGGTATAAATGCAATAGAAGAAGCAATTGCTTTAGATAAAGAAATTCGACAACTCTCTTTTTTAACTGCTAGTAATAAATTTTATGATTATCCTTCTTTAAACTTGGCTAAAATACATGCAGGTGAAAGATACAATATCGTTCCAGACGAGTGTATCATAGGCTACGATATTCGCTATGTGCCTGGACAAGACCCAACAGAGATAATTCAAGGAATAACAGATGTTGCTCACAAACATTTCCCTGGAAATGAAGTGCTCATTTATGCCTCTGAACCAGCAGTCACAACTAACGACAATAATCCCTATGTTATTCAGCTACAATCCGAAACTACTATAAAAACAGGACGAGATACTAACTTATTTGGACAACACGGATCAGCGGATACCCGTTTCTATGCAAAAAATGGAGCAGGAGCTGTAGAGTTTGGACCGTCAGGAGCAGATTGGCATGGAGAAAAAGAGTATGTCTCTATTTCATCCGTAGAAACATATAAAGATATTTTAGTCTCCTTTGCCAAAAGTTGAAACTAATTATGTTAAGAGACGTATATTAGATATCTAATCGGAAAGGAGTGTATTCAAATAGAAAACAACCGAATTTTATCTGCACTATCTTATTTTAGTGTATTGTTTGCGCCTTTTATACTTCCGATTATTGTATTTTTTGTTTCTCAGGATACCGAAGTGAAACATCATGCGAAACGTTCGCTAATTTCGCATCTGATACCCTTTGGATTTATGATTATATTGTTTATAGCTCTATTCTCAAGCTTTTTTTCAGTATTTATGAATGCAGCTGTTAATGAGCAATCACTTTTTATGGCATCAGCACCGTTTTTATTCATATTATTGTACTTAGTCAGTTATATTATTATCCTTGTATGGAATATTATCCAAGGTGTAAAGGTACTAAGATAATGTTTATACTACCGTTAAAACGGGAAAAGAATTAGTACTAATTAAACTTGGGAGCGATACTAATGAATATAAAAACCATAGCAAAGACTGCAATAAAATGGGCACCTGTAGTCTATCCGATTATTCGTAAATTAATGAAATCAAAAAAGACGATAAAATAAAAAATCTGCTCCCACATAACTTTATGGGAGCAGATTTTTTATTTGTTAAACCTTATTGTTGTAATGCACTAATCTATGCGCATTCGCAATGTGATTAAATAGGTTATAGGTTAAATCGAATTCTACTTATCTATAAGCATTCGTGCTGGCCGCACGTCTGCATGAGCCGCGAAATGTGCTAGCACATTTCGCTGTCTCATACGGCATGTCTTGGAGGGCACTGAAAAATTCGATAGAATTTGACTTTACTAAATAATGTCGTCCGATAAATAAGAAAATCGTTGAAACGGCTCCCTTTCCGCGGGCGTTGCCTTAGCCTCCTAGGCCAACATGATGTTGGTCATGCAATCGTTGCCGCAAAAGTTCTTTTGCGACGAGCTTTGCGCAGGAGCAGGATGCGGCGAACTTAGATTGCCTTCCCCTCAACTGCGGGGTCTTCGGCTAACGCTTTTCCCGCAGGAGTGTCGCCTTTTTCACCGATTTTCTATAAATACTTGCTCTATTAATGGCATGATGGTTTTCTAATTGAAAAGCGGATAAAAGTTGATTGGAGTGGAAGGCGGCGACTCCAGCCGGAATAGCAAATGTTTTCTGCACCGAAAGCGAAGCGGCAGGTGCATGAGCTGAAGACCCTGGACTGAGCGTAGCGAAATTAATTTTTGCGACGAGCTTGCGCAGGAGCAAGGGAAGCGGCTGAAGCCATGCCGGCGGAACGCGTCCGCCTGGAACGGAATTTAACGGGTCCAAAATAAAAGTCGAGTATGTGAGCGACGTAGGAGCTACTCATCCTGCGGAGCTCATACATAGCGTACATCCGTGTTTCTAATCTCTAAGTACTGAACAGTCAATTTTATTAAAAAATTACCCATAAGGTTAAATAACAGAGCCTTTATTTTATATCAATGGCCTTAATTCCGTAAGTGACAAATAACGATCAAGACCCTCTACTCTTGAAACGGGAGTCTCTGCTTTTTCCTTTTGACTATTAAGGATTTGTTCAAAAGTTAAAGGATTTGGAGCAGGCAATTCCTTTGGATTTACTTGTAAATTCGCATTGTACTTTTTGAAAAAAGCATTAGCCATCAGACGGTATCCTTCCATTGTAGGATGCACATCCGATACATTAGGTAGCAACTCTTTTTCTTTATTAGAAAAATCTTCCTCAACAGATACGTATATTGCTCCATTGGCCTCCGCTTCCGTTTTTAATATGGAATGCAGTGCATTTAACTCTTTTCTTATACCTACTTTTTGTGTTTCTCGTAAATGAGGATAGGAAAAATAGTAACCCAACACATATATCTTTGCGTTTGGTGCAGTCACTTGAACTTCTTTCACAATTGCTTCCATATTTTTGCGTACCATATTTAAGGCATAATTTACTTGAATTTGCTTGTACGAAATTGAACCATTCGCTGCATTTAATTGCACAAGCCTTAGTAAATCATTTGCCCCTGCTGAAATGGTAACAATTGATGCATTTTTAAGTAATTCCTTTGATTCTTTTGTGCGAACTGTTTTTAACACATCAGCTGTTGTATATCCTGGAAATGCAAGTGCCTTCGAATAATAAGCAAGCTGCTGAGATTTTTTCAACTCTTGTGCTATTAAATCTGTATAACCAGTATCTATTGATCTGTTCGGAGTTTGGCCGGCAGCTAGAGAATCTCCTAAAGCGATATATACTTCAGCACCATTTGCCTCTACAGAAAAAGACGTGAAAGGAAACACAAGGAGTAAGATTACAACTATCCACTTTTTCATCTAGATTTACTCCTTAAAAAGCCCAAGAACCTTTTTTGAAAATAGGCTCTATTGTACCATCTTCTAATTCTCCCATAATATCCATATCAGCAGAACCAATCATGAAGTCTTCATGAACAATGGAAGTATTGAGCCCTAAGTTTTCAAGCTCACTTGGAGATAATCCACGCGCACCTTCCACACATGTCGGGTAAGCTTCTCCAATAGCAAAATGATTCGAAGCATTTTCATCAAATAGGGTATTAAAAAATAAAACATTAGATGCAGAAATTGGAGATTCATGTGGAACTAGCGCAATTTCCCCTAAATATTTTGCACCCTCATCTGTTTGTGTTAATTCTTTTAAAAGCACCTCACCAGTAGTTGCTTCAACCTTCGTAATAGCACCGTTTTCAAAAGTTAATGTAAAATCATCAATGACATTCCCTTTATATGCGAGCGGTTTAGTGTTTTTCACATAACCATTAACTCCTGTTTTTAATGGAGCAGTATAAACTTCTTCCGTAGGCATATTAGCTATAAAAGGAACGGATTGCGCATTTTTACTAGCTCCTGACATCCAAATATGACCTTTTGGTAGTTCCACTTGGATATCTGTTCCCTCTGCTGTGTAATGTAATTTTTTATAACGCTTCGCATTTAATAGTGAGGCACGGCTTTCTAAATTTTCGATATGCTCTTTCCATTGTTGAACCGCTGTTCCTTCACCAATTCTTACTACTTGAAAAATTAAATTCCAAAGAGCTTGCATTTGCTCTTCTGCTTGTAAATCCGGAAATACCTTTGCTGCCCATTTTTCAGAAGGCATCGCAACAATTGACCAAGTAATGACATCATTCATCACTGCTTTTCTATAATTTTCAAGTGCTTTCCCGCTTGCTTTATGGAAGTTTGAGATTTTTTCAACCGAAACACCTTCAAGTAAATCTGGATTTTCCGCATCGATCCATAATAAAGCACCTTTGTTTTCAATTAACTCATCTCGTTGCATAGCTGCCCATTTCGGATATTCATGGAATGCTTCGTCTGGAGCTAAATCATAAAATGATCTTGTATTTGGTCCATCAGAATAATTTACATCTACTCGCTTTGCACCAGCTTCATACGCTTTTTTTACAACAAGTCTGGTAAATTCAATCGTTTCCGTTGTTGTATTAATAAGCAACTGTTGATTTTTTTGAATATTTAAACCTACTTTTACGATAAGCTCTGCGTATTCCTCTAATTTTTGTTGAAAATTCATTGTTTATTTCCCTTTTTTCTGTACCGTTTTCGATGAACCTTCTATTAATTCTCCACGATACCATATTTTCTGAACTGGCTTACTCGGAAGCTCTTTTGTCCATTTCTTATACGTTTTTTCATCCCCATAAGTTAATAAGGTCAATACTTCTCCATCATTTCCAGCACGTCCAGTACGTCCTGAACGATGCAAATATTGTTCTATAGAATGCGGAACATCAACATGAATTACATGTGTTAATCCAGAAATGTCCAGACCTCTAGCAGCAACGTCAGTTGCTATAAGTATATTTACTTTACCATTTTTAAAGTCATCTAATGCTTTCTTTCGTTCCTCTTTTTTCATTTCTGAATGTAGAGAAATAATAGGAGCATCTCTATAAGAGAGTTTTGTATCCTTCATTAAAACTTGATCTAAACTATTTACAAAGGCTAGTCCCTTCATACCTTCTAAGTGAGAAAGCTTTCTTAATAATTCCGTTTTGTCTCGCACTTCCGTTTTGACAAAACTATGAATAACTTCACCCTTTGAAGGAATTTCCTCTGCTGTAACTTGAATGCGGACAGGATTATTCATGATTCTTTCTGCAACTAGTTCTATTTCTTCCGTAATTGTGGCAGATGTAACAACCAGTTGTCTCTCAACAGTTGCATCTATTAACCCCTTAACAGTCGTACGATTTTCTCGACTTAACAACTGGTCTCCTTCATCTAGTACGATTGTTTTGATTTCATGCATCTTTAATTTTTTTAATTTCACCAGTTCTTGTAAACGTCCAGGTGTCCCAACTACAATTGTTGGCTTCTTTTTTAGTACATCGAGTTGTCTTTGAATATTTGCACCACCAATAAGTTGCGCAACAGTAATATCGGTACCTGCCACCCATTCACGAAATACTTCCACAATCTGCATGCCCAGTTCTTGAGAAGGCACAATGACCAATGCTTGTATGTGCTTCTTTGAAGGATCCACCTTTTGCAATATCGGAAGCACATACGCTAATGTTTTTCCTGTTCCAGTTGGAGATTCTGCAACGATATCTGAACCATCAAGCATATGTGGTATTAATTTAGTTTGGATCGGCATTTCAGATGCAAAATTCGCCTTTGCCCATTTTTCTTGTAATGTTTCATTTAAATTTTGTAAAAAAGTCAATTTGTTTTCCACCTCATCTGTGTTTGAGACAAGTGTACCACATTTTTCTTCTAGACAATTAGCTATAAATAGCAGAATTGGTCGTTTTTCCGAGACCAGCGTCCGTAATATGAACAGACGAAAAAAAGTGCCGATACAATCGGCACTTTAGTTATCTTCTTCTGTTATATACTCTTTTGTTAGTTCATACAGATTCAACTCATATAGTTGTCTTCCATCGATTTTAAATACGCCTTTATTCACTAGATCTTCAATCATATGCTCACGTTTTTCTTCAATTTTAGATTCTTTTGGTATCATCATTTTGTTACGCTCCTTGCATATTGTTTCCGTTATATTTTTACCCAGAAACTAATGATTTTAAACTTTATTCCTTTATTTTTTTAAATGCCAAAGTGACTGTTGGTAATTTCCTGTTGATGAATAAATAAAATAAATAACCAAGTAAGGCACCAAGTGTATTTAACCATAAATCATCTACATCACTACTTCTGTTTTGGGGAAGTTGCATTATTTCAATAAAAAGAGAGACCAATAAACCTATGACTACAGTGTAAGGGAAATCCTCCATTCTTCTAGAAAGAAGGGGAAGGAGAAAACCAATGGGCATGAAAAGAATAATATTCCCAAGAAAATTAATATAAAACGGCTGCCAAAATCCTAAATATTTTATAGCATTATAGGTTTCTTTTATAACCCGAAATAAATCTAAATTTACATTTGTTAGCGAGGGCTGCATCAATCCATACCTTGGAATAATGGTTTGTGAAAACAAACCAATGAGCACTAATACAAGCAGAAATATACCTAACTCGTGGAAACTTTCTTTTAGCTTAAGGCCCCTTTTTCTCCATCGACTAAAACGCCAAACAAAAACAAATGGAAGTGCTATACAGACGAAAAAAAGCATATCATCTAAATAATGAATTATTACGTTCATTTATTTCACTCCCAATACAAGATAGAACGAACTTAAGTCATTTAAAGTTTCATTTTCAATCACCTTCTAATAGCTCTTTTAAAAATTTCTCTCGGTGGTCCAGAAAATATTTTGTTATTTGATAATGATTCGTCATTTCATATTCTATTTCTTCAATTTCTCCATTATCAAAACTAAAGATTGTAGCATTTGGATAGCCTAATATAATAGGTGAATGAGTTGCAATTATGAACTGGCAGTCTTCCTCCGTTACAAGATCATGCATTATTTTTAAGAATGCAAGCTGTCTTTGAGGTGAAAGAGCGGCTTCCGGCTCATCTAATAAATAAATAGCTCTACCATTAAATCTATTTAAAAATAAGGATAAAAATGATTCTCCATGAGATTGTTCGTGAAGTGACTTACCACCGTAACTATGATTACTACCTGGATGTAGTCTTTCCATCTCATCTATATGCGATGCAAATTGATAAAAAGATTCCGAACGTAGAAAAAAGCCATTCGTGATTTTCGGCATCCATGATAAACGCATGTATTTCCCCAATGCACTTTCCGACGCATCTACTTCATATATATTGTTTCTACTTCCTCCAGCTGTATTGAACTGACAGTTATCAGCAATTCCTTCTAATAAAGTAGATTTACCAGTCCCATTTTCACCAACTAAAAAAGTGACGTTATTTGTCAATTCTAATTCTCTTAAATGATTTATAGTTGGAATCGTAAATGGATAGCTTTGTTCGTGTTCTCGTAAAATTGTAATTTTCTTCAAAAACATATGTAGTTCCCCCACTCACATTAAATAACAATTGGAAAGGTGGTGAAAAATGGATTTACCTATTCTCATCAAAACAAAGTATATTCAATCACCAAAAGTAAACGTATCTTACCCTATTGTAACGAAATTACCTCATCCTCAGATAGAAAAGAAGATAAATAATGAAATTATTTCTACTTTGAACAAAATGTTGATTGAGCAAGGTTATTATAATGAGAACTTAGTGGAAATGATAGGTCATTATGAAGTAAAAACGAATGAACGCGGAATTTTAAGCTTAACCTTATTAGTTTATTCATATACTGGTGGCGCTCATGGATTAACTATTATTCAATCACTAACTTTTGATGTGGAGACAGGTAAATTAGTTGAATTAAAGGATTTATTTGAACCAAATAGCCAATACGTAAAGATTTTGTCAGAAATAATTGAAAAGAAAATCGTCGAATGGGAAGTCCCTGTTTTAGAGGAGTTTAAAGAGATTCGTATGGATCAAGATTTTTACCTAGCGGACCATAGTATTGTTATTTATTTTCAAGTTTATGAATTAACACCTTATGTATACGGCTTTCCATACTTTCCAATCGCCATAAAGGATATAGAGGAAATTATTCCTGTTGGTGGACCTCTTGATAAATTGTTACCATTCTAGTCTTTTAACATCTTTTAGTTATATGAATATTATAAGAAAAAGGAGTGATTTCAGTCAGTTTATTTGTGACAAGATCATTGGATGAGATTCGTTTTTGGTCAAGGATAATGAAAGAGCATGCCTTATTTTTAAGTTTGGGATTCAATTTCGACGACAAAAAATTAATTCAAGAAGCACTGGAATTTGTTGCTTTGTTTGAAAAAATCGAAGAAAAACTAAGTACCTATTCTTCACAATCCGATCCAGAAGAAATAAGAAGATTTAATATTCAAGTGTATCAGGCAGCTACTGCGATATGGGCTTATAAAAGAAAGGTACTTGGACTAATATTACGTTGTGAAATTAGATCAAATAACTATGCTTTATTAGTGGATCATACAAGTAGAGAAGCAGCTTATTTTGTTAACAGATTAAAAGAACTCAATGCAGGAAAGCTCGAGCCTACACCTGATGACATTATTAAGGAAAATGTATTCTTCCTTAAAATTATGGCAGATCATTCTAAATTCATCGGCCACCTTTTGGATCCTTCCGAAAGAAAGTTAGTAGATCAGGCTCGAGAGTTTAGTCATGATTTTGACCAACTTGTTTTTCAGGCACTCGATTTAGATTCCATGCGTCCTGAATCAGAAACTCCACCTATATTGGATCAATTTTTGGATCAAAATCGTGTATCTGTTGTATCCCTCAGAGATTTTAAAAAATCAGCAAGAGACCTAATAGAAGCTTGTCGTATAAAAAGCAATATTCATCCCCTTTTGGCCGACCATGTATTCAGAGAGGCAGAAAGATTCCTTCATATCATAGATATGTTTGAGGAAACTCTTATTTCGAACAATTAATTATTTTGATTTGAAATTCTTACGGTAACTCTAGTGACAGTCTCCCTTTACTGAGGTAAAGTAAATAGATAAGAAAGTGAAGGGAGTATTTAATAAATGAAGGCTATTTTTTTTGATTTAGATGATACTTTATTATGGGATAAAAAAAGTGTGGAAACCGCTTTTCATAAAACGTGTGAATTCGCAGCGAAGAAAGTTGACATTGATCCAATAGCTTTAGAGCAGGCAGTTCGAGAAGAAGCAGCCAAATTATACGATACATATGAAACACGTCCATTTACACAAATGATTGGAATAAACCCTTTCGAAGGATTATGGGGCACATTCGATGACCCTACGGAAGAGTTCCAAAAGATGAAAGTAATCGTTCCAGTCTATCAGCAGGAAGCTTGGACACAAGGACTATACAAATTAGGCATTGAAGATGATACGCTTGGAAAAGAATTAGCAGAGTACTTCCCAAAAATGCGAAAGGAAAGTCCTTTTGTTTATGAAGAGACATTTGAAGTTTTAGATCTATTAAAAGATAAATACATTCTTCTATTAATTACAAATGGCTCACCTAGCTTACAAAATACGAAGCTGGAAATTACACCTGAGCTAACCCCTTACTTCGACCACATTATTATATCTGGAGCATTTGGTAAAGGAAAACCAGACCCTTCCATTTTTGAACATGCACTAGAAGTTGCTGGAGTTAATAAGGATGAAGCGTTAATGGTAGGCGATAATTTAATGACCGACATCCTTGGCTCCTCTAAAATAGGTATGAAATCAGTTTGGATTAACAGAGAAGACAAACCACAAAATGAAGAAGTAAAGCCTACTTATACGATTAAAAACTTACATGAGTTATTCACAATTCTAGCATAACATTACAAAAAGCTAGCCCAAGGGCTAGCTTTTATATTGTTAGGATTGTTTATGTTCAATTCATTAAATTAAAGATCAATTGTTGTTGCATCTGATATATCTTCTAGTTGTTTCAACTGCTCAATTCCTGTTTCTTCGACATGTTTGTCAATAGAAAGCATCATGATTGCGTCTCCACCCACTTCAGAACGGCCAACCTGCATCGCTGCGATATTGACACCTTCACCAGCTAATAGAGTTCCTACACGACCGATTGCTCCTGGTTGGTCTTTATGACGAATAAATAATAAATGGCCTTCTGGCACTACATCAACGATAAAGTCATCTACTCGTAATATACGTGGTCCTAATCCGTTTAATAACGTTCCTGCCACTTTTCTTGTTGCTGAAGCTGTTTTTACTTCAACCGTGATTAAGCTTGTAAATCCTTTTGCTTTAGTTGTTTTTAATTCATTTACTACAATCCCAATGCGATCAGCATGAAATTTTGCATTCACATCATTGATCGACTCGCCTAGCTTGCTTTTCAAAAGACCCTTTACAGCATTTCGAGATAATGGTCGAACGTCGATATTAGAAAGTTCACCAGAATACGTAATGTTCACTTCTTCAGGAACACCGTCTGTCAAATCGCTTAAGAATGAGCCTAGTTTCTCAACAAGGTTAAAGTATGGCTCTATTTTAGCTAACACATCTTTTGGTACAGATGAAAGGTTAACTGGGTTTTTTACTACCCCATCTTTTAAAAAGCTTACAACATCATGTGAAACGTCGATCGCTACGATTTCTTGCGCTTCAACGGTGCTTGCTCCTAAGTGAGGCGTAGCAATAACTTGCGGTAAAGTTAATAATCGATGATCAACAAAAGGTTCTTCCTCGAATACGTCTAGTGCTGCCCCTGCAACTTTACCAGAGACAATCGCATCGTATAATGCATCTTCGTCGATAATTCCGCCTCGTGCACAGTTAACGATCTGTACGCCATCTTTCATTTTTTCAAATGCTTCTTTATTAATTATATGACGTGTTTCTTTTAACAATGGTGTATGCACTGTAATGAAATCTGCAGCTTTAATAACATCTTCAATAGTCCCAAATTGTACTCCTAGTTTTTCCGCTTTTTCTGGAGTTAAGAAAGGGTCATAAGCGATTACATTCATACGTTGCCCTTTTGCGCGAGCAGCAACCTCTGCCCCAATTCTACCTAGGCCTACAACACCTAGTGTTTTATTTTTCACTTCTACTCCAATAAATGATTTGCGATCCCATTTCTGATTTTTCAATGCATGGAACGCTTGTGGGATATTACGTGCAAGTGACATCAACATGGCAATTGTATGCTCCGCAGCAGAGTTTGTATTTCCGTCTGGAGCATTGACAACAATAATCCCACGTTCAGTAGCTGCAGTTAAATCAATATTATCTACCCCAACACCGGCGCGACCAATAATCTTTAAGTTTGTACCTTTTTCAATAATTTCACGGGTTACTTGAGTTTGGCTACGCACAAGAAGTGCATCGAATTCACCGATTTTTTCTCCAAGTTGCTCTGGAGTCAACTCTGTATCAATTACAATATTAAATCCTTCTGCTTGTCTTAAAGGATAAATACCATCTTCGCTAAGTGGATCACTAATTAAAATATTATAAGCCATTTTTTATATTCTCCTTCTGTTGTATGTGTATTTGTTGTGTTACAAATTTTATCTTGGCTACTATCCTCCTTTATTAAAAGCAAAAAAGCCCTTCCCCCCCTACATAAATGTAAGGGGCGAAGAGCTTGTATAAACTCACGCGGTACCACCCAAATTTACTGCATAATGCAGCATCTTAGTTAAAATGCTTAACGCGCATGACACGAATGAACCTACTATAATTGTTCAGTTCACCAATTCAAGAGTGCTACTCTACAATAGAAATCACTGATTTGCACCATCCATCAGCTCTCTTTAGATTCCAAAAAGTAAAGTTTATCTCCGTCAAAATTGTTTAAGTTGTATTGGATTAAACCCATCATACGTTCACTCTTTTCAATTGTCAATATAGTTAAAAAACTTGAAAACGCTATCATTTAAAAACAACTTAAAAAAAGCCTTATTTGGCGCTAATTAATTCAGCAAAAAAAATATAAAAAAATTATTATTCGTGTTTTGGTTGTTTCTAGAACTAATTTTATGTAGTATTACAACTAAATTATACCAATATACGAACTTTTTTTATTAATATAATAAAATCATACATTTTAACATAAAATAATTTATACTTTTTGATCCAAATATATTGACGTTTTATCTTATAATTTGTACACTGTATAAAATCATTTGTTTTTTCTAGAAATACAATATAACTTAATAAGTAAGGATATGATGATATGAAAGTTAGTAAATTCGGGGGAACTTCTGTCGCAAGTGCAGAACAGATTAAAAAAGTAGCAACGATCGTCCATTCAGATCCAACTAGAAAGTTTATAGTTGTGTCAGCACCAGGAAAGCGTTTTGATTCAGATAAAAAAGTTACGGATTTACTAATAGATCTAGCGACAGCAGTTTTAAACGAAAAAGAAGTAGAAGCAAAACTTCAACTTGTATTAGATCGATATAAAGAAATTGCAGCAGGTCTTGGTTTAGAACAACCAATATGCGATGTAATCGAAGAAGATTTACGCCAACGTGTATTATTAGACACTTCGGACGAAGAATTTTTTATAGATAATATGAAAGCTAGTGGAGAAGATAACAATGCAAAGCTTATTTCTACATACTTTACAAGTATTGGACTATCAGCTCAGTATGTCAGTCCTAAAACCGCTGGACTTGTAGTAAATGATTATCCAGAACGTGCATTAGCTCTTCCACAAGCTTATGAAAACTTAAGCAAATTAAGTGATGTCAATGAAATAGTAGTATTCCCAGGATTCTTTGGATATACAATGGATGGCCAATTACGGACTTTTGATCGTGGGGGATCAGATATTACTGGATCTATTTTAGCTGCGGCTGTTCATGCTGACCTATATGAAAACTTTACGGATGTGGACTCTGTATTTTGTGCAAACCCTAGGGTTGTAAACGACCCAATGGAGATCGAAGAAATCACCTATAGAGAAATGCGTGAACTTTCTTACGCAGGCTTTTCCGTATTCCATGATGAAGCATTGATGCCTGTCTATAAAGCTGGTATACCTGTTTGCATCAAAAATACGAACAATCCATCTGCTCCAGGAACAAAAATCGTCTCTGTCAGAAAAGGAAAACATCGACCAATTACAGGAATATCTGCGGATAGCGGATTTTCAATATTATACGTAAGTAAGTATTTGATGAACCGAGAAATAGGATTCGGAAGAAAATTACTTCAAATTTTAGAAGAAGAAAACATTTCATATGAGCATACACCGTCTGGATTAGACGATATTTCTGTAATTTTCCGCAGTCATCAGCTAACTTCTGAAAAAGAAACACGGATTATCAAACGTGTAAAAGAAGAACTTCATGCAGAGGATGTCCATTTTCGGCATGAATTTTCTATGATTGTTCTTGTAGGAGAAGGAATGAATAACAATACAGGCCTTGCAGCACGTGCAGCAACTGCTATTTCAAGAACAGGAGCAAACATTGAAATGATTAATCAAGGATCCTCTGAAGTGAGCTTGGCTTTTGGGGTTCATCGAAGTAACGAAAATAAAATTTTACAAGAACTATATAAGGAATTTTTTGCACCAGTTACGATAGGTTAATTAAAAACAGCAGCCTAACACAGTTAGGATGCTTCAGCTTGACGACAAAAGTATTTTTATAACCGGTTATGAATAATGATAAAACTTCCTAAAGAGGTTGCTTTATCCAATTAAAAGTAAAGATAGTAGATATCTATAAGGAATTGTTTATAAGGCAAGGACCACCACGAAGACTCCTGTGGGAACAGCTTGAGCAGAAGACCCCACAGTTGAGGGGAAGGCAATCTAAGTTCGCCGCATCCTCCGGCAACGATTGCATGACCAACATCGTGTTGGCCTAGGAGGCTGAAGCCAAGCCCACGGAAAGCGAAGTGGTGGTCCTTGCCGAATTTAATAGATAACTCTATACAACCTAAATTGAGTTTGTCTACAGTCTACAGCATCCTAACACAGTTAGGATGCTTTTCTTTTCAAAGTGCCTTCATTCGTTTTATATTAGAAGTTTTAACGTAGTGAACTAGTGTCATCTTATCATTGACTTTCCATCTATCTACGGTTTGAGCATATCCCATCTTTTCATACAGATAGCAGTTTCTTTCCTCCTCTAGAATAGTGTCAAGTTCCCAGCTGTCAGCTTCTGGGTACATGGTTTCTAGTCGATCCATCACTTGTTGGGCAATCCCCTTCCCCTGACAGTCTTCTAGAATATTTATCATATGTAGTCGCATCACTTGTGGGGATTTCTTATATACATGGACACTTCCAACTAACAAATCATCCATATGGATTTTATAGAAGTCTCCAGTCTCTAAACGATCTTTAAATCTTTCAAATGTTTGTAGCACAGGACTTGTTTTATGATCCTCATATTTTTCATAAATAGGTGTGAAAACTTTTTTCTGTAACTCAAATAACTCCAATGCATCTTGTGGTGTTGCCTTCTTTAAGGAAATTTTAGATTGAATAATTTCAAATAAGGCTTTAAGTATAGAATAAGGTATAAATTCTCCGCTTTCGACAAGTTTAAAGATTTCTTCCATAGTAGCCCATTTCGCATTAGCCACTTCCTCATATTGTAGACTTAAATTGTCGATATCCACGTTTTGCTTAACTAGCAGATGATCATCAAAACCTCGCGAAAACTTAATTGTAAATAACACTTCACATTTTTCCACTTGCAAATCAATTCCTAATTCTTCTTTTGTTTCACGTATAGCTGCCATTTCACAAGTTTCCCCAGCAAGGGCAGAACCGGCTGCAGCACAATCCCACATATTGGCCCATCCCTTTTTCCACGGTTGGCGCTGCTGAATTAACAACTCGCCTTCTTCATTCATTATCCAAACATGAACTACTGTATGAAAATCTCCTTCTTGTAACTCCTCGCCTCTTATATGTGATTTTCCTGTTCTCTCTCTTCTTTCATCATAAATATCCCAAACTTCCATTCTCTCACCCTCCCCCTTTAAGTTAGATTGAGATAGTATAGCATGCATTTAATAAAGAAGTATATTAGATTATTGACTTTATATGTAATTTATGCTACGATGAGGTTTGTTAACATTTTTGGTAGTGCATAAATCAAGAAATTTGGCATTCTGCTTTATGTGTTTTTGATTATACTTATTCACACTGGAGCGACTAAAGGGTCGCAAGGACGTAAAAGAAGGTAGGGTTTACGTTGCTTAGGTTAGAAGGCAACCAGTGGAACAATTTACCGCGGCATTGAAAGCTGAGGCTTTCATGGAGATTCTTCCCCAATGTATTGGGATGAAAATTAAATTCAAAATTTTATGTGTTACCATATACACAAATCAAGGGGTGTTTTCATTGAAGAAACACTCTTTAGATTGTTAGACATTATCATTCTTCGAAGGTGTACTATCAGACTGACTTGAAAACGTTTGTCAGTCAAGGCGCGCCGTACAAGGCTTAAGCGAATAGAACTTAAGTTCATGAGCTTAAGACGATGTGCAAGCAACGAAGAATGCGAACGTTTTTCAACAGTCTGAAGGGGTGTTCTCAATGAGAACACCCCTTGTCCAATTTTATGCACTTATTTCATTTTGTCTTTTGTTATATTCCTTAAATGTTATTAAATAAATAACTCCACTTAGAACTGCTAAAATGGCTAAAATAACAAAAGTCCATGTAAAACCGATCCACGCTACTAATGGGAATACCAATGGTGCAATTGTCCGTCCAATAGTATAACGCAAACTAGCTGCCGCAAAGTATTGACCACGCATGTCTTCTGGTGCCAGTTTAGATACAAAGCTTTCTTGTAATCCTACTGTCATTAATTCTCCTAAAGTGAATACGGCCATTGCAAAAAGGAAAACCCAAAAATTTGCTGTGAGCGGAAAAATCAGCATAGCAACTGCATACATAATAGACGATAAAAAGAATACGCTTTTCTCCGGATATTTCGTCATCCATTTAGTGACGAAAACAGTGAACAGCACAACTAATAATCCATTCTCCGATAAAAGTATACCAAATGAACCTTCTCCAGTGACTGTCCATTCTCTACCAAATAAATTACCGAGCACTTGAACATCAATCGCATCTTTCATATAAACAGGTATCAACATATCTAATTGCATATACGTTTGAGCAAGTAAAATGCCTGCAACGACGAAAAGAAAAAAGACTTTATCCTTAACTATTAAGCCATATGCTTTTATTTGATTGACAACTACTTGTATCCAACTATTATTCCCGCTATTCTTAAGCTGTTCTCGCACTTCTGCAGGGAGCGTTTCCTCTGTTAAAAATCTTATTGCTATTCCAACTAAGATAAATATAATACCAGCTACTAGTAATAAAGCAAATCGATATTGAAAGAATAAAACTGCCCCAACAATAGGTCCTATAACAACAGAAATATTGATGGACGTATAAAAGACTGAAAATACACTACTTCTTGCTTGTTCAGGTACTACATCTGCTACAATCGCCTGACTTGCCGGATGATAGAAAGATCCAGCCATCCCAGCAATCGTAAATGCAATGAAACTAACAATTGGCGAATCCATCCATGGAGAATTAGCAAAAGCAAATAGTATAAACGCTATCCCTTCTACGGTAGCAGACAAGAAAATCATTGTCCTTCTACCAAATCTATCTGCACAATATCCACCTATTAAGTTGGCACCTACCGAAAAGACCTGTGAAACCACTAGCAATATCCCCGCCATACTCGTTCCAAATTCATCAGCAAAGTAAATTGCTAAGAACGGAAACACCATCCAAAAACTTAAATTACTAAAAAACTCCCCAAATAAACGTACTTTTAAAGCTCGATCCCAATCTCTTATTCTCATCTTCTGTTCCTCACATCTTGTGTCTGATACAATTCTACCATAATATTGAAATAGTAGAAATATTGTTTTTTCAATTGCAGTATGGGAATCATTTTAATTAGAAAAGTCGTAAGCTTATAAAAGCTTACGACTCCTTATAAAAACCTCTTTAATTAGTCACGGTATGTAACAGCAGTTCCCGTGGCAACACACATCATCATGCCTTCTCGAATAGTTTCAAAATCAAGATCAACCCCAATAACAGCGTTAGCACCTAGTTTATTTGCAAGAACCTTCATATCTTCCAATGCAATTTTACGACCTTCTGATAGTTTATTCTCGTAAGCAGAACTTCTGCCCCCCACAATATCCGTCACAGATGCAAATAGATCACGAACTACGTTTGCACCCATAATTGCTTCTCCACTCACGATGCCATGATACTTTTCAATCGTTTTACCTTCTATTGTATTCGTTGTAGTTACTAACATGTAAATCCCTCCCTTTGCTGTTTATTTTCATCATACAATATTATTTTTAAAATAGCATTTTCAAACAGATTTACATGCTAAATTTGCTTAATTGTATTATCTAACAGCTTTGCTGAATCTAAAATTTCGAGAGATGCATTTCCAATCGATTCAACAGCTGTCGTTAAACTATTTATTTCTGTTCCAACCACTTTTGACTCCGCAGCAACTTCTTGTATCATTAATGAAATATTAGAGAAAGCTTGGGCAGTTAGATTACTTTCTGTTAAGCCTAAATTAGCTAATTGTTGAATAACCTGAATTGCATCCACAACGGTTCTTTGTGCCTCATTCGATTCTCCTACAAGTATATCTATTTGTTCCACTGAACTTTTTGTTTGTTCTGCTAGCTTTCGTACTTCCTCTGCTACAACCGCAAAACCCTTTCCATATTCACCAGCTCTTGCAGCTTCAATAGCAGAGTTCAAAGCAAGTAAGTTTGTTTTATTTGCGATGTCTTTTACAATTTTAACGACATTAAGTATTTCTGTGGAAGACTGATTTAATTTATCGATCATTTTAGACATAGAGGAGGTTTTATCAAATATTTCTTTGGTGTTATTAGTTAATGTATCAATTGTTTGTCTACCCTTTTCAGCAGTACGAATTGTTTCCATAGAGGTTTCAATTCCATTCTTGACATCTTCCTTCAATGTGTTTGTAGTTCCTATAAGCTCTTCTACGGAAATACTTGTATCAGAAGATTGATATTCTAAAACGCTTACAATGCTCCCTAATGTTTCTTTAATTTTCTCCCTGATTTCTTCCTGTTCTTCCCTTGATTTTTCTGCAGCATATCGATCAAACTCTTCCACAACTAATTGTTGTTCATAGCTTATAATCTTACTAATTGCATCAATAAAAATTCGCTCTTTTTGCTTTGGAAGGTCCTTTAATAAAATTTCCTGTATAAAACTGTTGTGCAAATTGTGGCAAGCAGCTAAATACCATTTTGTTTCTAGTCCAATATGAACATGCATTTTTGCTATTTGCTTTCTTCTAATAATATAATCATCATCTATTATCCCATTAAACCATTCGGCTATGTGGCTTCGTAAAGTTTTTTCTAAACGTACACGTGAGCTATAGGTACTTATTATTTCCACCAACTGAGGATTTTCCATTATGGAATCGTAAAAGTGGCTTACTGCTTGGGGAATATAGTCTTCTAAAGTTAACTTCATTTCATTTAATGATTGAAGTACTTCTTTTGTTAATTTTATTAATTGAAGTTGTCGCAAATTTTCTTTCTCAGTCACGGTCAGTATCCCTACGAGATTTTCCGCCGGATGTTCTACTCTTTTTCGTTTAGTTAGAAACATAATCACTTTCCTCTTTTCTATTGAAAATAGTAAAAAAGACTCCCTTTATATTTATGCTAACAAATCCACAATATAATTACAGTGACTTTTATCACAGATCAAATACTTCTTTAGAAACAAAAAAACACGAAGGAAGTATACCTTCGTGTAATATAAATATCCTAATTACTATTAATAATTAATTTAGGTGCATAATCGGCAGTTTCTCCTCCATAAAACTCTATGAAATTAGAATTGAACCCCGCTAAAGTGTCAGCCTTTAATCGGAATTGAGTAATACCGTTTAAGTTAATCAGAGATAAACTATTGGCTGGAATATTAATGTCAAAATATTCACCTTCCACAGGTGAGAAACTACTTATATTAGATTGGGTGGCTGAATTGGAGTAATCAAGTTGTTCAATCGTTGAACCACTTCCAAATACCCCAGTTTTAATGTCTAATCGAAGTAATGAAATCGTTCCTTGTTTCGACTTAGGATATAGTCTTATTTTTGCAGATTCTATTGGTTCTGTTAGTGTACTTGTATCGAAGGATAAAATACCTCTATACGTATCCGTATTATACATTCCTTTATCCCCAACTTTAATCGTTGCATTGCTCTCTCCATCTGCAGTGTACTTTCCGACAAATCCATCTTCATTCCCAATGGATGATACAGATGTTTCATTTCCAGGATCATCTCCTGTTTCAATTGTATACGTCTCTGTTTTGACCGATTCGGAGTTATTTTCATTGTCACGACTAAAGAATTTTAAAGTGGTGTTTTCTGTTATTGTAAGCGGTTGCGAATATATGGGCGAGTTAGTAGTTGGTTCAGTTCCATCTGTTGTATAGTAGGTCGTTCCTGGTTTATTAGAAATAAGCTCGACACTTACGGAATTATTGTAAGTTCCACCAGGTGGGGTTGCAGTTGTTACAGGATTAGTTACAGGGGGTTTTACGTCAGATTGAAAAAATTCCCACATCATTCTACTAGCATCAGGACCTTGTGGATCCGTATAGCTTCCTTGAGAACTTCCTCCTGACCACGCATGCCCCATATTTTGTATGTTTACTTTTTTCATCCAAATTTTTTCATCCTGTGCCTTGTAATCATATACGGTATAGCTTTTTCCTGATGGGACTTGTAAATTCTGAGTGTTATCAGCTTGATCATCTAGCCATCCTTCTGCTCCAGTTGCCGCTAGGCTATTCGTTACTGCCCATTGAGAAATGACTTGATCTCCGTTTATTTTATTTACTGTGTAATCAGAAGTACCATGAAATACAATTACCTTCAATGGCTTAGCTTTACTTCCCATTGCGTTATAAGCATCTCTTCCTCTTTGAACCGGATTTGACCCGCCACTAGACATCGCTGGAAATGCTTCCGTCATGATAGTCGCCGCCTTATATTCTAATCCTGCCCCAACTCCTATACCCGAAAAAACATCTGGATAGGTTGCGCCCATAATGACACTCATTGCAGCCCCAGCTGAAAGTCCAGAAACAAATACTTGATCATTCTGAATAGAATAATTCGATTTAATGGATTGCACCATGCCAGCTATCACGCTAGGCTCACCACTTCCGCGATTTTGATGACTTGTTTCAAACCAATTCCAGCACTTATTAGAGTTAGCGCTAGAGTTTTGCTCTGGATAAAGTACTAGAAATCCTTTTTCCTCTGAAAGCGCATTCATTTTTGTCCCTGTTGAAAACTGAGTTGCATCTTGTGTACATCCATGCAACATGACATACAATGGATAACTCTTACTAGAATCATATTGACTCGGCACATACAATTTATAGGTCTTTCCTCCATATGTTCCGGAGATTACCCCTCCTGAAGCTTTTGTCATAGAAGGTAAACCGACCATAGAACTAATTAACACTAGACAGAAAACCACTAACCAAATTCTTTTGAATCTTAACATAAAACAACTCCTTTCCTTTAGTTTGACCAATGGTAAGGGATTGGAGTTACAAATTAGTTACAAAATACTTTAAGTTCAAGATGTTGTGTTTTTATCGCTGAAGAAAAGGCGAAGGCGCTACACTTGTTCATAGCTCCTCCATATTCTAAAAATCAATTCAGTAACAGGTTGGCGATTAGAACCTACTATTTTGATGACACCGTATCTAGGAGCAAAATAGCATGTTTTATTACTCTTGTATCTTCACATATAAAAAATGCCACCTACAAGTAGGCGACATTTCATTTTAAAGACCCAATTTTATAGTTTTACTACTTTTTTCGAAGGAAGCATATTGAATAATATATTTAATATAATCGCTGTCATACTTCCAGCTACAATCCCATTACTCGTTAAAATTTGAATGCTTGTTGGAAGTGCTCCAAACAAATCAGGAACTACTGTTACTCCTAAGCCGATTCCAATAGCACATGCAATAATCATAGAGTTTTCTTGAGATTCGGTAATAATCGTGCTTAGCATTTTAATACCTTGCGCTACAATCATTCCAAACATCGCAATCATCGCTCCACCTAATACAGATGTAGGAATAATCGTTGTAAGTGCAGCAATTTTTGGAATAAAACCAAGAGCGATCAACATTCCTCCAGTGATATAAATAACGTTTTTCGTTTTCACACCAGAGATTTGCATTAGTCCAACGTTTTGTGAAAAGGTTGTATATGGGAATGAATTGAAAATACCTCCAAGTAAAACAGCGATTCCCTCTGCGCGATAACCCTTCGTTAAATCTTCTTTTTTGATTTTTTTATCTAGAATATCACCAAGTGCAAAATATACACCTGTAGACTCAACTAAAGAAACTATGGCAACCAAAGTCATCGTAATAATTGGGGACCATTCAAAAGTCGGTGTCCCAAAGTAAAATGGTTGAATCATATGGAAAATATCAGACTCTCTTACCGGGGTGAAATCTACTTTCCCCATAAATGCTCCAGCAACTGTTCCTGCGATAATTCCTAGTAAAATAGAAATAGCTTTAATAAATCCAGTAGCAAATCGATATAACAAGACGATAAAAATTAATGTTCCAAATGCTAACGAAATATTTGGAATGGAACCGAAGTCACTTGCACCTTGTCCTCCACCCATATTATTAATTGCAACAGGGATTAGAGTTATCCCGATAATAGTCACAACAGAACCTGTCACTACTGGCGGGAAGAACTTAACGAGCTTTCCGAAAAAGCCGCTTATTACAATTACAACAAGCCCGGAAACAATAATAGCACCGTAAATAGAAGATACCCCGTATTCAGCACCAATAGCGATCATTGGACCCACAGCAGTAAAAGTACAACCTAAAACAACAGGTAATCCTATACCGAAAAAGCGATTACTCATTACTTGTAAAATCGTTGCAACTCCGCACATCAAGATATCTACTGCTACTAAATAGGTTAATTGTTCAGAGTTAAGCCCGATTGCTCCCCCGACAATAAGAGGAACAAGTATTGCTCCTGCATACATAGCAAGTAGATGTTGAATGCCTAAAGCGGTATTTTTAATTGCATTATTCAT
Source organism: Bacillus sp. FJAT-22090 (assembly GCF_001278755.1). Classification (GTDB taxonomy): domain Bacteria; phylum Bacillota; class Bacilli; order Bacillales_A; family Planococcaceae; genus Psychrobacillus. The sequence goes on along the minus strand of NZ_CP012601.1, from coordinate 4,135,862 downwards.
CGCGTTGGTGCCTCCTCAAAAAATTCCACTTTTCCATTAGCTAACGATTTGATATTAGCAAGAGAATCTACTCGAATGCCACGTTCTCGAATAATGCTTCCACCCGTTTGGAAACCTTTTTCAATGACAATTCCAACCCCAGCAGTAGTAGCATTGGCTTGTTCTACAATATCAAGTAAGCCAAGCACTGCTTGTCCATTTGCAAGGAAGTCGTCAATTATCAATACAACATCTTCACTTGATAGGAAGTTTCGTGAAATAGATATATCATTTGTTTCATTTTTCGTGAAAGAATGTACCTTTGACGTGTATAAATTGTCTGAAAGAGTTAAGGATTTACGTTTTCTAGCAAATACAACCGGCACACCAAGAGTTAATCCAGCGAACATGGAAGGTGCAATTCCAGATGATTCTATCGTTACTATTTTAGTAACTCCTGCATCTTTATAACGAGTAGCAAACTCTTCTCCAATTGCTTGCATTAATGCAGGATCAATTTGATGATTTAAGAATGAATCTACTTTTAAGACATTTTCCGATAGAGCTTTACCCTCTTGAGCAATCTTGTCCTTTAATAATTTCATGTTATTTGAATTCCCTTCAAGTATATTTTTACTAAATACAAAAAAGCTCGAAGACATTACCCATCCATATTTGGAGTGGAATAATGTCATCCGAGCTTGAAAATTTCGAATGGAAATAAAAGAAATATCGACAAAAAGTCCTACTTCTCTTATTTCATTTTCCACTCATAGTCAGCTTATTTACGGTAAGCCGGTAGAAACTTGCAGGCCTTATTCCTGCGATTATACGAGTAAAATGCTATTAGAATATTTCCCATTATAGCACGAATGTTTTCAATTACAACGACCTTGTAATATATTTAATAATTCATAAAATTATGTAGAAATTTGTCGAATTAAAGTTATAAATTTCTTATTTTTAAAGACTTGAAAGTTTGAATAAATGGATCTGGATCATCTTGAATTTTATAGGAAAATACACCTTGATTGGTATGTAAGTATAAAATCCCACCACCAAATGAAAAACGCTTATGGGAAACATCATGAACATGCTGAAGCTCGAATTGATGTCGAGCCGACTTAATTCCTTCCATATTCAAACGAAGCTCATATTGGAGCTCTATTTGTTTCTGTTGAAAATAAAAATCTATTTGCCTCTCAATTTCTATATAAACAATTGAATGCTCACTCAACATCCATCCCTCCAATCCCACTATTTAGTGTACCATGTCCGAAAGAAATTATTACAAAAAGATTACTGGTGCCTGGCACCAGTAATCTTTCCGTAATCTATTTGCTAGATGAGTTTGATGAATTGGGCAGTTTGGGTTTCTAGCTTTTCTGATGCTTTAGAGATGTCATTGAATTCTTCTAATGCAATTCGAATTTCTTCTTGGCTTTTTTCTATGCTGGCTTGAGACTTCCCATTACTAATTGTTACTTTATCAACTTCTTTTGTTATTCCATCGATATTCTCACGTACCTCAACGATGGATGCTTCGACTCTTGCCGCGAGCTTTCGTACTTCTTGAGCTACTACATTAAATCCTCTTCCGTGTTCACCAGCGCGAGCGGCTTCGATTGCAGCATTCAAAGCTAGTAAATTGGTTTGAGCAGCGATTTCTCTAATTGTTTGAACGATGCCCTTAATAGAGTCTGCTTGCACTTGTAGGTTGTTCAAGGTAACCGTATTTTCACTAGAAACTGCAGCAATTTCATCAATAGTTTCTAATAACTCCTGGCTTCTTTTAATACCTACTTCCGCACGAGTACTTAGCTCTTCGGACATATCATTTAGCTCTTCTGTTACAGCCATAATAGTTTGATGGCGATCAGTTACATTCGTCGCTACTTTTGTAACACCTAACACTTGTCCTCTTTCTCCAAATATTGGCATATAGGTTGCTTCAAACATAACTCTATTACCTTTTGCGTCTTTACGTTCTACTTTGTTTTGAATCGTCTTCCCACCAAATAATTCTTTCCAAAACATTTCATATTCTGGGCTTTTTGAGTTTGTTTCAAAACAAAAATCGCGGTGGTTCATTTTCATCACTTTTTCTTTAGTATAGCCCAGTTCGTTGGCAAAGTTATCATTTACATAAGCGACATCTCTATTTAAATCAAAACGAATAATCGCTAGGTTTTTTTCTAAAGCCTCTACAACAGTCATATCATTTACTTCTTCTACGTGAGAATAATTCATCCCTTTTGCCCCATCTCTTTATAAATTAAACTGGTGCGTATGCGGTTAAATCCAATACTGTTTTTTCCCCTAATGCCAACCTAGCTAATTCAGCTCCAACAAATGGCCCTGCAGTCAATCCAGAAGCACCTAATCCATTCGCAAAATAAATAGTCTCATATCCAGGTAATTTCCCAATAACGGGCAGAAACTCTGGTGTATAAGGTCTAAACCCTACACGCACTTCCTCAATTACTGCAGTTCCCAAAGATTCCGCTATATATGTTGCCTTTTCTAATAACTCTACTTTACCTGCCTCAGTCACACGGACATCGAAACCGGTGTTTTCTTCATATGTGGAACCAGCCACCACTTTTCCATTGTCAAAGGTTAGTAAATATTGGTTCGTCGGAGGAAGAACAACCGGCCAATCTCCCGTTGATTCATTTTCTATCTTAAAATGCATGATTTGGGCTTTTTGAGAGCTCACCTTCATATTAACTCCCAGTGTTGCAGGAACTTCATTTCCCCAAGCACCAGCTGTTAAAATGACTGCATCCGCATCTATTTGATTTCCATCTACTAATACAACCCCATTAGAAAACTCTGCATTTCCACTAACCACTTGTGCCCCTAGCTTTTGTGCACCTTGAATTAATGCATCTCGCATAGCTCGCCCGTCGACACGGGCTGCTCCTTCCACAAACAACGACGTAAAGTCCTCTGAGATAAGTGGAAACAATGCTCTCGTCTCATCACAAGACAGTATTTTTAACTCACCAATTTCAGGTGCATCCACTCTTTTTTCCAATGCTCGCTCAAGCATTTTTTGCAGCTTTTTCTCATCATTCTGAAGCGCTATTGCTCCTACCTTTTTATAGCCAGTAGATGTTTCCCCTAATGCTTCTAACTCTTCAACAAGCTGCTTATAATATTTAGCACCATTTTTTACAAGCTCGTACCATTTCTTATTTCTTCGTTGGGAAATCCACGGGCATATAATTCCTGCTGCCGCTTCAGATGCCTGTCCTAAATCATTTCGATCAACGAGAATTACTTTCGCATGATGTTTCGCAAGATGATAGGCAGTGGAAGCACCTAATATCCCACCACCTACTACAATATAAGAAGACACAATTACTCAACTCCACTATCTAAAATAGAAAAAGTTACTCTCTCACAATCTATTTCAGCCATCGCTCCATATGGAAGAATAAATTTCGGTTCCGTATGACCAAAATTTAAATTATAAAGTATTGGTAACTCATTCAAATCTAGTTCCTTCATTATTCTTAATATAGATTCTTTGTATTCCTCATAATATTTCTCATGTTGAGGCTTTGCAAAAACTATTCCTTTTATATTTTGCAAAATTCCTTGCGAGCCATAATTCCTTAGCCAATATTCAATATAAGATGGCTCAGGTAGGTCCTCTGAAGTTTCAAAGAATAGTATACTGTCTTTCCAATACGACTCTTCCGGCCATAGAGAGGTTCCTTTAGCAAACTCTAAAACCTCGATACATCCTCCGATTAATCTTCCTTGCACGACTCCAGAACCTTGCAGCAATTCATAGCCTTGATTTGGATTCATTTTACGTTGTTTATCTTTGTTTTCTATAAGCCATTCTAATCGTTCACTCGTCCATTCAGGCGCTGGTTTAACTTCTCCGATTACTTCATTTGTGAACAAAGTCTTTTTCACAGCCTCCACCGTATACGCATGCATCTCAACATTTTCAGCAAAGTCTGTCAGTATCGCAGGGCCATAAAATGATGAAATTCCAGCTTTATGACAAAACAAATGAGTTACTGTTGCATCTGAATAACCTATAAAAATCTTCGGGTTATTACGGATGACATCAAAATCAATATAAGGTAATAGTCTGATACTTTCACTCCCACCGATATTGGAAACAATCCCTTTTATGGTAGGATCCTTAAAGGCATTCATCAGATCCTCTGCTCGCGCTTTTGGATTATCATATAAATACTCCGCACCCTTTAAGCTATTTGGCATAGATACTACTTCTAACCCAAATACCTTTTCTAATCGTTCGACACCCTGCTCATATCGCCAGTTCAATTCAGGTTCTCCAGCTCCACCCCATGACAAACTAATTGTCGCTACTTTATCCCCAGCTCGAAGCATTTTCGGTTTAATAAGCATGATAAACACTCCCCTTTATTACATTATAATCCAAACCATCCAAGTTGGATGTCTAATTTTATAAATTTTGGGTATAAAGACAATATACATGTAATTCCGTTTGTTGATAAAGACAGTTTTCAAAGGCCTCCCCAGACTGTAAGATCTCATGGTAGGATAAAGCGTTTGTCAACAGTCTGATGAAAAGGAGTGAGATAAATGAAATGGAAGGGACGAGCTGGAAGCTCTAATGTAGAAGACCGGCGTGGTATGAGCGGAGGTAAAGCGATAGCCGGTGTTGGAGGGGGTCTTGGATTAATTATTGTAATTATACTTTCCTTTCTTGGCGGGAATCCGGGTGATATTATTGGAAATCTTGGAACTTCGGAACAATCAAGTACAATTCCCTATGAAGAAAGTGCTCAAGAAAAAGAATTAGCAGAATTTGTATCGGTAGTATTAGCAGATACCGAAAAGGTTTGGACAGAAATATTTGAGGAAAACGGTCTGGAATATGTGGAACCGACGCTTGTACTATATTCGGGCAGTGTAAATTCAGCATGTGGAGCAGCGGGAGCCTCTGTAGGTCCTTTTTATTGTCCAGGTGACCAAAAGCTTTATATTGACTTAAGCTTCTATCAGGAATTACAAGAAAAATTCAATGCTCCTGGTGATTTTGCGATGGCATATGTGATAGCTCATGAAGTGGGACATCACGTCCAAACACTTTTAGGAACAACGGAAGAAGTAATGCCGTTGCGCCAAAAATTGAGCGAAGAGGAATTCAATAAATACCTTGTCCGATTCGAACTGCAAGCTGACTATTTATCGGGTGTATGGGCTAAACATGCACAAGGATTAGGTTACTTAGAAGAAGGTGATTTAGAAGAAGCATTGACTGCAGCAAGTGCTGTCGGAGACGATACATTGCAAAAGCAAGCAAGAGGTTATGTCGTTCCCGAAAGTTTTACGCATGGTACTTCAGAACAACGAAAAAACTGGTTCTATAAAGGTTTTGAAAACGGAACAATTCAAGGCGGAGACACCTTTAATACGAAAACACCATAAAAAAATAATGGCAGTCGCAATAATATCTTCTTTTGCGACTGTTTTTTCTATAGTCATCCATTGACCATGTTGGTTTGTAGTAACTATAATGAATGAAATTGTATTAATAAGGAGTTTTCAAATAATGAATATTACATTTACAAAAATGCATGGCTGTGGAAATGATTATATCTATATAAATTGTTTAGAAAACATGATCGAAAACCCTGAAGGACTTAGTCGTTTAGTTTCAGATAGACATTTTGGAATTGGTGGAGATGGTGTTGTATTAATATGCCCATCTGATATTGCGGATGCAAAAATGAGAATGTTTAATGCGGATGGTAGTGAAGGTAAAATGTGTGGTAATGCCATTCGTTGTGTTGCAAAGTATTTATATGATCATCAGATTGTCCCGAAAAATACGATGAATATTGATACTTTAAGTGGTGTAAAAATTATTCAAGTTTTTGCCGATAATAACAAAATGACTTCTGCTACTGTTGACATGGGAAAACCGAATTTAGATCCTTCCGCATTACCTATCTTAATCGATCAAACTGAAAGTATAGTGAATATGCCATTTACGATTGAAAATGAAAACTACCATATTACTACTGTATCTATGGGAAATCCTCATTGCGTAATTATAACTGAAAATATAGAATCTATTAATCTTCCATTAGTAGGTCCAACATTCGAATTTAATCCTGTCTTCCCTGAGAGTGTGAACACTGAATTTATTGAAATAGTAAGTCGCACTTCTATTAATATGCGTGTTTGGGAACGTGGTAGTGGAGAAACATTAGCTTGTGGAACAGGAGCTTGCGCTGCAGTTGTTGCAGCAGTCTTAAATGGTCATTGTGATTTTGATACAGATATTGAAGTAAATCTTTTAGGTGGGAAGCTTATAATTAGATATTCTGATCACGGAGTATTTATGACCGGACCTGCTACTACAGTGTTTAAAGGTGAAATAGAGTGGAATGGTTCTTTCATTAACTAATATTGATAATATGTAAGGAGGTTTTCAGTTGTTCGCTAATAACTCAACTATTAATTCTCACAACAAACTGGGACTTCTTTTGTTAATTGCAGAAGATTTAGTGGAATTATCTTCTATTAAAGACGACTTAGAAAAGGAAGGCTACACAATCTTAGTAGCACCTAATGTTGAAAAAGGAATTGACTTATTTAATACAAACGAAATTGATGTTTGTTGTATTTCAGCAAATATGTCTGATTCTTCGACTCTTTCTTTTTTAGATAAAATGAAGCAGACTGCTCTAGTCCGTTTTATTCCAATCATTGTATTGAATTTTAATAATGAATTTTCTTCGATAAAAACGGAGTTCATCCGTCATGGAGCTGCGGATATGATACATCCGAAGAAAGGAAACCATCTCCTTCTTGCGATCGTTTCAAACTTTTTATCACATCGAAATTTTATTAAGCACCTTCAATCGATTGATCCGCTTACAGGTGCACTTAATTATGCAAGCTTTGAAAAGAAAGCGCTCGATTTAATAGACAATTTTAATAATGAAGGCACCACTTTTTCCATCTCAATAATAGAAGTACATCATATACAACAGATGAATAAAGACTTTGGATTTTCTTATACAAATGAGATACTAAGCACTTTTAGTGAATTGATGCACACTAACATTCAATCCAAAGAAAGCTTTTATCGATTACACGGGGGAACCTTTGCTCTCCTTCATCCAACAACTAAAGAGAAAGAAGCACTTGAAAAATTGGACAAATTAAATAAAACCTTTGTTTCTAACACTTATTATAAAGATGGTCAAAGCTTTCATATTCAAATTGTATCAGGTGTTGCAGAATGGAACTCTTCTTATAACCATATTCAGCAGCTAGTAGTGAATGGCAAGCAGGCTTTGAGTGTTGCCAAGCAATCCACTGAGCCAACATGTATTTCATATAATAATATGAACTTGGAGTCTATAATGCCAATCGTCCGCGTCATTATTGTAGATGATAACAAACTGAGTAGAACGATGCTAGAAAAACAATTTCTATCATGGAAATCCCCTCGATTTCATATAGAAGTCTCCGTATATGATAACGGGTATGAGTTTATACACTCTGATTGGTATCATCCAACAGATTATCATATCCTCCTTTTAGATGTTGTAATGCCTAAAATGGATGGTTTAGAAGTTTTAAATCACATAAGAGAAGAGTATCCAAACGACCGTATCATCATATCAATGCTTACTTCCCGAAACAGCAATCAAGATATTTTACATGCTTTAAAAAGAGGTGCAGACGATTATTTAGTTAAGCCTTTCCATCCACAGGAAGTACTCGCTCGAATTCAACGCCTTGCCAGTAGGTTGTTTGTATGATTATAGAAATGATTTACTTCTATTGGGTTATTGGTATTCTTTTAGGATTTCAATTACTATTATTAGCTCTGCTATGCATTAGAAAGTGGCTCAGAAACAGAGAGAATGATAGACAAGACAAAGTGTATGAAGACAATCTAGAGCTTTTTGTGGACTATCTAATGTCAGAAAACTGGATGATACCTAAGGCCCTTGTAATTAGAGCGAATTTTGAAGTGGCAGAACGTATTTTTAGTGAAACATTTACAGATGTTAAAGATGCGCATATACGAGAGAAACTCGAGCAAGCAGCAGAATCTATATTCGCTGAAACCTATTTAAAACGAATGAAAAGAGGAACTTGGTCTACACGAGTAAATACACTATACTTCATCGAGGATTTTAAACTTATATCGTTAAAGCCTTTTCTCCAAGACCACTTATCGAAATTAAAAGTGTGGGATGAGGAAAAGAATCAAACTGTCCGAGCACTTGCAGCATTAAATGACCTTTCCATTGTTGATTATTTAAATAGAGATAGAACTGCAACATTACAACATTATTTAGATGTATTTAGTAGATTGAATGAGGATACTTTTGGAAATGCTATAAAACTGAGTAAAGAAAGCTATAATCCGATGTGCAGGATTGCCATTCTTTCCTTTATTGGGCTTACAAAAAATCTACGTTACCAACCATTATTAGAAGATGAATTACAAAATGAAAATTTGGAAATGCGTATACAGGCGCTTAAAGGCCTTTATAGGTTGAATTATATAAGCAATATCGAACTACTCATCCCATTTTTCGAATCCTCTTCATGGCAAGAAAGAATGTTCAGTTGTCGTATTTCCGGAGTACTAATGTTGGAAGTCTTTGAGCCATTTTTAGTTAAATTATTGGGAGATAGAGAATGGTGGGTTCGTAATGCGGCTGCAGAATCCATTCTTCAAATATTCGGAGAGGATAAACTTTATTTTCTTTCAAAGAATCATTCCGATTTATATGCAAGAGATATGGCAGTACAATGGATCACTTCCAAAAAAGGGGGAAGTAAGGATTGAAGGATATTGTTATTTTCTTATTTCAAGTAACCTCCTACTTCATCATATTTTATATGGGATTTACTTCAATTAGTTACATCGTTTTGTTTTTATTTTCCATGAAAAATGTTATGCGTGAAGGAAGACTTATTAAGACGGAATCACTTGAAGATATGGCAGTGAGCGAAAGAACATATCCAGTTTCTATCATTGTTCCTGCCTATAACGAAGAAGTTGGAGTAGTTAGCACTGTTCGTTCATTGTTAGCACTCAATTATCCTGAATATGAGATCATTGTGGTAGATGATGGTTCAAAAGATGGAACGTTATTAAAATTAATCGAAGAGTTTAAATTAGAAAAAATAGAACTGGCTGTTCGAGAACATATGAAAACCCAACAGATACAATCCTCTTATCGTTCGACAATTTATTCAACCGTTATGGTCGTCTCAAAAACTAACGGTGGAAAAGCAGATGCTTTAAATTGCGGTATAAATGTATCCAAGTATCCATATTTTTGTGCAATCGATGGAGATTCTATATTAGAGAATGATGCTTTATTGAAGGTAATGAAACCAGTAATCGATTCGGAAGGTAAAACGGTTGCAGTTGGTGGTTCCGTACGAATTGCAAATGGGACTACCATTTCGCGAAGTAAGGTGGAGTCAATTGATCTACCTAAAAACCCCTTAGTCATCTTGCAAATCGTGGAATATTTTAGAGGTTTTTTAATTGGGAGACTAGGATTTACTAAAATTAATCAGCTTCTTATTATTTCAGGGGCATTTGGTCTATTCCATAAAAATACGGTGATAAAATCGGGTGGATATAAAGTGGATACTGTAGGAGAAGATATGGAACTTATCGTTCGCCTACATCGAATTATTAAAGAGCAAAAACTCGATCTTCAATTAAAATATATTCCCGATCCAGTTTGTTGGACGGAAGCACCTGACTCCTTTAGAGTATTGAAATCTCAAAGAATTAGATGGCAAAGAGGCTTAGCAGAAACATTAAATGCACATAAAAAGATGTTTTTAAACCCCAAATATGGACTACTCGGATTCATCGGCTTTCCTTATTTTTTTACAGTCGAATTATTAGGTGCAGTTATGGAATTGATTGGATATATTTTAATAGTTGGTGGAGTATTTTTCGGCTTTTTAGATCCTTACATTGTAACAATACTATTATTGGTTACAATGCTTTACGGATCATTCATCTCAGCTTTATCTATTCTTCTAGAGGAGCTTACTATGTTTAAATATCCAAAGGTGAAGCATTTATTATTGTTATTCTTTTGGGCATTAACAGAGTCCTTTTGGTTCCGTCCCCTTCTAGTTATTTGGCGATTTGAGGGCTTGATTAAATCATTTCGTAGAAAAGAGGCGGAATGGGGAAAAATGGATAGAAAAGGAATATCTTCAGATTCCAAATAAAAAATATGGCTATCCCAAAAGAAAGAAAATCATTAAAATGGCTACCTTTCCGCTGGCGTTTCCTCAGCCTCCTAGGCCAACACGATGTTGGTCATGCAATCGTTTCCGCAAAAGTTCTTTTGCGACGAGCTTTGCGCAGGAGCAGGATGCAGCGAACTCTTAGATTGCCTTCCCCTCAACTGTGGGGTCTTCGGCTAACGCTATTCCCGCCGCCGGAGTGTCACCTTTTTCAACGATTTTCTAGAAATTAAAAAGTAGAATAAGGGTTTTTTAAAAGTTCCCACTCTACTTTTTAGTTTTTTAGACAACTCCATCTCGCTTGTTTCATCTAGATAGGACACTTTGGATGCACTTTCGCAACTAAAGTGTCCTAATTTTATCTAAGAAGGCGCTCGAATTCGTCCGCCGAGCTTATGCTTTGGAAAACCCATAGAATAATATATAAAATAAAGGGCTGCCCTCAAAAGTCGTTTTTCAATAACTTATGGGACTGCCCTATTTTTTTTAGTTTACTTCTTTAAATTTGTCTTGGAGAATATAATAAGATTGTTTTAAGCGTTCCTTAGATTGTGGTGCTTCCCACTTATCCCAACTGTATCGAGCTAAAGACTTAAAAGGGATTACCCCATCCTTCATTTTTGGAAAGGTGTGCAATTTACCATTTTTTCTAAAGGTAAAAGCAACGCCTAAATCCTCTATTTCTAAGTTAGTTTCTAGTCCGTCTTTATATAAATCTGATAGGACTATTTTTGAACTTGGATCCTTCACGTTTAATAGTAACCAGGGAATCCTCATCTCTAATACACCTGTTTTAGGATCAGCATAATAATCAGCTAATGAATAATAATCCTTTGCTGACGAATTACTATTTCCATACTGCAATTTTCCAGTTTCATAGCTTTCAAATGGAAGCTCTTTACCTGTGTCTGGCCTAACTAACCCTTTATTTAAAGCATAACGAATTGGGTTAAATACACCGGTACTTTTTGTTGGTATAGGCTCGCTTTCAGGAATCATTTGTAATACATGTCCATATTGATAAAGAAACGAATCGTAATAAGCATCTACGTATAAATTCGCTTTTTCTTTACTCTGTATATTTGCCCAAAAATCAATAACTGGTCGATCGAGTTGAATACTTGGTTGGCCTTCTATAACATCTGTTCCACTTTTTGGCGTTACATCGAATAAAATATTTACTTCGTTTTGATCAAACCAGTCACCTTTTTTGCTAGATTTCTGATCTAATCGAATATACAGATACGCCTCATCATGTGTGATAAAAGCAGATTGAATTGGTTCTTCCGACGATTGATAAACTGGTTCAATTCCTTTCCAATCATCCGAATTTCCATCCAATTTTATTTTTAATGTATTAAAACTAAGCAACCCAAAGTTCTGTTCATTTGTTTGTAAATTGGACCAAAACGGCCGTCGATTCGGATCGTCCAAGTCCATTGTGTTCCATGTCCGTTTAAACCACTCATCCTGCCAAGTAAAGATGAGTCCCCCCATCATTCCCTCTTCTAAAATATCCTCATATAATGAGACTAATATTTCTCCTTGTTCCTTTTCTGAATGACCTCCCTGATTCCAACCAAAAGGGTTCAAATGTGTTATACCTCGAGATGCAGGAATTCCAAATTCAGAAATGAGAATTGGCATAGAGTGGCTTGCTTTTAGGTCATGTAAATACCCTGCGTAATTATTTTTATTACCTCGATGATCGATATACTCAGTATACTTTTCTTCTAAATTTAAAAAATCTGGGTAGTATGGATATACATGATACGAAGCGAATAAGCCAGGTAAATCTTGCCCTTCTTTTATCTTTATATGGTTTGGATCAACGGAAGCCATGTCTTCTTTTTCTAAAGGTTCCGCTGGCTGGTTTAAATTATCTGTTGAAACCCAGTTTGTAAAGCTCATTGGTCTTGTCCAACTATACACCTCTGCTTCATATTTCATTAAAGTATCCATTTGCTCAGCTAACCATATCTCAAATCCTTCCGCTTGGTCTGTCTTGATATAAGAGCCATCAAACTGGGGGAGGTTTGCATAAACTGTTTTCATATTATCTACCATTAAAGGGTACCACTCTATTCCAATCATCCACCCGATTACGTATGGAGAAATATCTGAGTCATATGTTCCATGTGCATGCCCAACCTTTTCTGACACTTCTGCTTTACCGTGAATTACATCAACCATCTGCTTATACTCTTTCTGAAAAGTCTCTGTAATCTCAGGCGTATATGCATCTAATGTTTCCTCCAACGGCCCCTCATCAATCCATACCCCATGGAAAACATAAATAGGTTTTTCATGCGTCTCATTATAATGCTTAAGCGCTTTATAAAAAGCTGGTGGGTGGAGTGTATAAACCCTAATCGTATTAGCGTTCATTTCACCGATGTATTCAAGCCAACGTGCATATTCTTCTCTTGTAATAGCAGCTTCTCCAGGAAATGCTCCTGGTTTTCCCATTCCAAGATTCACACCTTTTATCGTCATCGTTTCCCATTTATTATTTCTGTACACTTCAAACTTATCCTTTGAAATTCGACTATTATATGTTAACCCTTCTTTTGTTTTCACAGTGCTCAATGTCTGTGTCTTATCCACCATCTTTTCTTGCTCAAAAGATTCTATATCTTTTAGGATAGATGTCATAATAGGTACATAAACTTGCCAATAGAAACTCTCTCCCGGAAATAAAAAATCTACAGTCAACATTTCTCTAATTTTAGTGAACCCTTTATATTGGTAGATTCCTGGAATTTTCTCTACTGTACTGAAATTACCTGCAAAGTAATAGCTATTCGCTGCATTCTGTTTTTTCATTACTATAGCTGGTGAGTTGGAGGAAATCCCGATTTTTTGGAGTATCTTTTTTCCTTTTTCCGTTGTATCTATTTCAAATTCTGCAAGTATTTTAGCATCTGCCTCTGAATTTATAATGTCAAACCAACCATTGTACATACTCGCTTTACTTATAGAGAACGTTTCTTCACCTTGTTGGGTAGTTTTGAATAATAAACCGTGTTTTTGAAGAGTCCCTTCATTCACCGAAAGCACTTCAACTTCTTCTGAGGATTCATTATAAAAAATAATACCTTCTCCATCAAAACTCCATTTTTTATTATTTTTTTCATAGGCATTTACAACCCATTTCGGTACCTCTCCGTCATTCAGTGCTAATGACTTGCCATACTTAGCAATCCAACCCGTTTGTTTAATACCCAAATATTTGGATGCTTTATCTCTTACATTATTAGAAATTGAATTATATTCCACTACTAGAGTTGCGTGTTTATCCTCATTTGCTGATTGAATGGATGTCCACTCTTCATTTGTTAATCCACCTTTTAAATCTTTTTCGTCTACACCATATGTATCTATTACATATATAAAATCCGAACCTGCTAAATTCGTAGGAAGTGGTTTTTCAATGTATTCGTTGTCCTCAAAAGTGTAGCCATAATAATCTTCAGAAGGATTATATTTTTTATTCTTTTCATCGTTTATTTTCAGATAGTCTAGTAGCCAAAAGAATCCTTGGTGTTCACTAATATTCCCATGCGGAGTTGTTTTATTTATTACAGTAATGTTACGTTGTTTATCATCAGACATAAACCAAAATAACCACGGCAATAATAATAAAGTCCCTATTAAAATTATCCATTTTACAAATTTCATTGAAATCAGCCCTCTTTCGATAGTACTTTTCCAATATACACGATACATAATATAGCAACAATATATCTACTATTTGTAATGCTATTGGTAAATTACCGTAATATTCCTGTAACAATATATTGCTAATATATGATTAGACTAAATAGCAAGGGGTAGAGTATTTGAAGAAAATTCTTGGATCACTCATAATCACAATCGTACTATTAGTCAGCGGAGTAACACAAGGCTTCGCAGCTACTACCGTTCACACAGTAAATAAAGGCGAAACTTTATATTCTATTTCCAAAAAGTATAATGTATCAATCGCCAACTTAAAGTCTTGGAATAACTTAAAATCAGATAGTATCAAAGCGAAACAAAAACTTAAAATAACAGGCAAGGAAAAAACAAAAAATCCATCTAGATCCGATTCAGAGGACAAGGTAGCAAAAGAAATAGTTGTATCTGCGAGCGCTTTTACTGCAAATTGCAATGGCTGCTCAGGTGTTACAAGTACAGGAATTAACTTAAAGCGTAATCCAGATATAAAAGTAATCGCAGTCGACCCTGATGTTATCAAGCTTGGCACAAAAGTGTATGTAGAAGGCTATGGCTATGCTATTGCTGGTGATACAGGCAGTGCAATTAAGGGAAACAAAATTGATGTATTTTTCTCTTCTAAAAAAGAGGCATATAAATGGGGCCGTAAATCTGTAACTATAAAAATATTAGAATAAAATAAAAGCCAACTTTCTATTTAAGGAAGTTGGTTTTATTATGTCATAGAAGTGCTTGAATTTCTAAAATAACTGCTTTGTAATAAGAGTCCTCATGTGGAACAAAGGAGTCCCTTTCAACTATTTTTTTTAGTGGAATCCTTTCTCCTAATTCATTCAACTGGTATCCCTCGACTTCAATGGCAAGAACTTCATTCCTCCAAAGTGCTGTAAACTGTTTAAAATCTGCCCTTACTATTCCTGAAACTTCTTCCACTTGGAGGTTAAAGTCTTCAAAATTTACATTGTTATTATATATAAAGACATTCGCTAACTCGTTGTCTATAAGTTCTCCTGTTTTGACGGAATAGTCTATTACACCGAGCGGAACGAGCTCATCAAAAGTTACCTCTATTCCAAGTTCTTCTCGTACCTCTCGTATACCGTCAACCACACTTTCAGTAGCCATTAAGTGACCAGCCGCAGTAATGTCTAGTAAGCTAGGATAATCTTTTTTAGTATCACTTCGAATTTGTAAATATATATACCCTTTCCCTTCCTCACTACAAATAAACCAGCAATGAAATGTTTCATGCCACAAACCAAGCTGGTGAACTTTTTCTCGTGTCGCTGTTCCTATTTCTAATCTATTTTCATCAAATATTTTCAGCATTTCATTTTCCATTTATAAATCCTCCTTGTATGACAATTATATTACAGGTGCCTGGCACCAAAAAACGTGAATGTTTAAACATTCACGTTTGTTTTGGTTATACATACAATTTAAGAGCCGATGATTAATTCTACAAATTCTTCTAGTTTGTCATGGGAAACTAAATTTTGATTACATTTATGGCTGTCCTGGCAAATGTAGTTCCCTCTTTTAATATAGGCGTCTTGTGTCGCACCTTTTGTGGCAGAAGTAAACATACCAATCTCTTCAAAGCGATTACATAAAGTACATATTCCTTTTTTGTTGGAATTTTTGTAGCCACCGGAAATCCCTATAAGCTTACCATGGTGTTCTACTATTAAGTATTTTTTATTCGTCCCTTTGTCCAACCATCCCAAATAAGATATTTCACTAAAATCTACTTGTTCTAATGAAGGCATTTTTAGTTTCTTTGCTTTTGGAAATAATTTCTTTATTGTTTGTTCTTTTATTTCTCTAAAAGGAACTACATAGGGTTTTATTTGCTCCAAAAACACTTCCGCATCTGATTTTTCCTTTACTTCAACTATTGGATTTAGTAATAGTTTTTGATCTTCATGTAACTCTTCGAATAGCCCTAATACTTTTTCAATCGTTAGCGACTTTAATGCATTTAATACAGCTTGATCATTTACAGTTGCATGCCCATTAATTAAGTTTTGTGTCTGATATTTAATAAAGTTGTATTGATCACTTTTTATGAAAGGATTCATTTCCATCCCTCCTATTTCACTTTTTAATAAATCATTTCTAATTTATTGTAGCGGAAATGACTTTTTTTATAAATGGTAAAGATGGCTATGAAATGTTCTCGCCATATAAAAAGCTGATAACCCTGTATAAAAGGGTCACCAGCTCCTGATTTATTTAGAATAAATGATTTTTTTAACAGTTTCCACAGAAAGAAAATGTTCTGTAGCAAGCTTATTCATCGGAACTCCATTTTTATAAGCTTGCTTAAGATAGGCATTTCTTTCGTCAATACGCTTTCTTTCTCCTGAAAGCGCCCCCCACTGTTTATAACTCTTTTCTGGTTTCGGAATATAAATTGTTTCCCCTTGAATATACTTTTGAATTTCCTTCACAAGCTCCTCAGGTAAAACAGAATTCGCTTTTATATAAGTCATTGCGCTCGCTCCCTTATTTTTATCACTTTCAATAAGGTGCAAAGCCACAAGTTGAAATGGCGATTAAAATTTATTTAATGACTCCCCACGCAAAGTATCGCCTTTCCAAAAATAGGCTTTGCATGAGACGTTGCGCTCTCTGGCAATTTATATCGATTTGCCATTACACTCACCCCCTTAGTAAACATCTTAATATAAGCATACCACGATTACAAAATACATATATTTTTTAGATGACAAAAAATATATGAACAGGTGGTTATAATCATAAAAAAAATTACTATTCTATGTGCAGCTCTTTTCATCTCTATTATTTTTAGCACAACCACTGGACAAGCAGCAGTAGAAACACATTATGTTGGCTTTAATGATCAATTATTAGGTTTTAGTGATGTAAAAGTTATCAATGAAGACACGAAAGTTCCACTGGAAGAAATAGCAGCTAATTTAGATATTCCTTATGAAACAGAAAAAGGAAATACTTTTATACGAAAACAAGACTTAGAGATTATTTATAACGAAACCTCGAACATAACTACTAAAAATGGAACAGCCCTTAGTTCGGTTCCATTTGTGCGAATAGATGGAAAGCTGTTCATTAGTGTTAAATTTATTGCTAAAGAAATAGGATATAAAATTGAAAACTTTCCAAAACAGAAAACACAGCGAATCTATAGAGATGACTGGATTCGTATGTCTCATGCAGAATATGAAATTTATTTAAACCAACAGCTAAAATCTAAACAAACACAAGCAAAACCAGGAAAAGCAACTATTTACTTAACATTTGATGATGGACCAAATAAATTCACAGCAGTAAACAATGCCACTTTAAAAAAATATAAAGTGCCAGGTACTTTCTTCTTTTTAGGAAACAATATGAAAAAGAACTCCTCTATTATCAAATCTGTCGTAAAAGAAGGCCATTATATCGGAACACATAGTATGACACATGATAAAAGCAAGGTTTACAAGTCCGCAAATTCTTTTATTAACGAAATGAACGAAGGAACCAAGCTAATAAAAGAAATGACCGGGTTGGATTCAAAACTCGTTCGAACCCCATACGGCAGCAAGCCCCATATAACGACAGCCATGAAAAATGAATTAATTAAAAATGACTACAAACTATGGGATTGGGACGTAGATTCACAGGACTGGGAATACACGGACAAACAAGCAGACCAAATCGTGAAAAACGTAAAAGTGGGAGTAGAAAAAGCCTTTAAATCAGGTGATAAAGACATCATCATCCTACTACACGACAGAAGCCAAACAACAAAAGCCCTACCCCAAATTATCGAGTGGCTTCAAAAAGAAGGCTATACACTAAAAACTTACGAACCCAAACAGCACATCGTCCAAAACTTCCTATACGACACATCCCTCTAACCAATTATTACAACAGTATTACTGGTGCCAGGCACCACAACAAACACGAAAAACACGAAAAACGTGATTAACATGAATGTTTGTAGATTCATGTTAATCACGTTTGTTTTAATAATTATGAAAACTTCATTATTATTTATTACCGTTTTTTAATCGTTCTAATAAGCTTTGAATTTTGTCACTTTGGTCCATTGTTTCCTTTTCATGAGATTCAATTTTATACGTATCACCCAAGACTGTTATAGAAACAATATCTCCTTCCTCTAAATGCACCTTTATCTGATCGCGTGCTACTAGTAGGCTTTCTGTTTCATTTGGATGCTTTAAAAATACCGCATATTCCCCATCGAAACGATCTAATGTGTACTTATTTGACCTCACTTATGACCTCTCCCTTCTCGTTTATCAAGCTAGCTGCATCTCCGTCGTTTCTCCAAATTTGTCTCTTTGTCCATTGAAGGTATCCATGACCTTCCTTAGCACTTGGACCACTTGTGATATAGATGGTTTTGCCAGCATCAAGATTCATGTTTGAAAACTTATATACTTGATTACCCTCGATGGAGATGAGTTCCCAGTCCTTTAAATTTACGGCTTCATCTCCGGTATTTTTTATACCCACTATCTCTCCTTGCAAATCCTTGCTCGAAATCAAGATGGACGGGGTGGATACCGTTTTTTTCGCTTCCACTTCATCTGGACTGTCTTGAGTGGAAACAGAATAATCCACTCCGTTAGTCGTTACTACAATATTTCCTACTTCCGCTGTGGAATAGGCTTGAGATTTCACTTTCTTAATATGGTTTACTACTTCTTGCTTTGGATGACCGTAAGAATTATCTTTTCCATAGCTTAAGATAGTGACCTCTGGTTTAACTGCTCGAATAAATGCTTCTGAGGTGCTTGTGTCGGAGCCATGATGACCCGCTTTCAAAAAGGTAGATTGCAGATCGTATTGTTGCATCATACTTTTTTCTACCCCTTTATCCGCATCACCAGTTAAGAGAAATGATATTTCTCCATATTGCACTTTTAACACGATTGAAGCTTCATTATTATCATCCGATTCTTCTCCTACATTTAAAACAGTAACATCCATATTGGAATCTAATGAAATCTTATCTCCCTTATTTGGCACGACAAACGGGATTTTCTTATCACCTATAAGCTGAAGCATATTTTCATATGTCTGTGATGTATGTACTTTCCCTGAATCTATAAAATGTTTAATTGAAATGGAATTTAACACAGCAAGAAGACCACCTATATGATCAGCATCCGGATGAGTTGCGACGACATAATCTAACTTCTTCACTCCCTGAGTGCGTAAATAATTCACCACTTCTTTACCTGAGTCTCTCTTGCCACCATCTATTAACATAGTTTTTCCATCCGGTGATTGTATAAAAATGGAGTCACCTTGTCCTACGTCTATAAAATGAACTCTCAATTCATTCCCAGGATTTATTTGTGGAGCAGACGTTTCCACCTTTGTATCAGTTTTTTCTGATTGCATCTCTGTCGTGCAGCCGAAAATGAGAAAAATCATGCATGCACTAAGTAATGTGAAAAAATGTTTCATATAAACCTTCCTTTTTTAATACTGTTTCCTATTTTAACATAGAATTTCTATAATCCTTGACATATGCCAAACCCTGTCATAGAATTAGCAATTGTGATTTATCAAACGTGGTTCGTGAACCTCCCACTTAAAAAAACTAAGGAGAAATGAATAATGAAAACTAAAACACTTGCTACAAGCGGTATTATTGCTGCTTTATATGTAGCGGTATCTTTTTTGGTGGCACCATTTGCATTTGGAGCAGTACAGTTTCGTATAAGCGAAATGTTTAACCATCTTATCGTGTTCAATAAAAAATATATTTTTGGAATTGTACTCGGAGTATTTGTGACTAATCTGTTTTCCCCACTCGGTTTATATGATTTAACTTTTGGGGTAGCTCATTCGATCATCACTTTATCCATCACTATTTTTGCTTCCAAGTATATTAAGGGTCATATTCCTCGCATGATATTCAATACATTACTCTTTACTGTCACAATGTTTATCATTGCAATTGAATTAAACCTAGCATTGGGATTACCTTTCTTTTATACATGGCTTACTGTTGCAGCTGGTGAATTTGTCGTATTAGCAGTTGGTATTCCAGTAATAGCTGCTTTAAATAAACGCTTGAACTTTAAATCACTTTTGTAGGAAATATTTAGAGGGTGACTCAAAATAGGTCGTTAAAAACGACTTTTTGAAGTCACCCTCTTTCCTTTTGGGGTTTGTTCACTGATATGATTTAGTTGCCCTTATATAATGATTGGTTGCTCTATTATCACAATTGGTTGCTTTCATCTAATGAATAGTTGCTCTCATACTCTATTTTGTTGCTCTTAACTAATTTTTGGTAAATAAATTGAGAAAATTACTACTTATCAATTAACCCCTTCTCCACTAAGAAATCATGTGCGACATCTTCCGCCTTATCTCCATCGATATCCACCCGTGCATTCATTTTTAGCATATCTTCTTCAGATATTTTCCCTGCCAAATCATTTAGAACTTTTTCAAGCTCTGGAAACTTCTCTAATGCTTCCAAACGAACAACCGGCACTGCATCGTACTTAGGGAAAAAGCCTAGGTCATCTTTAGTTGTTTGTAACTCAAAGCGTTCAATTCGACCATCTGTTGTAAATGCAGGAATAATATCCACGTCTCCATTTTTCACTGCCTCATACATGACGTTTGGGTCTAAACTTTCGGTTCTTGTGAAAGTAAATGGGTACGAATTAATAAAGTCATCATAGCCGTCTCCCTCACGCTCATAAAATGCATGAGGTGCACCAAATACCATATTTCCAGTTCTTGAAACTTCCACAAGATCCGAATACGTTTTTGCATCATAATCTTTATCCTTGGCATACGCGAGTGTGTACGTATTCTCAAAACCAAGTGGACTTAACCAAGTTGCTTGAAACTTTTCTTCATATCCTTTTTTCACTCGCTCTAAAACACTTTCAGAGCTTTCTCCGACTTCCGACTCTTCCTTTAGCACATCCTTCAATCCTGTACCTGTATACTCCACATACAAATCAATATCGCCCTTTTCCAAGGCAGGAGTCATAATTGCTACCTCACCAAGACCTTCTTTATACTCAACCTTATAGTCTGTCTTCGATTCAATATACTGTCCTAATATTTGAGGCAGAATAAATTGTTCCGTCCAAGGCTTTCCACTTATTACGAGTGCTTCCTCTGAGTTGGAGCTGGAGCAAGCCCCTAATAATAAAGATGCTGCAATCCCAATCGTTAATAATGATCTTTTCATTCCCGTTCATCCTCCTGTTTTCATACCTTTTGGTGTAGCTTTTCTCTCAATCCATTTCAAAGCAAAGTCAAACAAAATAGCCAATAAAGCAACAGGTAAGGCACCAGCTAGCACAAGAGAATTATTATATGACTGCAATCCCCGATATATGACATCTCCCAAGCCACCTGCTCCTACAAATGTTGCTAAAGTCGCTATTCCGACAGTAAAAACAGTTGCTGTTCGAATACCCGCCATAATAAACGGTAAGGCCAAAGGAAATTCAATTTGCCATAGGAGCTGGTTTTTAGTCATTCCCATCCCTTTACCTGCTTCTAATATCGAGCCATCAATACTTGTAACGCCTGTATATGTATTACGTAAAATCGGTAAAAGTGCGTAAATTATTAAAGCAATTAATGCTGTTTTAGCCCCAATCCCAATAAGAGGAACTAGAAATCCAAATAAAGCTAGACTAGGAATCGTTTGAAACACAGCAGTAATTCCAATTATCGGTTCGGCAAACTTGCGATACCTTGCAACGAAAATGCCTAATGGCAGGGCAATCGCAATGCCAATAGCAAGTGCAATAAAAGATAAGTAAATATGCTGAATAAAAGCTTCTTGGATTAAGTCTGATCTACTTTGAATGGTTTCTATAAAGCTTCGCATCTAAACCACCTCTTCCTTTGCAATAATTGCACGAAGAAGGACGGATTGATTTACATATCCTAGCGGTTCATTTCCCTTTTTAACTAACAAGCTCTTCACTGCATCATTATCTAGTAAAGCAATTGCTTCCTCTAACAATAAAGTGGCATCTACCTCTAAATATGGTGTTTCCTTATCTTCTTCAAAGAACGTCGTAAACTCTTGTATTTCACGCAATGAAAGGGACTTTCTTCTATTTATTCGCTCAATTCCTATGAAATCTTTTACAAAATTATTAATCGGTTTTTCTATTAACTCGGTTGGGGAGGCTATTTGCTCTATCTGTCCTTTCCTCATTACAATGATCGTATCTGCAATCTTTAAAGCCTCATCCATATCATGCGTGACAAAAACAATTGTCTTCTGAATCTTCTCTTGCAGATACTTTGTTTCTATTTGTAATTGCTCTCGACTAATTGGATCTAGAGCACTAAAAGGTTCATCCATTAAAACAATTTCCGGGTTTCCAGCTAAAGCCCTTACGACTCCAATACGCTGCTGTTGTCCTCCACTTAGCTCTAAAGGATACTTACCTAAAAACTGTTCCGGATCAAGCCCTACCATTTTCATAAGTGCATGAATTCGTTCGGTAGTTTTCTCTTTTGTCCACCCTATTAAATTTGGAACAAGTGATGCATTTTTTTCAATCGTCATATGTGGAAACAAACCTATACGTTGAATTACATAACCAATAGTTCTTCTGAGCTTTACCTCATCAAGCGAAGAAACTGCTTTACCATCTATAAATATTTCTCCTGAAGACGGCACTACTAAACGATTAATCATTTTCATTAAAGTTGTTTTCCCACAGCCACTCGGTCCTATAATTACAGTTAATTTCCCTTCTTCTATTGTTAAGGAAACATTATGTAAAGCCTCCGTACCGTCTTCAAATACTTTGGACACCTTCTCAAATCGAATCAACCATCTTTCCTCCTTCATACACTATATTTAACTGTTACTATATATACCCTAAAAAGTTGGATTAAAGCCTCTCTTAAAAATAAAAAACCAGATTCTACATTAGAATCTGGTATACATTATAAAGATTTCATACCCGTTACCTCGGCAACTATCTCATATGAACGCAGGCGAGCTTTTGGATCATATATCGTTGTATTGATAATCATTTCGTCGGCATCCGTTTCATCTAGAAATGCTTGAAGTTTTTCTTTTACTTCGTCTGGATTTCCGATAATTGTAGATTTCAACTGACTCAAAATACTTTCTTTCTCAAAAGTTGTCCAAATCCCTTCCATCGTTTCTACTGGAGGTTGTAATTGACTTGGCGTATTTCGAATAAGACTTAAAAACTGTAATTGATGAGATGTAGAAAGAATTTTTGCCTCTTCTGTAGTATTAGCTGCTATAACATTTAGCCCTACCATCGCATATGGTTTATCTAATACAGAGGATGGCTCAAAATAGTTGCGATACCTCTCTAAAGCAGGCAACGTATTTTGAGGTGAAAAATGACTTGCAAATGAAAATGGCAAACCTAATTGGGCAGCTAAAGTAGCACTAAAACCGCTAGAACCAAGCAACCAAATCGGAATGTCTTGCCCTTCCCCTGGTATCGCTCTCACTTTATTGAATCTCGAATCAACATCCAAATACCCTTGCAGTTCTTCTAGTTGCTGAGGAAAATCTTGCCCATTATTTCTAGGATCTCTGCGTAATGCCATCATTGTCACTTGATCTGTACCAGGAGCTCGACCTAATCCTAAATCAATTCTCCCTGGATACATTGCCTCGAGTGTGCCAAACTGTTCTGCTATAACAAGGGGGGCATGGTTAGGAAGCATGATTCCACCAGAACCTACTCGGATTCTTTCTGTCGCCCCCGCTACATATCCAATGACAACCGAAGTAGCTGAACTTGCGATGCCAGGCATACTATGATGCTCCGCTAACCAAAATCGATTATACCCCCATTTTTCTGCATATTGTGCTAAGTTTTTTGTATGTTGAAATGCTTCGCCTGGATTGCCACCTTGTGTAATTGGCGCTAAATCCAATACAGAGAATTTAATCTGATCTAATGATTTTTTTTCGCTCAATTTATCTCACTTCTTTCTAGCATTAAAAAATGCTAATTAAAAGATAGCGTACATTTTCAAAAATACAAAATAATTGAACTGAAAAAGGTAGCAGCTCGCAAGCTACTACCTTTCATATTTTATTTTGCCAGTTTGAATTCAGAAACAATATCTTGAAGCTGCTCAGACATTTCTGCCAGAGACCTAGAAGCAGCAGTCATTTCAACCATAGAAGCGTATTGTTCTTCCGCTGCAGCAGCTACATTTTGTGTATAACTAGTAGACTGTTCTGTTACTTCTTTCGTTTTATTCACTTCGTTTACAAGAACTTCCGTATTACTATTTATTTCTTGAATTTCCTCGGAAATAATAGAAAGCTTATTATTAATGAGATTTACATCCTCTGCTATTTTTTCAAACGTTTTTCCAGCGTTCGAAACATAGCTCATCCCACTTTCTATCACTACTTTTCCTTCGTTAGCAGTTTGGACAGTATGCTTCGTATTTAACTGAATTTCACCGATTAAAGAAGATATATTTTTAGCTGCGTTCCCGGATTCTTCCGCTAGTTTTCTTACTTCATCCGCTACAACTGCAAACCCCTTACCATGTTCTCCTGCTCTAGCCGCTTCTATAGCTGCATTTAAAGCTAGTAAATTTGTTTGCTCTGCGATACCAGTTATTACATTAATAATCTCGCCGATTTCTTGTGATTTATTTTCTAAAAGCACCATAGATTCGGTCGTTACCGAACTTTGATTATTAATTTGCATCATTTGTTCTACTGTTTGCCTTATAACCTCATTACCTGCTAATGAATCTTTAGACGTTGCGATGGATAGTTCGTTTAATTCCTTAATATTTTTCGCTATTTCTGTAATACTTGTAGAGATATACGAAGCAGAGTTTTTAGCTTCCTCTATTCCAACTAATTGACTTTCCTGACCAGAAGAAATTTGTTGAATAGATTCTGTGATTTCCTCCGAAGCTCTACTTGTCTGTTCACTGCTAGCAGTAAGCTGTTCGGATGTTGCAGCTACTTGCTGTGCCGAATTGGAAACAGACGCAATCACTTCTTTCAAATTGGTTGCCATTGTATTTATTCCAATAGCTAAATGACCAAGTTCATCTCTATTTTTTATCTTTATACTTTCAGTAGATAAGTCTTGCTCGGCAATTTGTGTAACACTTTGAGCGATTCTTTGTATAGGTATACCAAGATGTCTAGAAAATAAATAGATTACAACAATACCAATCAATGCACTAATTGCCAGTGTTATTAGGATAGTGAAAATAATATTATTCGTACCTTCATTAAACGCTTTCATATAAGTCCCTGCACTGATTACCCATCCCCAATTAGGATCCAGCGCATTATACGTAATTTTAGGAGCTATCGTTCCTGGTTGATTTGGTAAATCCCATTTATATTGAGTGAAACCACCACCAGATTGTGCAACTTCGATCATTTCCTGAACAAAATAATTTCCGTCTACATCTTGTTTATCCCAAACATTTTCTCCCTCTAATGAAGGATGAGCGATTTCTAATCCATCTGTTCCATAAACGACAAAATATCCATTCATACCTAAATCTACTTTAGATGTTATTGTTCGAGTACCATCACTTTGTAAATCTCCGAGTAAATATTGTTTTGCCTGTTCCTGCGCCTCTTCTAATGTCAAATCTCCATTTTCCACCGAAGTATTTAATGACTCGATAACTAAAAGAGCCATCTCCACACTATTTTTAAGGGTTTTTTCTCCCAGTTCATCTAAGTTGTTTTTAGCTGAATAATAACCACTTAGTCCAATTATTAAACTCGGAATAAGTAATAAACTAATAGCAATAATAAAAAGCTTAGAACGAATATTCATTCTTTCCCCCCCTAAGTAATAGACAGCTAACAAAAAATCGTAGTTTCCTTATTAACCCCTCTAATTGAAAATAAGGATTTTCTCTATGTATTTTTAACTACTTATTTATTATATCGTCATTTTTCCTAAATATTTAGTATGTTATGAATTTAGTATTAATTACTTATTAAACGATAAAAAGCCTACTTCGCAAATAGAAGTAGGCGCGATAATATTAATATTCTTTTTCAAATTCCTTTGTACTTCTTACAGTATCGAAATGGCGTACCATACTTTCAATCTCTTCCCGTTTTGGTTCTAAAAATGGAGGCAATGATAATTTTTCTCCAAGTGTTTCGTAAGGCTCGTCTCCCATGAATCCTGGACCATCTGTAGCGAACTCGAACAATAGGCCTGGCGCTACTCTTGCGTATAAAGATTGGAAGAAAAAGCGGTCTACAAAACCAGACGTTTGAAAACCGAAGTTTGCCATACGTTGAATCCACTCTTCCAATACTTCACGGTCTTCCACACGGAATGCTGCATGGTGAACTGTCCCAAAACCTTGACGACCTGGCGGAAGAACAATGTTTTTCTCAACGATTACTTGTGCACCATTACCACCTTCTCCGACCTCGAATAAGTGGAATGAGCCCTCTTGTGCAATCTCTTTAAATAATAAAACCTTTTCCATCACTTCTTTTAAATAATCGAACTCAGCAATCCTAATGTGAATTGGCCCTAAACCAGTAATAGCATACTCTAAAGGAATTGGCCCTTTCTGCCATGGAGTACCTGTTGCAACTCCTTCATTATTTTCATCTGAGATTAATTGATATTGTTGGTCATCAAAATCTACGAAAGAAAGCACTTTTGTTCCAAATTGTTCTTCAATTCCAGTATGCTTTACTTCCAAACGATCAAAACGCTTAACCCAATAGTCTAATGCAGCATCACTTGGCACTCTGAAAGCTGTTTTATAAATTTCATTTGTGCCATGAGTACCTTTTGGAATATTTGGGAAGTCAAAGAAGGTCATATCTGTACCTGCTCCCCCAACATCATCCGCAAAAAATAAGTGATATGTTTGGATATCATCTTGGTTTACCGTTTTCTTTACTAAACGCATTCCTAATACATAAGTGAAAAATTCATAATTTTTTTCCGCACTACTTGTAATTGCTGTTACGTGATGCATGCCTTTTAAATGATTCATATATTTTCCCTCCAAATTTATCTTTAATTTAAATATCTCTAATTCAAAGTAATTTTATCACGAAGTTGGTGCATTGTCAATTAAACAAAAACATCTATTTTTTAGTATTGCCTTTATAACTTCAATAATACTAAATACCTTTATTAGCAAAATAAAAACACACTTAACAAATAAGTGTGTTCAGGTCGTATATAGACTATCTCGATTTTTTTATATAGATTTGAACAGGTTTTCCGAAGCTTATCACTCGCTTTCCGCGGGCGAGCGCCGAGCCTCCTCCTCAGCTCTCGCTTCGTGCGGGGTCGCGTCTGTCTCGCTTTCCCGCAGGAGTCGATCGAACGCTTCTCCAAATCAATAAAATGCTACCTTATTATTTTCTATACACGCAGGAAGAATAATCTTGAGGTAATAGAGAAATAATGACTAAAAATCAACATAACATGAGACTAATTAGCCAACTGCTTTTTTTATTCCATCTGAACACACTTAAAATTAAGTGTGTTGCTTATAATGCTATTTTCTCAGTAGTATCCAAATACTTTTCTAGCCACTCAAAGGATTTATTAAATAACTCTTCTTCCAATGCATAACTTGAAAAGGTATGATCTGCATGCTCCACAAAATACTTATCCACTTCTTTTTTACATCCTCTTTGACGCAGCGCATCAAAATAGCTATATGTATGTTCTGTAGGAACGTCTTCATCCTCTTTTGCATGAATGATGAGAGCTTCATCTTTATAAGAGCAAATCGCTTCTAATGGGTGATGATTTTTCAGATCCTCTAAAAATAAATGACTGACGTAGAATCCATTATAATCCACTTTTCCATTCACTCTCGCTAATTCAACTGTCTCTGCACCCATAATTTTTGAAATATCTTCGTAAGGTTTACCTACTGGTGACCATAAAATTAGTTTTCTAATACGTCTATCCTGAGCAGCCGTAATGGAAGCTACAGCACCGCCTAGACTATGTCCAATCAAAGTAATATTCTCGGCATCCACTTCTTTAATCAATGATAAATAGTTTAGTACAATCTGTACTTCCTTTAATTGTTTTGTAACCATTACATTAGAATAATCACCGTCGCTCTCACCACATCCACTAAAATCGAAACGGAATACACTAAACCCTCTTTTAGTAAAAAAACGAGCAGCCTTCACAAACATTCGATGCTCTCCTACTTTACTACCTAAAAATCCATGTAAAATAACAATGAGAGGAACTTTCTGTTCATCAGAGTTTGAAGGAAGATGGAGTACTCCGGAGAGACATAATTCATTTGAAAGGATTGATACTGTTTGTTGTTTCATATTTAACTTCCTTTCATAATTTAATTTATTTCTGTTTCACTAGTATGTTAACAGATATAATAATGGAAATGACTTCTTTAGTCAATTAAATAAAGTGGTTTAGTAGGAATTAATAAGATACAAAAAGAGGCTTCCATTATTGGATGCCTCAGATGTTATTACGTATTCATTTTTACACATCTATTTCTGTTCCTATTTGTTGTTTTTTCGCTTTATTATATACACCTTTTGCTACTGCCAAATCAAAATAAGCTGCTCCTACCGATTTAAAAAATGTAATTTCCTTCTCGTTTTCGCGACCAATTATTTGACCGTTTACAAGCTTTCCTAGTTCGCCATGAACATCGTCAAATGACCATTTCCCAATTTTTTCTGCATGCATTAATTCTCCTGCTTCATCTTTAACACCCTCTAGGTCATCTACTACAATTTTTGACGCTCTAGTAATTGTGGTGATGTCTACTTCCAACATATGTGGCAAATAAGAGCCCACTCCATTTA
Organism: Bacillus sp. FJAT-22090; assembly: GCF_001278755.1. Lineage (GTDB taxonomy): Bacteria > Bacillota > Bacilli > Bacillales_A > Planococcaceae > Psychrobacillus. The sequence goes on along the minus strand of NZ_CP012601.1, from coordinate 4,107,046 downwards.
TATGAGTTCCTTTTTTTAAATCTTCTCCTTTAAAAACAGGTTCATTAGAGCGAGTTGCACAGCAGATTATATCTGCTTGTTGAACGGCAACTGACACATCTTCAAATACTTCATAAGGCACCTCTACACCAAATGACTTTAGTTTTTCACCAAACATTTCAGCTTTTGAAGTAGTGCGATTCACTAGTAAAATACGATCAATTTTACGAACAGCAAGAACAGCTAATACTTGCTCAAAGGCCATTGCTCCTGTTCCTATCACCGTAACCACTTTCGCATCTTTTCTCGCTAAATAATCTGTTGCTATTCCACTTAAAGCACCAGTACGAAGTCGCGTTAAATACGATGCATTCAGCATTGCTATATGCTCTCCATTTTGTGCGTCTGATAGTAATACAACCCCTTGAGTAGTCGGTTTACTTTTTTGAGGATTTTTTGGAAAAATTGTCACGACTTTAACTGCAGACACTTCTCCTACTAGATCAGCACTTGGCATATATAACGCAGAAGCTTCGTGTTGCGGAAATTCTATTACTGTTCGATGCGGATTTGCAATTTTCTCTGCTTCTTTCGCTATTAAAACGTCTTTCACATCTTTTATTGCCTCAGTCATTCCATATGTACGCATAATCTGTTCTTCATTTACTACTAACATTTTTGCAACCCCCATTTAAATAAAAAACTCGTCTTCCCTAGTAATGGCAAAGACGAGTTATTCTAATAACTTTATACTTGACTCAATTCTTTTGCTTTTCTACTATTTGTAGGCTTTTTTAAACCAGCATCATTATTTACATCATCTAAATGTTGTTGACTTCGATCCTTAACAGCCCAAATTGCAACTAAAGATACAAGTGCTGTAAAGATTATATAGCATGCTACTGGAATATAGGAGTTGTTAAATTCAAGCATTAAGCTTGTAGCAACTAGTGGAGCAGTTCCTCCAGCTACTGCTGCACCTATTTGATAACCAAGAGTGATACCAGTGTAACGAACTTTCGCATCAAAAATTTCTGAGAACATAGTCCCTAGAACCGCAGTAATAGGTGCCCAAATAATTCCTAATGCAATAACTGTAGCAATTACTAATAACACCACTGATTTTTGCTGTAACATCCAGAAGTAAGGGAAGGCAAATAACGCCATACCAACCGTTCCAGTAATATACACTTTTTTACGTCCAATTCTATCTGATAAGCTACCCATAATCGGAATAAGAATAGTTGTTACGATCGTACCAATCATCACAGCATTTAAAGTAGTAGTTCTTGAGAAACCTAAATTTGTTGTTGCATATGAAACAACAAAAGTACCAAAAATATAGAATGGAGCTGTTTCTACTACTTTCGCTCCAATTGCAATTAATACTTCACGCCAATGATACTTAAAGGTATCAACGATTGGAAGCTTAGGAATATCTCCTGATTCCTGCACCTTTTTAAAAGAAGGAGTTTCGTCAATACCTTTACGAATCCATAAACCAAAGATAACCAATAATGCACTGAATATAAATGGAATACGCCAACCCCATGTCATAAACGATCCTTCAGGTAATAATGTCATAAGAGATAAAGCGATTGTTCCTAGAACCATCCCGATTGTCACACCCATTTGAGGGATAGCGCCATATAATCCTCGTTTTTCTTTCGGGGCATACTCGACTGCTAATAGAAGAGCTCCACCCCATTCTCCCCCAATACCTAACCCTTGAACTAAACGAAGAGTGATTAGAAGAATCGGAGCCCATACTCCAATTGCTTGATATGTTGGTAGTAATCCCATTCCAAAGGTAGCTACTCCCATTAAACTTAACGTGATAACTAATGTCTTTTTACGTCCTATTCTATCACCAATATGCGCAAAGATTACCCCACCAAATGGTCGGATAAAAAAAGCCAAAGCAAATGATGCATACGCTAGTAGTAAACCAACTGTTGGGTCTTCTGTAACAAAAAATAATTGATTGAACACTAAAGCTGCTACTGTCCCATATAAGAAATAATCAAACCATTCTATTGAGCTACCTACTAAACTTGCAATCCATACCTTCCGCATTTGTTTTGAATCCATATTACTTCCCCCTTTTAAAAATTGAAGTGCCACTTTAATTCTCCCTTTTTTTATTGTAGATTGTTGAAAATTTTCTGTCAATAGATTTTTAATCTATTAACATTGAGAGTTCTTTCAAAAGTAATGTATGATGATAGAAATAACGTGATAATTTAAAAGGAGAATTATGTATGTCTTCTAATATAGGTATGGTTTTAAAAAATCTTAGAAAAGAACGTAAACTGACTTTAAAAGAGTTAGCAGAACAAACGGGGGTATCCATAAGTTTCCTTTCACAAGTAGAACGTGGTAAATCGAGTGTCACTTTAGAATCTTTAAAAAAAATAGCAGATGCATTAAAGGTAAACCCAACTGTATTTTTTCCTGAGAACGATAAAGAAAAGGATTTAAAGGAAATACGAGAACAATTCTATTACAAGGATTTATCCTGTGGCATACGAGAAGCTGCCTACTCTCCCATTTTAGTTATACTACAGCCTGGAGAAAATGAAGGAAATGCATTTTCACATGGTGGACATGAGTTTATTTTTGTTATTAAAGGAACATTAACTGTGGTAGTAGATGACCATAAAGAGGAGATACACGAGCACCAGTCAATTATGTTCGATGCGAATAAAATGCATTATTGGTATAACCTAACAGATCAACCGATAAAATTTTTAGTAGTCTCCTCGAAATGAACACAATAAACGCTTGGAACAAATCCAAGCGTTTATTGTGTAGACAAATTCAAGGTTGCATAGAGTTGTACGTTTAATTCTGCAAGGACCACCACGAAGACTCCTGTGGGAACAGCTTGAGCAGAAGACCCGCAGTTAAGGGGAAGGCAATCTAAGTTCGCCGCATCCTGCGGCAACGATTGCATGACCAACATCGTGTTGGCCTAGGAGGCTGAAGCCAAGCCCACGGAAAGCGAAGTGGTGGTCCTTGTCTATAAACAATTCCTTATAGAAATCTACTATCTTTACTTTTAATTGGATAAAGCAACTTCTTTTAGAATATTTTTTTTATTAATAACCGTTTATAAAAGTACTTTTGTCGTCAAGCTGAACGCTTGGAACAAATCCAAGCGTTTTATATCCTAAACTAATTGCAAACAGTATTCTACTTCACCTTCAATTATTTCGCCCGTTTCCTTAAATCCAAAACGCTCATATAGCTTTCGTGCTAATTCATTATCAGGCTCAGTTGATAAATAAATTGCATCACAGTCTTCTATCCTTTTCATTTCATCTATTATCAATCCAATTGCTCGCTTGCCATATCCTTTTTCTTGATATCTCCTATCAATCATTAATCGACATATTTCATATTTTGAAAGATCTTCTGAAAAACCATACATTGTAAACCCTATTAATTTGTCATCCACTTGAATCCCTTTAATAGTCCATCCTGTCTCAAATACGGATTGAACAATTGAAAGAGCATTAGAAGCAACAAACTTCTCTGTAATGGTTGCATGTCCATTTTCATTTGTAGTTAAAAAAACTGTTTTCAACCAATTTTCCTTTGTTATATCTATTAAATTCATACTTATGATTTCCCCCGGTATTACTTTCTTTTTCTATATTTCTTACAACTTACTTTTAATTAACTTTTTTCGGTCCATTCCAATACATTTCTCTTAGTCGGAATTTTTGAAGTTTACCTGTGGCCGTTTTTGGTAAAGCCTCTACAATGTCAACCGCCTTCGGTGCTTTAAAATGTGCCATAGTTGAGCGACAGTAATCAATAATCTCTTGTTCTGTCACATGGCGATCAGGATGGAGAACAATTATGGCCTTTGGTACTTCTCCCCATTTTTCATCGGGCACGGCTATCACGGCTACTTCTAAAATATCTGGATGTTTATAAAGAACCCCTTCAATTTCTGTTGAAGAAATATTTTCCCCACCTGAAATAATCATATCTTTAATACGGTCTTGAATCTCAATATATCCATCTGGATAGGTTACGGCTAAATCACCTGTATAGAACCATCCATCTTTTATAGCTTCGGCCGTTTTTTCAGGATCTTTATAATACCCTTCCATCACAACATTACCTCGAGTGATGATTTCCCCTAATTCCTTTCCATTCCATGCCACTTCTTTTCCATCTTCTTGACTTACTACTTTTGTTTCCCCATTAAACGCAAGCTCAATACCTTGTCTTGCTTTAATCGTCGATTGCTCTTCTGCAGATTTGTCATCAAATTCTTTTTTCCACTCACAATATAAGATGAAAGGAGATGTCTCGGTTAACCCGTATACATGCATCATGTTCAAACCTAAAATGGCTTGTGCTTTTGCAATAAGAGCTGCTGCAGGTGGAGCACCAGCGGTTGCCATACGTGGGTTAGTTGTAATCTTGACCTCTTTTGCCTTTGGTTCGTTAACTAGCATGTTCACTACTGTAGGTGCCCCACACAATAAAGTGATTTTATGCTCTTCAAATAAATCTAATATGAGAGGAGGATCTACTTTTCTTAAACAGATATGAGTAGCACCAGTAGCTGTTATTGCCCAAACTCCTCCCCATCCATTAGCATGGAACATTGGCAATGTGTGCAAATATACATCATCATGATGAACGCTTAAGTGGTACATAAAATTAGCTGCATTCAAATAATTACCCCGATGAGTTAGCATAACACCTTTCGGTTTTGAGGTTGTACCACTTGTATAATTTACGGTTAGCAATTGATTTTCATCAATTGATGGTAATGAAATCTCTTCTAGATCCTGTTGAATAAAGTCCTCAAAATCAATTCCATTTAACGAATGGGATTGCCCTTCTACAGATACAATGACAACTTGATCTAAAGACAAGTTACTTTCAATTTTCTCAATTGGCCCAGTAAACTCTTCATCTACGATAAGCATCTTGGAATCACTGTGTTGTATGATATATTCCAAATCCTCTGCATTCAATCGATAATTTAGGGGTACCATTACGGCTCCAAGCTGACAAATACCATAAAAGCATTCCAACATGTAGTGTGTATTTGGAAGCATAACTGCTACATGGTCTCCTTCGCTTATTCCTGCTTGGCGCAAAGCGTTGGAAAGCTTGTCTACACGTTGCCCAAACTCTTTATATGTAAACTTTTTCTCCCCATCTATTACTGCTATCTTTTCCGGATAGTATTTTACTGCTCTGCGTTTCCAGTCTAACGGTGTTAATGGTGAAAACATATGATCCGCTCCTTTTCTATTTATCTATTTTATTTATAATGGAATAACCTTATTCTTATTTGTCCCAAAAACTCCTTTTTGAGTGAACAATTGAATAGTCTCTAATTGGAAACCAATTTCCTCCATAATCTCCATAGAATGTTCTCCCGTTTGTACTCCAGAAAAACGGTATTCAGGTAAGTTATTAGAGAATTTTATAGGGAAAGCAATTTGATTTTGCGAGCCTCCTTTTTGATTTGGAACGGAGATAACCATTTCTCTTGCATTAATCTGCGGATGGTTCACTGCTTCTGAAAAGCTCAATACAGGTTCAACACAGCCATCGAATTTATCTCCAAGAATATTTAGCCATTCATCAAAGGTCTTTTGTTTAAATGTTTGTACTAATAACTCTTTGAAAGTCTGCTGGTCCTTTTGCCTCTTACTACCACTTAATGTTAATAAACTTTTATCACCGATTAGTTCACAAAGCATTTCCTGAAATTTCGGTTCTAAGCTCCCAACTGAAATGTATCGATGATCACTAGTCTCATAATAATCATAAAAAGTACCGCCATTTAATAGTAAAGACTCTTCTGTTGGCTCTTCATTCCCCACCAAATATCCTGGTCCATACATAGCATTTAAAGAAAAAGAAACATCTGTCAGACTAATATCGATATGCTGTCCCACTCCAGTTTTATCTCGATTGTATACCGCTGCTAATATACCAATAACAGCAGGCATTGATCCTCCAGCTATATCAGCAACTTGTATGCCAGACGGAACAGGAACCTGTTTTTTCCTAAAAGAATAACTTGGGATGCCAGCTATTGATAAATAGTTAATATCATGGCCAGCTTTATGCTGTAAAGGGCCTGTTTGTCCATAACCTGTAATCGAGCAAAAAATAATTTTCGAATTAATCTCTTTTAATCTGTCATAACCAATTCCAAGTTTATCCATAACTCCTGGCCTAAACTGTTCAATAACAATATCGTAATCTTGAATTAGTTTATATATTATTTCCTTTGATTCCTCTAATTTTAGATTCAGAGCCAATGAGCGCTTGGAACGATTCAGATGAGCGAAAGTAGCTGATACATCTCCATCCTTAGGATTAATATGTTTTAGAAAGTCCTCTCGATCTGGTGATTCTATTTTTATAATATCTGCACCCATGTCTGCCAGCATCATTGTTGCAAAAGGACCCGGTAGTAATGTAGAGAAATCTAAAATCTTTAAACCTTTTAATATCGACATCCCTATCTCTCCTTATCTATATACTACTTTATCTAACTATTCAAATAATTCTATATAATTTAATTTTAAAGAATTCCACGATTGCTTTCAATATAATTAATCTATTTCTAACGGTTAATTCGGTTTGCGTTTACACTTTAGCGGGAATATCTCTATTGCAGATAATATGAACTAGGGGGAACTACAGATGGCTAGAAAGCCGAGCAAGCCATGGAGTAAGAGAAAGAGAATTATTATGGGCTCAATTGGTGTTATTGCACTTATTTATATAGCCTTGATTTTATGGCATACATATAAACCTCTTCCGGAAGGAGTTTCATTCGCCGGAAAGATGCATAAAACAGATACTGTGGAATTTATCACCGATTTGACGTATGCTCAGGACCAAAAAGGAACCGAGATGGTACATGAGAATCATATATTCGAGGAAGTTTATACGATGATCGAGGAAGCGGAAAAATTTGTAGTGGTAGACTTTTTTCTATTTGATGGATACTATGACGACGATATAAACTTCCCTCGCATTGCAGATACACTTTCTATTTCTCTAGCAAAGAAAAAGAAAGAGAACCCTGACATGCCTATAGTTTTTATCACAGATCCTCTAAACCAAGGCTATGGATCCTATGAAAACAAATGGTTTAAAAAAATGAGAGATGCAGGAGTCGAAATCGTATACACTGATTTAGATTCTTTAAGAGATTCTACTCCAGTATACTCCGGTATATATCGATTATTTTTTCAATGGTTTGATATTGGTGGAAAAGGTTGGATTCCAAATGGAATGGCCAGTGAAGCACCCAAAATGACAATTGGTTCTTATATGAAATTACTTAATGTAAAAGCTAACCATCGCAAAACAGTTGTAACAGATAAAGAAGCCATGATCACGTCCTCCAATCCACATGATGCAAGTGGATTTCATGGGAATATTGCTTTAAAAGTAACCGGTCCTATTTTAAATGACATATTAGAGGCAGAGGAAGCTGTTTCTTTATTTTCAGGAGGCCCTAAGCTTCCAAGAGTAGATGTGGAAAAAACAGATGGACAATATGAAGTACAATATTTAACAGAGAAAAAGATATTGGATGCACTACTGAAAGATTTGTCCGCAACAAAGGAAGGAGATAAAATTTGGCTTGGAATGTTTTTTATTGCTAAGCGAGACATTGTAAACGCCTTAATAGAAGCTGCAAATCGAGGCGTAGAAGTAAAGCTCATTCTAGACCCAAATAAAAATTCCTTTGGGCAAGAAAAATCCGGACTTCCAAATCGTCCGGTTGCACAAGAAATGATCGAGGATACAGAAGGAAAAATTGACATTCGTTGGTATAATACAGTTATTGGACAATACCATACAAAAGCTATTTGGATTCAATCAGACGAGTATACTATCATTTCGAATGGTTCCGCAAACTATACAGAAAGGACATTAGATAACTATAATCTTGAAAATAATCTACGTGTTATCGCACCAAATGATAGTGATTTAGTAATCGAAATGGAAGATTATTTTGAAAGACTCTGGAATAATAAAGACGCCATGTACACTGTCGATCAAGATAAATATGAAAACAACTTCACATGGTGGCAACGTTGGATTTACTCTATTCAATTTTTCTTTAAAGTAACAACCTATTGAAAATAACCCCCAAAACTTGGGGGTTATTTTAGTATGCATATCTTTTTTTTGTTAGGATAATGATTGCGATTGCTGGAATCGTACAAATAATCATTCCAAGGAAAGCCAATCCAGAAGATATTTCATATAAATATCCTCCTATTAAAGTTAATACGGCAGTGCCCCAGCTTAATGCAAAAGCTGAGTACACACCTTGCGCATTTGGAAGCTGTTGCTTTGGTAAGTTTTTTGTTAGATAACTGATAAATGCAAAGTGGGCTACGCCAAAGGACAATGCGTGTAAGCTCTGAGAAAAAATAAAAACCCAAACATTTGGAAACAAAAATACAAGTACCCAACGTAAAGTAGATCCAATTGCAGCTAATAACAACAAGGATGAAGGCTTCCAATTTTTAAATAATTCCGCCTTAGAAAAATAAATTATCTCAAAAATAACTGCTATATTAATAATCATTCCAATGTAAAAGCTATTTACACCTAACTCCTGCAAATATATATAGCCATAATTATAATAGGATGCATGTGCACCTTGTAATAGAATTACGATCAGAAGCACCACAGGAAAACTTTTAACTTTCCACAGACCACGTAGTGAAAGATTCTCCTTCCTATCTGTTTTTGTTGGCTTTACTAAAAGTTCTGGTGGGGATGGGAGAAAACGTATCAATAGCAGTAAACACAGCCCCACCATCATGCTCCATAAAATAGCCCCCTCACCTAAATAGCCTGTGAGCATACTAATGATAAGAACTGAAATTATAAAGCCAAGTGATCCATAGGAACGACTCTTGCCATAATTTACTCCACTTTGCTGGACTAATGAGCTTGCGGTGCTTTCAATAGCAGGAAGTAAGGTCGGGTAAACCGCATTAAATAAAATTGTTACCACAAAAAGCATACCAAACGAGGTAACAGGAATATAAAGTACAGTTACTATTAATGAGATTATCGTTAGCATAAACACAACAGCTTGGCTGCTCATATATTTTGAAGCTATTGGAAAAACAAACATTGTAGAAACTCCACGCGCAACTAATCCAAAGCCCATAATTAAACTCGCATTTGTTACACTTAATCCTTTATCTTCAACTAGCCAACCTGTCCAATATGGTAGAAACACACCCCAAGTGATAAAAAACACAAAAAAGTTCTGTGAAAGCCATCGTTGTTTATTCATTTTATTCCCTCCGTAATAATTGCATCATACCACTTAAACACTTACAATAATGTGAGATATCTCATACTTTTTCACTCTGGGAGGAAAAAATGAAATTTTTAGATGAGCCTATGCGTAGCTATTACATTGAAAAATATCCAATACAGTCCTTATTTTCTTTTCCAATTATCTCTTATATTCAAGTTTGTCAGTTTGAACGTGGTGAATTTATTTTAAAGGAAGATTCCAATCCGGAGTACATATACTATCTCGTAGAAGGAAAGGCAAAGCTCTATGTGACACATTCAAATGGAAAAGTGTCCCTTATCAATTTTTTAGAGGCTCCTATTTTTATAGGAGAAGTGGAATTATTAAATTCTGAGAGGTATTCAAAAGGAATACAAACCGCTACTCAAACAACCTGTTTTGCTATCCCTATTCATTTATGTAAAGACAACCTTTTAAAAGATGCCACTTTCCTTCGATATTTGTGCATCTTTATCAGTCAAAAGATGACTACAATTTCAACAAAATATACACAAAGTCAAGCATTCCCACTAGAAAATCGTCTTGCAGAATTTATCCTTTTATCTGCAGATCATGATTTTTATAAAGAGAAACACACAGAGGTATGCGAATACTTGGGTGTTTCTTACCGTCATTTACTACATGTTCTAGCTCAATTTTGTAAATCAAATATTATTGAAAAAAAATCACGTGGCTATATTATTCGAGATAGAGATCGATTACAAGAACTAGCAAAGGAAGTCAAAATAAATTAACACACATAAAAATTTCAAAGCCACCTGATAATCCAACAGTTACAACAGTAAACCCCAATATTTAATTTATTTAGAGTTTATATAAAAAAGGTAACCACTTGAATGGTTACCTCGGTCTACTTTATTTACAATTTGATTTCTACTAAATGCTCAATTTCTAGAGGTAAATCTGTTATTCTCTCTTTTAAAAATAATGGATAAAGATTTAAATCTATTAATTCTTCAAAGGGCTTCCAATAATACGTATGTATTTTTCCCTCTTCATTTACTGTAAATTCGTTTCCTCTAACATAGAATTCTTCGTCTTGTAATTCTAGCAAATAGAAAAAACAAATTTCATGAAACTTCTCTTTCAGTGTTGCTTCCTCGAAAAAGTTTTCATTTACCCATAACATACGCTTAATGTTCACTTCCAGTGAAAGCTCTTCTTTTATTTCTCTTCTTATTGCATCTTCGCTTTTTTCATGCAATTTTACCCTTCCGCCAGGTACATAATAATAGGGTTGATTTTCATCGTTCATGATTAGTAATTTTTCATCATGAACGATTAATCCTGCCACGCGATAATTAAATCTGCCTTCAGCTGTTTTAAATGAACTATCCATATTGTTATTTACTCCCATCCTTTGCAAACATCGACCCATTCTTGCGCTTTTGAATATGTATATAATTCTTCACAAGTAAGTTCTATTGCACTATTGCTACTACCACAAGCAGGGTAAACAGTTTCAAACCGTTTCAAAGATTCATCTACATAAACAAGAACATTATCTGGAATGCCAAAAGGACAAACTCCACCAACAGCATGTCCCACATTCTCCAATACTTCATCCGGGGACAACATTTTAGCCTTAACACCAAATGTACTTTTAAACTTTGCATTATCGATTTTTGTATCTCCTGCTGCTACTACAAGGATACTATCATCCTCTTTCTTGAAGGAAAGTGTTTTCGCAATACGCGCAGGCTCTACATCAAGAGCTTGGGCAGCAAGTTCTACAGTTGCACTCGACGCTTCATACTCCTGTATCTTATCAGCTATTCCTAGTTTAGAAAAATATTCTCTTACTAATTCAATTGTCATGACATACACCTCTAATTGATCTTTTGATTAATCATAACAGGTATTCATACATATAAGCGCGTGTTATTTCCAACAAAACATTTTGATCCTATCCACGATAATCTCCATTTATACCATATTAAATTTCAACATCCGTAGAATGAATATCGTATTTATAACAAGTTACTGCCTCTACTTGCTCAAATCCTTCTTGCACATATAAGGCTTTTGCATGGTTATTATCTGCGTTTACACAAAGGATTGTTCTTTTATAATTTTTTTCTTTCGCAAAGTGTAAGGAAGCCCTTAGCAGAACTCTACCTAATCCTTGCCCTTGATATTCGGGTATAATAGCAATTGGTCCTATATTCATAATTGGTGCATTTTCGTATTCATCAACTGTTCCTCGAATAACCCCCACTGCCTTGTCCCCATGATATAAAATCATGGCTCCTCCCTCAATATGGTCATCATCTGACATCATTTTCTTTACCATCCCAGGTGTGATAGGAGTCTCACTTCCTTTAAGTTTCGCAAAGCTCGAGTTTCTTACTGCACACCAAGTCTCCTCATTTCCAGGTTGAAGCTTTTTTATCTCATATCCATTTGGTAAATGGAATTTCGGTACTTCCCTATCCTCTCTCACAAGAACAAAAGTGTATCTTTCGATATTGAACTTTAATCCTTCCATAACTTCCGATAGCTTCCTATTTTCAAATGGTACAAACAAGAAAACCTTCTCTAGCTCTTTCGTATGCAACATGATTGCATTCATAAGCAAAGTATAAACCTCGAAGCTTTCGATTTCAGTGTGAAATATTCGAAACCGTGCCTTATTCCCACTTCTATGATATTCATCCATTATTAATGAAACAGTACCTACAATACCATCTTGTTCATTCAGAACAATATAAGTTGGGTTTTCTACTGTCGGCTCGAAGCTTTGTAAATCTTCTTCATATAAAAATGAATCATCCAACTCCGCTCGGTGTTTCTTGCAATACTTTATAAAGTCATTAACTCGATTATTTTTTAATTCTTCAATTCTCATTAATATCCCCCTAACACGTTTTTGGTGCTATTAAATTTGTATGTCTCTTAGGAAACAGTATATACAAAATCGGTAACTATTGAATAGATTATATTAAATGGAAGGTAATAGAAGGGAGGTTGCTAATTTGTATCAGAGAAGGAATAGGAATCGTCGATTTTGTTTGTTTCCAGGATACAACTGGTGTGGACCTGGTTGTAGTGGGCCTGGTGCACCTATAAATGCTGTGGATGCAGCATGCATGGCACATGATAAATGTTATAGTAGAGGCATTAATCCTTGTGAATGCGATCATGAATTTCTCCGTAATCTCCATCCTCTTATTAACCCTTATACGCAAGAAGGAAGACATGCTCGAATACTCTATAATTATATGAAATTACAAACAGTATTCACTTGTTTTAAAATTTAACAAGACAAAAACTCTAGATTCCAGGTTCTTATTAGCACAAATAGGACCTGGAATCTAAAGTGAAAAATTGGTCATATAATTTTCCAATTATTTTACAATGCCTGCTCTCAAATTTGTAATACCATATTCCAAATAAGCTTTTAAACAGGTCAGCACATAAACCCAACCTTTTTTATTATCCACCAATGTATTAATAATCTCATCTTCATTTTCATTAAATCCTTCTTCATTAACCTCTATAATCGTACTCAATTCATCTACTTCTTTCATGGAAATAGTTACAGTGTTTTCCTCAAGCTCTCCCCATTTGAATACAATCTTCTTATTGATGTCGATTTCGGTTACTTTAATATTTACTTCTGCGTTATATTCATCGTATCTTAATGTGATCCTCTTTCCTTGCTCCCATCTTTCTGAGCTCGATGACCACCAAAAGTTCCCGATTCTCAAAGGATCCACAAAAGCTTCAAATACCTCACTTGCAGGTTTTAATATTCTAAATTTTGTAAGTATGTTCATATTACTACAACTCCTTTTTTATTGTGTTATTACTTCAAGTATAGACTTTTATCTTATAAAAAAGAGTCCATTTTATAAGAAATAATAAGAACTATGATTTATTCAATTGCTCATAACAGCTATTTTAAGGGATATATTTTTTCTAATTTCACAATCATATCTTCTATCATTACTTCATGTGTTCCTAACATTCCTTCTAAATAATAGATAAATTTCTTTTCAAGTACAAATCAACTTAAAAAGGTGTCATGGAATTCTCCACGACACCTAAATTTATTAAAAAGTAATACGGAACGCTTTTACGACAATTCCATCATTAGTTGGTTCAAAATCAAATTGTGGCAAACGCTCAAACCCAAGATGACCATATAATTTTATAGCATTCTCCATAAAATCAGCGGTATGTAGTCCCATAGCAGAGAACCCTTTAGCTTTAGACCGTTGAATACATTCGTTAATCAATGCTGTTGCCACACCTTTTCCTCGAGCTTGTGGTGAGATGGCTAGCATTCTTAGTTCTGGATAATCAAGTTCGTCTTCCAGTAAACCTTCATAAGCTTTTATTTCAGGAGAAAATAAAGCAACGCTTCCTACTATTACTCCATCAATCTCTGCTACCATTCGTTCTACGCCGGGCTGAATGTCTCCATCTGATAGGATGGATTGTTTTAAAACTTTCCAATGTTCTTCCGGAATTTTAGGAGCATGCTCGGTATATGCGTCTAATCGTTGTTCTCGGATAAAAGATAATTCATCCTCTATTGCATTACGTATAATCACTATTTCCCCATCTCCTTAATTACTTGTATGAACAAGAAATTTTTCTTCTTTTCCACTTAAAGATTCTCGATTATGTGCAGAATTGAAGTTTGAAACATCCGGTCCTTTTGGTAATATGTTTAGACTTTTTTGATCATCACTCGCAATATGGTTTGATAAATGGTAATGGATTTTAATTGCTTCAAAATTAGTTGTATCTCCAAAACCAGGCGTTTGGAACAAATCTCGTAAATAACCCCATAGATTTAGAAAATCAACAATACGATTTCTATTTGCCTTAAAAGCTGAATAATACGCTACGTCAAACCGTGCTAGTGTTGCATATAGTCGAACGTCTGAATCCGTAATATAATCCCCAAACAAGAAGCGTTGCGTCGATAAACGTTGCTCTAATTCATCTAAACGATTAAATAATACGTCATATGCTTCTTCATATGCTTCTTGAGAACGAGCGAATCCACATTTATAGACACCATTATTAACATCATGAAAAATGACATCATTTAATGCATCAATTTCCTCGCGTAAATTTTGTGGATATAGATCAGGCGCATTTTCTTTATGAAAAGGTGTCCATGCAGTTTCTAAATGATTTGTTAATCTAAAGTAATCGTTATTCACTACTTTTTGTTCTTTTACATCTATGATAACTGGTACAGTTGGTCTTCCTGTGTATTCTGGGTCCGTTTTTTTATACATTTCGCTTATATATTGAATACCTAAAACAGGATCTACACCATTTTCATCTAAAGAAAATTCCCAGTCTACACGGCCGATATTCGGACGCATTGGACTAGCAGTACCCAGACTGATGACATCCTCTAAACCTAGCACGCTTCGTACGATCACAGAGCGATGCGCCCATGGACATACAGCAGCCCATAAAAGACGATAACGTCCTTCTTCTACAGGTAATTCTCCTGATTGATTTCCAAATGGCGTTGCAAATTGATTTTTTTGACGAATAAATTTCCCAGTTTTATCAACCTCTACTGGTTCTTCTTTCTTTGTCTTTTCCAATTTTCATCATCCTTTTCAAGTCAAAGTGTCTATAAAATATATAAAACATAGTTATCTACTTTGTTTAGTTAATTTTATTAATTAGTTATCTTGAAGTCAAGATAAAAAAATAGTTTAATTACATTCTTTATTAAATGTCACAACTTAATTAGCTTTCTCGTCTTAATTGATGAAAACATAATAGGAGGTTATCGTCGTATGGTTCAAAAATGGGACGTTGTAATTGTTGGTGGTGGATTAGCAGGGTATGTTGCAGCAAATTATTTAGCTAAAACAGATATGTCTATTTTAATCGTTGAAAAAGGTAAAAAGGTCGGCGGAAGGGCTAGGACAGATAAGGTTAACCAACATTATTTTAATCTGGGCCCACATGCCCTATATAAAAGAGGAAAAGCGGCTCCTATTCTCGAAGAATTAGGTATCAAACTGAATGGAAAATCACCTATATTAGGAGGTACTTTAATTGAAAATAATATGGAGTACACTGCTCCTTTTAATCCTTTGGGACTTTTAACGACACGATTATTGAACTGGAGAGAAAAAGTGGAATGGGTAGCTATATTAAAGAATATAAATAGCTTGGATACAGAAAGATTAGCAGAGCAAACATTTCAGCAATGGGTCATGCAAGTTACGTTATCTAAAAAAGTTCAGTCTTTAATATATACACTCGGCAGACTCACCACGTATTGCCATGCCCCTGAAATGGTTAGCGCAAAGATAATTGTATCTCATATGAAGATTGGAATGGGTGGAGTACTTTATTTGGATTACGGTTGGCAAATGGTAATAGACCAGCTCCATAATAAAGCGGTCATCTCTGGTATTCAAGTTCAATCAAACTCTGTAGTAAAGCAAATTATCAAACTTGAAGAGGAACATTTTAAATTGGTTCTATCTAATGATGAGGAAATTTCCAGTAAGTATGTGCTGAATACCACAGGTCCTCTAGAGCTTAACAAAATGTTAGGTGAACAAGTTAGTATGGTTCAGCGTGATTTCCTTACCCATATGCCACCTATAAAAGGAGCTACACTTGATGTTGCATTAACGAAGCTTCCTAATCCAAAAAAATTGTTTGCAATGGGTATAACTGACCCTTTGTATTACTCTGTTCATTCAAATTACGCCAGACTCTCTGAAGATAGAAAAAATACAGTTTTACATGTTTATAAATACCATCACCCGAATGATCAAATAGATGGTAAAGAAATAAAAAAGGAGTTGGAACAATTTTTAGAAAAGATGCAGCCCGAATGGAAAAAATACGAGATTACTAGTCGTTTTATGCCTAATATTACAGTTAACCAGCGTCTACCTCAATTAGGAGATGAGCAAAAATTGGCCTGTTCTAATATTGAAATCCCTGGATTATTATTAGCTGGAGACTGGGTTTCTCCTTATTCCATTTTGTCAGAAGGAGCAGTAAGCAGTGGAAAACAAGCAGCGAAGGAATTAATACAACTACTCGAGCAGAGGTGATAAAGTGCAAATTAGTAATGAAGATTATCAACTATTTAGACCACTGTTATTTTCAATAGGCTATCGCATGCTAGGTTCAATAGGTGATGCAGAGGATATTGTGCAAGAAACTTTTTTAAAAGCATATCAAATGGATGAACAACAGATTAATAATATTAAAGCATATCTCTGTAAAATGATGACAAACCGTTGTCTTGATTACTTAAAGTCAGCACGTTATAAACGAGAGAATTACGTAGGACCTTGGAATCCCGAGCCACTATTGGTAGAGAAATCTAATGATTTAGATCCGTCTGATGTTGCACTTCAAACAGAAGGATTAAGCATTGCTTATTTAAGGATGATGGAGCATTTAACTCCGGACGAACGGGCAGTACTTCTATTAAGAGAGGTATTTGATTTCACATACTTGGAGATTGCTAGCATGATTGAAAAAAATGAAGATAACTGTAGGAAAATTTATAGCAGATCTAAGCAAAAAATTGCACGAATAGAAAGTGAAAGTTTGAACTATGAAAACAATAAGTCGATTATCAATCGGTTTATCCAAGCTTTTGAAATGAAAAATACAAATGTCTTATTAGAATTAGTATCCGAGAATGTAACACTATATTCTGATGGTGGAGGAAAAGTTAATGCTGCTACTCGTCCAATAACATCACTATCAAACGTTTTAGCCTTGTTATACGGTATAGCGAAAAAAGCTCCTAAGGATTTTTATTTTGAGATCAGAAATGTCAACGGTCAGCCAGCAATGGTGAATTACATGAATGGCTCGCTTCAAAGTATCATTAGTTTTTATATTAGTGATGAAAAAATAAACGAAGTTTACATTATGATGAATCCTGATAAGTTACCTAAACTTTAGATGCTATTTAAAATAAGACTGTCCCCTACAGATTAAGAAAAGGGGCAGTCTCTTATTTTAAATAAATATTATTTTTCTTTTTTCTTCTTATTCTTGGCTTTATTTTCATTCTCAGCGACTCTAAATTTAACTATTTTGCTGATTAGTTCATAAGGCAATGGTTGTTCTAAAGGAAACTGGACGGATCCTTTCGCCCCTTTATATTGTGCAATATCCTCTTTAAAAGCTTCTATTCCGCTTGGAGCTGGATAAAATCCTATATGGTTTTTATAAGCAGCAAAGTGGACTAGGTTCCCATGGAAAGCAAAAGTAGACATTTGATAGCTTATTTTCTCTGTCGCTTCAGGAGCAGCCTCTTTTATTACTTGCCATATTGTTATTAGTTTTTCTTGAACTTCAGGAGGAAAGGTTGAAATATATTCATCTATTGAGTTAAAAGTGACTTTGTTTACTTCCATAATTTCTCCTTCCAAAACCATTTATTTTAGTATAGCATTGCTAGATTAAACTTAAAAAGCATCCACAATAGTGTGAATGCTTAATTTAACGAAGGTTTATAATTCTGCTAGTCCTTTGAAAAGCTCTACAGCCGTTTCAATCATATCATCACGGAAATCATATTCATACGTATGTAGATGTGGATAATCTTCACCGTTCCCTATATAGCACATAGCACCTTTTGTTAGCTTTAAGTAATGGCCGTAATCCTCAGAGCCACGGAATGCTTTTGTCATTTCCACTACCTCAAAACCCTTATTCTTTGCAACTTTACGAATTTTATCAGAGCTTTCTTTGTCGTTTACAGTTTCAGGGAAAGAATCCGCAAAGGTAAAACTAACTTTCAAGCCGTATTCTGCTGCTTGAGCATTAGAAAGATCCTCTAGGTTTTTCTGAAGCTTATCTAGTTCTTCTTCATGAAGAGCACGAATAGTTAACAGCAAATCACCCTTACTAGCAGACATACCGAAAGCTCTTTCGCCTATATCCACTTGTACAACTGTGCAAAGTACAATCCCTTCATTATTCTCTGGTGAGATGAACTCAGGAATCGCATCAATAACTTTAGCAATAGCAAAAGCTGGGTTTGCTCCATTCTCCGGTTGGCTAGCATGTGCTGGTGCACCTTCCATATGGATCGTCATCCCTTTGGAAGCACAGTGCGCAGTCCCATCAATTACATTTACCGAGTTAAAAGCCATGCCACTCATATTATGATAAGCAAAAATTTCTTCGATATTATGTTCCTCGATAAAAGAAGCGCATTGAGCAGCACCGTCCCCGGTTTCCTCCGCATGTTGGAAAAGGAAGAAAATATTTTTGTCTGCACCCTTTTGGTCAATTTCTAATGCAAATCCGGCAAGACTAGCAGAGTGGCCATCATGCCCGCATTTATGAGAAATGCCTGGAAACTGAGAAGCATGTGGAATGTCAATTACTTCCGGCATAGGAAGAGCATCAAAATCTGCACGGTATGCAATATTCTTTTTGTCTTCCCCTGCGCGATATACCGCATAGAACCACTGTTCTTTGTCTACTATTTCTAATTGTGTATGCGTTTTTAAAAAATCTATTAAATGTTGTTTTGTCCAAACCTCATGATTTGAAAGTTCAGGATGCTTATGTAGCTCGTGTCGTAATTGGATTGCTAATTCTAGATTTTTCTTTTCCAAAGCTTTTCTCTCCCTTAACTCATTTTTTTTGATAAGTCGTAAGTGTATCTTGTTAAAATATTCCTATATTTATAGTAGGCCTCATCGTCAGAATAATGCTTATTTCTAAAAAGCGCATTTGGCTAATAAGACAACTTTTTTATTATTTATGCTATATGACTATTGTTCCGTAATACCTTTGAAAAGCTCTACTGCTGTTTCAATGATGTCATCTCGGAAATCGTACTTAGATGTATGGACATGAGGGTAGTCTTCTCCATTTCCGATGTAGCATATTGCACCCTTAGTTAACTTTAAATAATGGCCAAAATCTTCTGAGGCACGAAATGCTTCTTTCATTTCAACTAATTGAAACCCTTTATCTTCACATACTTTACGAATTTTATCTGAACTCCCTTTGTCATTTACAGTTTCAGGAAATTCATCATTATAAGAGAAGCTTACCTGAATACCGAATTTTTCTGCTTGATCCATAGCAAGATCTTCTAAATTTTTCTGAAGTTTATCTAATTCCTCTTCGTATAATGCTCGGATCGTTAAAAGTAACTCTCCCTTACTCGCAGACATACCGAATGCTCTTTCACCGATATTTACTTGAACAACTGTACAAAGTACGATTCCCTCGTTATTCTCTGGGGAGATAAAATCAGGGATTGCATCAATTATTTTAGCAATGGCAAAGGAAGGATTTACTCCATCCTCCGGTTGACTTGCATGTGCAGGAGAACCAACTATGTGAATCGTCATTCCCTTTGATGCGCACTGAGCCGTTCCGTCAATTACGTTTACCGAATTGTAAGCCACACCACTCATATTATGATAGGCGAAGATTTCATCTATATTATTTTCTTTAATAAAAGTAGCACACTGAATAGCGCCATCTCCTGTTTCCTCCGCGTGTTGGAAAAGGAAAAAGATGTTTTTGTCTGCACCCTTTTGGTCGATTTCCAGAGCAAATGCAGCGAGGCTTGCTGAGTGACCGTCATGACCGCACTTGTGAGAAACTCCAAAAAATTGGGAAGCATGTGGAATATCAATTACTTCAGGCATAGGTAGTGCATCAAAGTCAGCACGGAAAGCTATATTCTTTTTGTCTTCACCGGCACGATAAATAGCATAGAACCATTGGGCGTTGTCGACTATTTCTAATTTTGTATGCGTTTTCAAGAAATCGATTAAATGTTGTTTCGTCCAGACCTCTTGATTCGAGAGTTCAGGATGCTGATGCAACTCATGTCGTAATTGAATTGCCAATTCAAGATTTTTCTTTTCCAATGTATATCTCTCCCTTTTAAAATCGAAATTATACAATATAATAGTTTCACTATTTTAAGTATAGTAGTATATATTGAAAAACAGTAGATTCGATAATTTTTACTAGTAAAAAAAATTTTACTTTCTTTGTATGTACGTCATCCAAAAACTAAAAAAACACCCACACGATGTGTAGGTGTTTTAACTATTTAACCATGTTCTAATCATTTGCAATTTTGACTCTTCTTATTACATTTGCCATATCATATATGAGAAATGAAAGGATGAAAACAACACTTTTAAATTTCATCATATTATGTAATATAACTAAAAAATATGGAGGTGATTTTACTGATTCATACAGTAAAGCCAGGAGAAACACTAACTCAAATATCTAGAGACTATCGTACACCGTTATCCACAATCATAAGAGCTAATCCTTCAATAGATCCAAATGTACTATATATTGGTCAATCCATTGTTATACCAGGTTTTCCAGACCCCAATACACTCCCCTATAAATTGGAAGTTTCCATTAACAATCGTTGGCTTCGTTTACTATTGGATGGTGTTTTACAAAAACAGTATCCTATCGCAGTTGGGAGAATGTTATTTGCTACTCCAGTAGGAAATTTTATCATTATAAACAAAGCACCTAATCCAGGAGGACCATTCGGTACTATGTGGATGAGTTTATCGAAAGAACACTATGGAATTCATGGAACTAATAATCCAAGTTCCATTGGTCAAGCAGTATCACGTGGTTGTATCCGCATGAACAATAAGGATGTGGAGGAATTAGCACGCCTAGTCCCAATAGGAACTCCGGTTTTTATACACCCATAACATCAAGAGTGACTACCAAAAAGTCTTTGAAACTGACTTTTATAGGTAGTCACTTCTCTTCTTTTGTCCTTATCGTACATCATCAAGTGATTTCACAACTGTGTGAGCAATTGGTTTCCATTCAACATGCTTAAACAATGCTACGACAGAAATTGGTATATAGGTAAACATGAAAATTGGAAAAGTAATTGTAAAAGCGATTTTTTTCCAGGCAGAACAATGGATTTTTCTCCATTCTGATAATGTTGTCATTAAGCCCAGAACAAAAAGGATTCCATAATACCAAACAAAAGATTCTATTATGGCCGTAGTTGCTCCTTGCATAATCCCTTTCCCCTCAAATATTCCCATAAAGATGCCCAAGTATAGTAAACCATTCACCATAATGCTGATACTAGAAACAAGCATGGCCGGCATGATCATCATCGTCATATCAAAGCATGAAAATCTGTTACCCTTACCTCGGAATATATTTTCAATTAAGTCCTTTCCATATTTAGAAAATACCTGATAAAAACCTTTTGCCCAACGTAATCGTTGATTCCAGGATTGAGCAAAAGTGACTGGTTGCTCGTCATAAAACACAGCGTTTCTACAATAACCAATCTTTTCACCTTTAATAATTTGAGAAACTGAAAACTCGATGTCTTCCGTTAGGAGATGATGTATCCAACCTCCATTGTCTCTGAATACATCTGCATGTACTAAAAATCCTGTTCCAGATACCGCACAACTAGAGTTAAGGGCCATTCTTGGAAGGTTGAGATATTCAGCTTCATGCAGGAACCAAAGTGCATATCCTGCTGAAATCCAATTCTGATCATAGTTCTTAGAATTTCTATAACTAGTGATCACCCTGTATCCTTTATTGAATGTCTTGTTCATCTCCGTTATATAATTCTCGTCCAAGAGATTGTCGGCATCAAACACGAAATATCCATCATACTTATTGGATGAGTAGTCACTTCCAATGATTCTAAGCATATAGTCGAGCGCGTATCCCTTGCCAATCTGAATCTTATTGAAACGCTCTCTAACTATAGCTCCCGCCTTCTCCGCAACCTTAGCAGTATTATCGGAACAGTTATCTGCCACAACGAAAATATCAATCATTTCTTTGGGATAATTTTGATTTTTTATACTTTTGATCAGTTGTCCAATAACGAGTTCTTCATTTCGAGCTGGGATAATAACTGCAAATTTATGGTGATGAACATTCTGTATTTCAGTGTACTTTTTCTGCTTGGCTTTAAATGTGATAAACATATAAACAAATTGGTAGGAATACATTAATGCAAATAATAGGAACATAAGTGAATTAAAATCATTCATAAAAGTTAGTAAAGTTGAGTCCAAACGGATACCTCCACAATTTCTTCATTTTATTTTCTTCATTCTTCAAGTTGGGTATACAATGCAGAATAATGAAATATAGCTTGGTATAACGGATTCTCCTGCTTAAATGATTAAACAAATAGTATGCCCTGTTTAAAAAGAATCAATTTATCTGTTAATATTCCCTAAAGTTAAGCATATATCACATAAATAAAAGAAAGATTAAAGTCATGTTAAGTCCACGTAAATTTTTAAACACTAAATAATACAAACTTCATTTTTAGATACATGGATGTATCCTTTTATTCAGTTCTATTTCAATGAAAGCGGAAATATGGCGGGCGAACTGAAATCTTTCATTTTGAATGTATTTCAGAATAGAAAATTGAAACACGGATGTGCGCTTGCTGCACGCTTCGCGTGAACCTCCATCGGATGAATCGCTCCTGCGGCGTGTGAGGCGTGCATCCTGTTAACCACTTTTGATGAAAAATTTTTGATAGCAATATTTTGGACTTTCAATACTATTTAGCACATTTTAGAAAGAAACCTTTTATTTGTAATGGCTGACACCTGCATTCGCGCCTTCCCAGCCTCATGACGTGCCGTATGAGACAGATGTAAGCGTCTAGCGCATTACAGCGGCTCATGCGGACGTGCGGCATGCGCGAATGCATATAGATAAGTAGTATTCATTTTTAGGACTCGGATGTGCGCTTGCTGCACGACCTGCCTTATGAGACAGTAAAATTTAGAGCTTAAACCAGGAGTAAAGACGATACCAAAATAAAAGATCATAGATATTTGCATATCCATGATCCATATATAAAAATTGATTAAATTGTAGTAAAGCCTAAAAGATTGTACCCAACACTTAATGATCGCGATTTATTATATAGTTTAAAAAATGCTTCAAGAAAGAAGTATTGCGTGGCACTTCCTGTAATACTTCCATTGCAATACAGTAATTTTCCCACATCTCTTTTTTGGCACCTTCCAGACCCAATATAGATACGAAAGTGGAGTTGTTGTTTTCCTCATCCTTGCCAATAGGCTTTCCGAGTATGGCAGAATTACCTTCAACATCCAGTAAGTCATCCTTAATCTGAAAAGCAATGCCAGCGTGACGAGCAAACTTTTTCAAAACCTCTATTTCTAAATCATTTGCTTGGGCAAGGATTGCTGGCATTATTAGGGAAGCTTCGAAGCCTATGCCAGTTTTATAAAAGCACATCATATTTAATTGATCTAGTGTCAGTTGTTTCCCCTTTGAATCTAAGTCCATCGCTTGCCCTCTACACATATTTGCAGTTGTTTGTGCTGAATATTTAATCAGATTAAGTACAGTCTTCGAATCGAACTGATCCAGAGAGGTTTGTTCCTCAATTGCCTTTTGTGTTAAAAAAAGACCCGTTATTTCTGATATAGCAATGTTGTACACCTCATGAAGAGTTGGACGTCCCCTACGAGTGGATGAATTATCCTGTGAAGGTAGATCATCAAAAATAAGTGAAGCTGTATGCATATATTCTAATGATTTCAAAAGTGGCTCGATAGCCGTTTTATTTAATCCATATGCTTTTACGCCCATGAACCAAGTAATTATTGGCCTCAAACGTTTTCCTTCACCCATTAGGCTGTAATTTGCAGCATCTTGTATAGGGTCTGTTATTAACCTCTTATTCTCGATTGTAGGGAGATTTAAGATACTATTAATCTGATTACGTAAAGTCTTGCTCATATTTGAAAATTCTTCCTGTTCTTCTCGATCCTTTTTCAATATGGTAATCATATGGTCACGAAGCAATTTATCAAAGAAATCTACATCATCGGCTTTTCGAACCATCTCTTGAATCAGTCTATTGAATTTAGGATTACTAGAAGCAAAGAGATCCATAACTTCATTGTACTTTTTAATACCCATTCGCTCTTTAAATCTTTTCAGCCCGTTTATAGCTCGATCCAAAATTACCTCACATGTCTTCCTGTCCGAGTCATACACGTTATGAATTAAATTAGAGATAACTGTCCAGTACAATTCAAATGGGTTTATGAGATCCAAACGTTTATCGTGATACTTCATATAATAAGTATATGGTGTTACCGTACCGTCCTTCATGTCATCAAACATATCTGCAAAATCATCAGCAAGCTGATTATAAATGCCATAAAAGAATGTTCGGTCGTCCAATTCTTTATCCTCAGGAGCACCGATTACTGAACGCACAATCAATCGAGAAGAAGAGGACTTTAATATAACTGGAATATAAAGTTCTTCATTGGTGTAATTTGCATTCGATAAATCTTTTATACGGTCCACTTCTTGGGAATTAAAAAAAACATAGGATTGCTCGAAAAAATTCATTGTTGTCTCTTGCCTCTGCTTGTTCTTAATATACGTAAAGGCTTCTCGAAGCTCCGCATGAATATACTTGATTAGAGCTACGTTCTTCCCCTTCCACTCTCCCAATTCCGGCACTACTCCAGTAATAATTGTGGTACGAATCAAATCCGAATATTGTTTTTCCTCTTCTTCAGATAAAATTTTTGCATCAAGAAGATCATCAATAAACGGATAGGTTAAACCATAGGAATAGCCAAGCCTAATAGCTGCATCAAGCCTCCGAGTACGTTCTTCAGGAGATGTTTTGTCGTTCATCTCTTCAACCTCTTGCATGATTACTCCGGCAATGATTTTAATTAGTTTTCGTTGGGCTTGCTCAGCATCCATCCCGTTCGGAATTTTGGAGGATACAGTCTTCAGCTTGTTTATAACCCAGATTAGACTCGATTCCACTCCTTCTTTCTGTGCAATTCTGTATAACCCGGCCATGCTAAATGTCTCGTCTTTGTCTCCTTTTGTTAGGTGATTTTTTAAACTATTTACTACACGGTCAATTCTGCTTAGAGTATCAGGTGAATCCAGTGCTTTCCCCAGATCACGCATAAAAATATAGGACATGCTTCTATCGAGGTAATTATCAAGTTTACCTGTGTAATTTAGCCATTGAATATAATGGTGATATCCGCGAGAATCAGGTTTTCCCTTTCCACGCGATAAAAAGGAGAATAATGAATGATGATGAATATGATTGTGTTTCCACAATCGTATATCTTCCGTTAGGATTGGTATATAAGCCTTTTCCATTACTTGCCCATAAAGTGATTTAAAATAAAGAGCAGCATTCTGCTCAGCATGCTGATAGCATTCATCAGCATTTATTAATAACTCCTCGATCATTCCATAACACACCTTCACTTTATGTTCTCTTTTTTCCATCTTGTAACTATTAAAATCTCATCATATAGTATTTTCTTCATTATATCACCCGACACTTTCTCTAGCTTGTTTTCGACTTCTAGCCTCCACATTGTATTTATTAACTAATTTAAATCTATTCTTCTTTAAATGCCTAAATTCTTATAATTCACCAGACAGCTAAGCGAGATTGTTTAGTTTCATTTATTTGGTGACATACTAAACGAAGAAATAGATCTTTAGAATCCTAAAAAACTATACGGTTTTCCATAACTAGAAATGATTATATGCGCAATTATTTGGAGGGTGTGCTTTTGTGAAACTGTTTCAAGTAAGAAAAGGGCAATTTGTATATTACAATAATGAATTGCACAGAGTTTATTCGGTAAAACCTATGTATAAACAATCTGTTCATCTTATGAGGCTGAGGGATTTGTCCCAACATTTAAGTAGTGCGGCCGAAGTAGAAAAATACCAACCAAAAGAACTCGATAGCTTTATTTTCAATAAAAATATGTATACCCTCAGTAAAGATAGAAAAGCAGAGGAAGGGGATTTCATATTAATTACGAACCCAAATCCCGATTACCTCGATCATTATTCATTAAATGAAATCGAAGTAGTGGCAGCGGTTGAAAACAAAGGCGTTATTACGAATAGGTCAAACGGGATTAGACATAATGAGTATCTATTAATGGTTCCTGGACGTCATGACCAGAGTAATCCAATTGAATATCGAGATATTCAAAATATAGATGAGAGTACCTTGAATGAACAATTAAATGTTATTAATGACATGTTACCAACAATAGGCGATGTATATAGAAAAAACGATTCGGATACTGTAATTGAAGCGATGGTTGTTGGCATAAAAGGCAATTCGATATTTCTTGGATGCGAAATAGAGTTACCCCATGAAGAGTTGATGAACACTGAAAAATGGGAATTTCTCTATAACCTCCTTGATAAATGATTTTTGTATATTAGTCTTCACAATTATTAACACATTTCCTGTTGGAGGTTTCCATGAATGTTAACAAGCTAAAAGAAAACAGTGTATTTATCATCTCACTTATACTAACCCTTATTTTTATTGCATGGGGGGTCTTTTTCACAGATCTTCTTACAAAGGTCACCAATACTATTTTCAACATTTCTATTGATTACCTTGGATGGGTCTATATTGGCACCACCCTTTTCTTTGTAGTATTTTCCTTTTACTTACTATTTTCTAAGTATGGTCATATACGTTTAGGTAAGACTACAGACAGGCCTGATTTCAATACTGCGTCCTGGCTAGCAATGTTATTTGGGGCAGGAATGGGTATTGGGATTGTTTATTGGGGTGTAGCTGAACCGGTTACTCACTATACGAAACCCCCGTATGGAGAGGGCTATACCATTGAAGCAGCCAATGTTGCCATGCAATATACCTTTTTTCATTGGGGCCTCCATCCTTGGGCGATTTATACTGTTATTGGATTAGCTCTTGCTCTCTGCCAATATAATAAAAAACTACCTGCAGCCATAAGTTCTGTTTTCTATCCGTTACTGAAGGATAAAATTTATGGACCTATTGGTAAAACGATAGATATTTTATCTGTATTTGCAACTGTCTTTGGAATAGCAACATCGCTAGGTCTTGGAGCCTTACAAGTAACCGCTGGGATGCATTCCATTTTCGGTGTTCCAAATACGTTAGTTGTTCAACTGATTGTTATTGTTGTCGCTACAGTTATTTTCATTATTTCAATTAACACTGGCTTGGAAAAGGGAATTCAATATTTATCTAACGCTGCAATGATCATATCTTTTGCTATTTTGTTGCTAATATTAATTGTCGGACCAACTTTGACAATTATTAAAATCTTTTTTAATACGTCTGGGCTCTATATCAATGATTTTATCCATATGAGTTTAAGGATGACACCATTTGGTGAAGGAGAGTGGATTGCATCATGGACGTTATTTTATTGGGCATGGTGGATTGCTTGGGCACCTTTTGTCGGTATGTTTATAGCCCGAATATCGAGGGGAAGAACCATAAAAGAGTTTGTTGTAGGTGTGTTGATCGTCCCTACTCTTGGAACTTGTTTATGGATGTCTATCTTCGGAGGCTCCGCGCTTGATCTTGTGATCAACTCAGAAAATCATGAATTGGCTAAATATATTGCAGACAACGTGTCTTTAGCTATCTTTTCATTCTTTGATTATCTTCCACTAAGTTCTATATTAAGTCTTATGGGATTTGCTCTAGTAGCTATTTATTATATAACTGTTGCAGATACCTCTACTTTTGTATTAGGAATGCTGAGTGAAGGGGGAACATTAAATCCCTCCAATAAAATCAAAATGACATGGGGTATTATTCAATCTGCTGTTGCAGCAGTTTTACTTTTATCCGGTGGATTAACCGTATTGCAAACAGCATCTATTGCAGCTGCCTTTCCATTTGCCATAATTATGATCTTCATGTGTTACTCCCTACTTAAAGTGCTAGATAGTGAATTGGCAGTACAATCAAGGAAAAAAAAGTGAAAGAATATTGAATACTTAGGCTTGGTTCTGCTTCAACAGAATCAAGCCTATTCTCTTATAAGCTTAAAGAGTCACTGAAGTCATTCCCCTTCAGCTTCCCAACGTTCTATTTCTGCACGAACCAATGGTGCAACTTCTTTTCCTAGTAGTTCAATTGCTTTTAACACTTCATCATGAGGCATCGAACCGACTGGTACGTGAAGCATAAAGCGTGTGATGCCTACGTTTTTACGAAGAAAAATAATTTTTTCAGCAACTGTTTGTACATCACCTACGTATAAGGCTCCTTCTAAACTGCGTGCATGGTCAAAGGTGGCACGAGTATATGGACCCCATCCGCGTTCTTTTCCTAAGACGTTCATAGCTTGTTGAGTTGATGGAAAAAATTTGTCCACAGCACTTTCGGTACTTTCAGCAACAAACCCATGAGAGTGTGATGCAACTGTCAACTTCGATACGTCATGCCCTGCCTGTGTAGCTGCTTTCTTATAAAGTTGCACGAGTGGTGCAAACTGAAGTGGACTACCTCCGATGATTGCTAAAACAAGTGGCAACCCAAGAAAACCCGCACGAGCAACAGATTGTGGAGTTCCTCCGCTAGCTATCCAAACTGGAAGAGGATGTTGAACAGGGCGTGGGTAAACACCCCGGTTTTGAATATCCGGTCGATGTTTTCCGCTCCAAGTAACCATTTCTGATTCCCTTATTTTCAATAATAATTCTAACTTTTCATCGAATAATTCATCATAATCCTGTAAGTCATAACCAAATAGAGGAAAAGACTCGATAAAAGAACCTCGTCCAGCCATAATCTCTGCACGACCATTTGAAATTGCATCTAGCGTAGAAAATTCTTGGTATACTCGAACAGGATCGTCCGAAGATAATACGGTAACCGCACTTGTCAGCCTAATTTGCTTTGTCTGAGATGCTGCAGCAGCCAACAAAACTGCTGGTGCAGAACATGCATAATCCTTCCGATGATGTTCTCCAACACCAAATACATCTAATCCTACTTGATCTGCTAATACAATTTCTTCTATAACCTCTCGAATTCGCTCAGCATGACTAATTACCTTACCAGTTTCCACATCCGGTGTTGTTTCTACAAACGTAGTTACGCCAATTTCCATTATACTTCTCTCCCCACTGCTAGTTATATAACATACATATTACATCATCTCACTAATATACTTAGCAGATTATGCCTTCAAATAAAATAAAAAAGAACCATGTGTGTTACTCACATAGTTCTATATAAAACAAACAGCTGTAATTGTGACTATCTCTTTTGAACCTCATGCATTAAATATTCCACAAACAAATCATCCCTCACCAGCCATGCTTCAAAGTTTCTTTTTAAAAATCGTTCGCATTCATCAAAACTTGTAAAGGTATGTTCCATTTTCCTTTTATTTCTTTCAATCATCCAGTTTTGTTCATCCTCTTGGTAAATAAGAAAAACATCATCATTTCTATTTTTGTATAACGAACCGAATGAAGATTGTTTTAAATTATATCGATTTCTTTTGGCATCTTCCTGTATTGGTTCCAAGTGAAATGTTTCGACCACAAATTGATTGTACGCTTCCTCTGTTAAAGTACAACCTGACGCTTTCTGATGTCCACCACCACCAAAATATCCTGCAATTTCAGAAACATCAATATGATCATGAATGGTGCGCAATGAAATTCTTTTCCCTCCCATAATTATAATTGCAATATAATCTAGATGAGGATATTCTTTACCAAGTTCGTTCCCTAGTTCCGAATGGTATGATTCTGCATAAACGATTCCAGTAATATATGCCCCTACTGTTGACTGTACAATCTCTCTTTTTTTACGGCGAATATATCTTTCTATTTTATCTTCTTCCATGTTCAACAATGTCTTTTCTAATTCATCAAATACAAAATGTTCACTTGTCTGTAGTCGATCAATCATTTTTTCTTCAAAATCATCAATTGATACTAAAAAGAAGAGCGAATTTAAGGAATGAGCTTGATGATTCTCATTTTTCTCCCACTCCCATGTATCGTATTGCCTAACCAACTCAACAAATTCCGCAATTGAATCCTTTGGCTCCAGCAGTCTATGTTTGACTAGATATTTATAAAACAATGAAGTAGCAGACGTTAATTTGCCTTGATTATCTTCAACTAGGACATAGCCCCACTCATAATCATTTAAATGTAAAGCCGTTTTATGATGATCAAGTAGTTGGATTTTTCCTTTTGAATGATAAAAATTATCGAGCCTTTGTTCATTTTCTTTATTCGGAGACAAATCCGTAATAAATAAAAACGTATCTGAAGAATCATGTTCAAGAAAGAATTCAATCTCTCTATTTAAAGATGCTACAGAATTATATCGCACCTTCACTTGTTTACCAAAAGCTAGCTTTGCTAAAATCCCACATCCAACCCCATCTAAATCGTTATGAGTCAGTAATTTATACATTGCTTTCACCTCAAACATAGTATGGTTTTTAAAAGCCTAAATTATTATTAGGACTAGTTTTTATTCTTCCGTAGAGTAATTTGTGTAACTGGTTATCCGAATAACTTAAATAAACAAGGAAATAATAAAAGTTAAAAGAGAGGTTTCATAAACCATGAAGACAGTTTTAGCGATTCAATTAGTTCTAAGCTTAATTTTCGGTAATTTTACGGCTTTTCATGTGAACAATGAAGAACATGAGGTTTCCCCACCCTATGCTAAATGGGGACAAATTGCTATACAAGAGACGAAGAAAAAATATCCTCAAGCAAGTATTATCGATTATCTTCATATTGGAAAGGAAACAGGTACAGATTCCTCCACTGAAAAGTTCAAACTATGGTTAAGAGAAAACAACAAAGAATTTGGTGTATTTGTTGATATTTCCTTTGATAATGAAACAGAACAGATAATTGATATTAAGTTAACCGAAACAAGTAACTAGACAGCATTTCTTACATTTAAATATAACTAAACCCCAATTATTAGATGTCAAATCTCACAATTGGGGTTTATCTTTTCTAGATATTTTATTGAATACTGCTTAGAATTTCATGTTCTATATCTAACAGCCAAACCTTTTAGGAATTTACGCGCAAAATTATCACCACATACCTTATAATTTCGGTGTCCTTCTTTTCGTAAAATAGCGCCTAATTCTCCCTTTGACACAGCGATACCACCATCATCAAGTATATCTAGCATATCTTCTGCTGTTAATTGAAGTGCTACTTTCAACTTCTTCAGAAGCATATTGTTAGCACTCTTTTCAGGCGGTTCAGGGCTATTAGGCTGGTCTGGTTTTGAATCCTGTTTACCTCTTTTAAACGTAATAAACCCGTTCAAAAATGACGCTAACATCTTATTATTACATTTTATTTGATATTCAGTTTCCTCTGCATCATCAAGATTATCGAATTCATCTTTTGATTTGGTTAGTATCTTTATTACTTCCTCTTTTGTAAATTCCATACCACCAAGTTTAAATATCTCTATCATATCTTTATTTTTAATATCTAGAGCATATCTAAGTCTAATTAATATATCGTTATTATCCATTTATAAACCTCCTAAAAATGTTACCAATGCTACCTTACCATTTACTAGCCATTAATCACAACCAACAGTAAATTTTGAGATTTCTTCAACTATTCTCAAACCCTTTTTCTACTGTTACATCTTGTTATAAGTAAGTCTTTCCTATCCTCTTTTTCTCAAACTTAGTAGCAGTTTGCTTTTCATAGAAAATAAATTTAACTAAAGAGTATTCAAAAGTGGTTATTAATTTAATGTATTTATTTTTTGTTATTTAATTCTCGCCAACTATTTTGCAGTGAAAAATTTTATTTTGCGTTCTTATCTGGTTGATGAATTCCGAAAATATTTCCTTCAGGATCATGATAGTATCCTTGCCACGCCATTCCTTGTAATGCATATTTAGGCAATGCAATCTTGCCTCCATTATCAAGAATTTTAGATTCCGTTGCTTCGTAATCTTCCACTCCCATTGTACAAGCAAACCCATTTAAGGCTTGATTTGCTTCAGGAGGTGCACTTTGTCGTTGCATCAAAGCTCCATTTATTCCAAGTTCATTTTCATCCCCAGTCAAAGCTCCAAAATAAGGCATTCCCGCATAACTACTATAATCCTCAAATGACCATCCAAAAACCTGTCCATAAAAATTCTTTGCACGTTCCATGTCATCTACATGGATTTCAAAATGTATTAATCTTCCCATGATTACCTCCAATTTTTTTTATTTTAATATCCTAATTACATCCTCTTTAATATTCTATAAGTATTAAAATTATCCTGCTACAACAATCCTCGCTCCAATCAACATGAGGAGTGTGTGTGGCAACACAAGGGTGCTGATGAGTTATTAATATAATATTTCATTATTCACTTCTTAAAATAAAAATAAACGGAGGAGAAAAATTATTCATTTTTCTCCTCCGTTTTTTATCTCGATGTGTTCACAAATTTAGTTTAGTTTTATGAATTAAAATCATACATTTGACCTTTAATCAAATATGCTGTACTTTCAGCGATATTTGTTATATGATCTGCTGTTCTCTCTAGAAAACGATTTACAAATAATAATTGAACAACCTGATTTGTTTCTTCTGGATGCTCACTTAAATAAGTAGTAAGGTTTTTATATGTTTCACCATTATATTCATCCACTATATCATCTAAGTCGCCAACTTCTTTGGCTAGCAGGATATTTTCCTCTAAAAAAGATTGTAGTGCTTTTCGGAGCATTTCAATCGATACTTCTTTCATCTTTTCTAGATGAGTAATCTCCATTAAAGATTTTGTATTTCGAATCTTGATAGTTGCTTTTGCGATATTTACTGCAAAATCCGCGATTCGCTCAATTTCAGAGGAAATTTTAAGTACACCAATGATCTCGCGTAAATCTCTTGAAACCGGTGCTTCTTTTGCCATTAGCCAGATTGCGAACTGATTAATTTCCAGCTCAAGACTATCAATAGCTGTATCTCCTTCAATAACTTTTATAGCTATCTCGACATCTTGTGTTTTCAAGGCCTTTAAAGATCTTTCAAGAGCAATAATTGATAGTTCACCCATTTCGGTGATTTTTCTTTTTAATTCCCCTAAATTATTCTCAAAGTTCACACGAATACTCATTTGTTTACCCCCTATTATCCAAATCGACCTGTTACATAATCTTCTGTTCTTTGATCCTGTGGTGTAGAGAAAATTTTATCTGTATCATCGTATTCAACTACTTCTCCATTTAAGAAAAACGCCGTTTTATCAGAGATTCGTGCAGCTTGTTGCATGTTATGTGTAACAATGACAATCGTATAGTCTTTTTTCATATTTGTGATTAGTTCTTCTATTTTTAACGTAGAAATCGGATCTAATGCTGAAGTAGGCTCGTCCATTAAAATAATGTCTGGTTTCATCGCAATAGCACGAGCAATACATACGCGTTGTTGCTGACCACCTGACAAACCAAGTGCTGATGTTTTTAGACGGTCTTTTACCTCGTCCCAAATGGCTGCACTTCGCAAACTCTCTTCTACAATATTATTTAATTCTTTTTTACTTTTAATACCTTGCATTCTTGGTCCATAGGCAACATTGTCATAAATGCTCATTGGGAATAAATTTGGTTTTTGAAATACCATTCCTACTTTTGTTCGTAATTTGATTACATCATTTGTTTTATAAACGTTTTCATGATTAATGACAATATCTCCTGTAATTTTCACGCCATCAATTAAATCATTCATACGATTTAATGTTCGTAAAAAGGTTGATTTACCACAACCTGAGGGTCCGATTAAAGCAGTAACCTCTTTTTCATGAATAGCAAGATCGACTCCAAATAGCGCTTGTTTCTCACCATAGAATAAATTTAAATCCCTTACATTAATTTTAGATGTACCTTCTTTACGTTGCTCCATTTGCGAAAATACCTTCCCTACTTGTTTTTTTGGTCGTTAGCTCACCATGTTCTATTTCTGATGACCTCATTAACATACTTCTTATTTATTTGTTGCTTTGTTAAATTTCTTCGAGATAAATGTTGCTATAAGATTGATTGCTAAAATAATTACTATTAATACAATACCAACTGCAGCAGCAAGTTCAATGTCTCCAGACTCTTGTGTTACTAAATAAGAATGAACAGTTAAAGTTCTAGCTGATGATAGAATGCTCTCTGGCATAGCTGCTACTGTCCCAGCAGTTAAGAATATTGCAGCTGATTCTCCAACAATTCTTCCTACAGAAAGGATGATACCAGACAAAATTCCCGGCATTGAACTTGGTAATATGACCTTATATAATGTTTGTAATTTTGTCGTTCCAAGTGCTAGTGAACCTTCACGATATGAACGCGGCACTGTTTTTAATGCTTCTTCAGTTGTTCGAATGATTACAGGTAACACGATAATCGTCAAGGTTAATGAAGCAGCTAGAATCGACATACCTAACTTTAACGTAGTTACAAAGAATACCGCTCCAAACAAACCATAGATAATGGAGGGAATCCCTGTTAAGCTTTCTGTTGCAAAGCGTATTAGTCTTACTAAACGCCCTTGTTTAGCATATTCTTGTAAATAAACAGCTGCTAATATTCCGATAGGTGTTGCAATGACTAATGAAATAAGAACTGTGTATATCGTTGTTACGATCATTGGCCAAATACCACCACCTCCAGTTGGAGAATAATCACCAAAGATGAAGTCGAAGCTAATCAAATTAATACCTTTATAAAAGATAAACCCAACAATCATTACGAGGACGGCAACTGATAAGAAAGCTGATAACCATAAAAGTCCACGTAACAAGTTATCTTTAAATTGTCTCATCTTAGTTACCTCCCTTCGCACTTATTTTTGCTAATACAAAATTCAAAATTAATATAAATGAGAATAAAACAATTCCGGTTGCAAATAACATTTCTTGATGTGTACCGAATGCATAACCCATTTCTAATGCAATATTTGTCGTTAGTGGACGAACACTATCTGTTAAACTAGTTGGAACGATTAAACTATTACCAGCTACTAAGATAACTGCCATCGTCTCTCCAATTGCTCGACCTAAACCTAATACGATTGCCGTCATAATACCTGATTTAGCTGCTGGTACAATGACTTTAAAAATAGTCCCAATTTGTGATACTCCTAAGGCGTATGATCCTTCACGATATGTTTGTGGTACTGCACGAATCGCTGTCTCTGCTACCGTCACTATTGTTGGTAACATCATGATTGCTAGCACAAGAATAACAGCAAATAAGCTTTGTCCTTTTACTAAACCCAAACTGTTTTGTAAAAACGGAACAATGATTGCTAGTCCAAATACACCATATAATACAGATGGGATACCTGCTAGCAACTGAATTGCTGGTGAAATAATTTTTGCTACCCTTTTAGAGGCAATTTCGGCTAAGAAAATAGCTGTAAATAAACCAATAGGGACCCCAATAATTAATGCTCCAATTGTTGCAAAAATGGATGCAACAATCATTGGGAAAATACCAAATTTATCTTCACTCGGTACCCAATCACTACCCAAAATAAAGTCTATAAAGCTATAGCCCTCTGCTACAAAGGGATGAGCTCCTTTATAAAATACAAATCCAATGATTAACAATAATGTTAAAACTGAAAGAAGTGCACAAATCAAGAAAATTCTTGAGGACACTTTTTCTAACATATACTTCCTTTTATTTGCTTTACCGATTTCTACGGCCTGCTTGTTAGTTGTTGGGATAGGCACTCTTTACTCCTCCAAGATTCCGTTAAAAATTATGTTATTTTCTTCCTATTAAAAAGTTATTTATTTTACAGGGATTGCTCCTGCTTCAGCTGCAATGATTTGTCCATCTTCACTTAAAATAAAGTCTATAAATCGTTGTCCAGCATCTGTTAATTGCCCTTCTTTATATACAAACAAGAACGGTCTAGACAAACTGTATTTACCTTGTAGAACATTTTCTGCATTCGCTTCAACACCACTAACATTGATTGTTGAAATCGATTCATCGATGTATTCAAATGAGATAAAACCAACAGCATGTTTATTGTTCGCAACAGTTGTTTTAATATTTCCATTACCACTTGCGATAATTGCGCTTCTGACTAATTCACCAGAGCTGTAGTCAACTATTTCTTGGAACGCATCACGAGAACCTGATCCATCCTCACGAGAAACAACTACGATCTCCATGTCATTTCCACCTAGTTCCTTCCAGTTCGTCACTTCTCCAGTAAAAATCTGCTTTATTTGCTCCATCGTAAGGTCTTTTACTTTATTACTTGGATGAGTCACTACTACAATTCCATCATAAGCAATAACTACTTCATTCAAACCATTCGCTTTTTCCTCTTCTTTTAAATCCCGTGAAGACATCCCTATCTCCGACACTCCACTGATTGCGTTGGTAATTCCCGCAGAAGAACCAATTTGATTTATTTCAATATTCGTATTATCTTCCTCTGTATATTTTGCTGCTAATTTTTCAGCAAGCGGCCCTACAGATGTAGATCCTGAAATAGATACTGTAGCACCACTACCATCTGACACCTGTGTATCATTATCGTTATTGCTTGTACATGCAGATAGTACAGCAAGAATAGACAGCATTAATAATCCCATTTTTACTTTTTTCAAACTGATCATTTCTTACCTCCAAGAAATATGTTAGTAATTTTTCCATGACGCATTTTGTCTATTCTAGAATAATTGCATAGTGTAAATTTTCGACACGATATTTGTAAAGGTATTGTAAATTTTATTAATAACAATATGCTTTGTGTTAATTTTTGCTAAATATTTTAAATAAGGAGATAACTTATGATGAGTTTAAATTGAAATAATAATACTTCTTATTTATTTCAGTTTTTTATTAATAAATAAAATCGATTAAATTCTCGCTTTCCCACAGGAGTCGCCTCCTTTTCCCCCAATCAATATCAACATTATTAGATGAAAACACAAAAGCAAATGGAGAGTATAAGTCGTTTTTTTCCACCTGCTTTATTTTAGGGACTTATTGGACAAATCTTTTCCTTTGTTTCTCTTATTGCAGAAAAACCATATACTTTACTCCAATAATTTATGTCTCCGTTTGTAATTCCATTTTCTGTATTATAATTAGCAATACTTTATCTTCATATACAAAATAAACATTATTCCTTATGCCCTATAACTAAATAGTAGAATTTTATCATTTTTAATAAAAATCACAATATTTACACTATATTTACCTTCTATTAACCTCGTATATATATTTACTTCCTATAATACAAACCGTTGGACAAATAATTTTAGGAGGAACTTTCAAATGAAAAAAAGAGCAAAAAAGGCAATTCCTTTAATCGCAACAACCGTTCTTGCAACTACAGCTTTTGCAACTCAAGCTTTTACTACTAATGGAAATAGCCAAACAGTAGCTGCAAACCAATTAACACAAGAAGAAGTAAAACAAAGTAACGGTACTTGGCTTGCTGGTGATCATCACGTCCATAGCGAATGGAGTGTTGGTTGGGACAACTCTACAAATCCTCCTACACCTATTCAAGGTGGAGATGCTATTTACCCAATTGTGAAAAATGCAGAAAAAGCAACAGAATACGGACTCGAATGGGTTATGACAACGGATCATGGTGGTCCTAACCATTCAAAGGTAAATTTAGAGCAAGCTTATCCTGAACTATTAAAATCACGTGAAGCATATCCAGAACTAATTCAATTCTATGGAATGGAGTTTGATACACCTGCTGCAGACCATAGTACATTGATGATTCCCAAAGTAGATAACGAATCACAAATTCTTTATGATATCGAAAGTCAATTTAATAAACGCGAACCATACCCAAACGATGGTAGCAGAGATACTGAATCTACAATGATTGAAGCTTTAAACTATATGTTAACTGAGTTGGATGAGGACGAGCAGCCAATTCATATCGCTCACCATCCATCACGTTCAGCAAAAGGTGATGGCGAATGGGGGCAAGATACACCAGAGGAATTCCGTAATTGGAACGATATAGCTCCTAATATCTCCATTGGGATGGAAGGTGCTCCTGGCCATCAAGCGGCCGCATTAACTCCAGATGGTGAACTTGATGATGGTGCTCGTGGTTCATATGGTAACTACCCAACAATGGGCGGTTATGATCAAATGGCTGCTAAAGTCGGCGGATTATGGGATTCTATGCTTGGTGAAGGAAGACACTGGTGGATTACAGCTACTTCAGATTCACATGTTAACTGGCGTGATGGTGGTAGTGACTTCTGGCCTGGTGAATATTCAAAAACTTATGTAAAAGCAGATAAAGACTACGACGATATTATGGAAAGCCTTCGTGGTGGGAATGTATATGTAACAACAGGTGACCTAATTTCTGAACTTGATGTGAAAGTGCAAGCAGGTGGAAAATCTCCTATCTTTGCTCAATCTAAAGGAAGTTCAGCGACTTTAGGAGAAACTCTTACAATTCCAGGAAAATCTAAAGATGTAACGGTAACAATTCGCATCAAAGATCCAAATGCCGCAAATGCTAATGGAGATACACCAGAAGTAAAACGTGTTGACTTAATTATGGGTGAAGTTACTGGTAAAGTAGAAGATCGTTCAACTGCGACAAACCCAACTACGAAAGTTGTTAAACGCTTCACAGAAGAAGATTGGACAAAAAATGGAGAATACATTGAAATCTCTTATACTTTAGAAAATGTTGATAAAGACAGCTATATTCGTTTACGTGGTACGAACACGGATCAACTAGAACCCGAAACAGACCCTCGCGGTGAAGATCCATGGACAGATCTTTGGTTCTACTCAAATCCTGTATTTATCAAAACTGCTAAATAATCTAGGAAACTAGTAAAAGACGAGGAGACACAGCCCTCCTTGTCTTTTCTCATTATTAAATGCTAAAAAGAATCAATTGAAAATGGAGTAGATTTTATGAGTAAGATATATTTAATTATTATATTAATACTTTCAATTACCACTACCCTTCAATCCCCTTCTGCCTATGCTCATACCAATAATAGTGAAGGTTACTCTCTTATTGAGGTTAATGATAATCATATCAATTATGAACTGAAGGTTGACCTCACAGAACTTGGTCATGCCATGAATCAAGAAATGGCACAGAAGCAATTTGACACGAAAATAGTTCAGGACTATGTCAATTCTCGTATTGAACTTTATGCGGATAGTGTAAAAGTAAAAGGAACGCTTGAAGCATCTGATGTTGAAACAATTAATGACAAACAGTTTGCTGTCATGAACCTAAAATACCAATTAGAAGACAACCCTGAAAAGCTAGTCTTAGATTATAATATGTTTCTAGATGATTCAGATCCAAGTCATGCCAATTATGCAACGGTTAAATTAGATGGTAAACAACAAGAAGGAGTTCTTACTTTCGAGTCAAGAGAGCTTGAAATCGGTGAAGTGAGTTTTGTTCAAACTGCAACACAGTTTCTTTTACTTGGCTTAGAGCATATCTTTACAGGCTACGATCATATTCTGTTTGTTATTAGCTTATTATTTGGAGCAAAGACCATCAAAAATACATTCACTTTAGTAACTGCGTTTACGATTGCCCATAGTATAACTCTAATTCTTGCAACATTAGATATCGTACAGTTACCAGGTAGATTTGTAGAAGCTACAATTGCGTTGAGTATTATTTACGTAGCACTTATTAATATTTTTAACCCTGACTCAAAGCATCAACCATGGCTTGCCTTTGCCTTTGGTCTCATCCACGGATTTGGTTTTGCGGGAATTCTTTCAGAAATGCAATTAGATGGAAGTCACCTTGCCACGTCTCTATTATCTTTCAATATCGGGATTGAAATTGGACAACTGATTATTGTAGCTATCGTATTCCCTATCCTTCTGTGGTTAAAGAAAATAACTGTTAAACCAGCTAAATGGGTGATTCCTGGAGCTTCAGTAGCAATCTTAGCCTTTGGACTCGTTTGGTTTATGGAAAGAGCTTTTTAATGAAACAACTGTAAGAGATTTTTTTCTTAATAGGACCGACTCAATAGGCCAACAAAGTCTTTATTCATTAGTTGATAAAATTACTTGTACTCACGAAGGTAAATACACTATACCTTGTTAATCCGTTGCTTGAAGCATAATACTCTACATAAAGAGGCATCTAATATATGGTTAGTTACCCTCTTTTAAAATAAGATACGATCACACTCTCCTTAACAAGCAAAAAAGAACGAATTCCTCCGTCGAGAATTCGTTCTTTATTTATTACTATATTAACTTAAACCAAGCAACCGCTTCACAATGTGCAGAGTGTATGTGGTAAAAAAAAAAGAAACAAATCAATAAGGAGTAAGATATCAAAAAAGCATTCTTGTGATATCTTACCCCTATTATTGAAATGAATCTATTTTTCTTCGTTATCAGTTTCCTCTTTTATATCCTTATTATAATTGTACTGAGAAGGATCAACTTTAGTAAAACCTTCCGGTGTATAGAATCTCAATAAGTCACCATTCACAACTTTATCAGATAATTGTAATTTATAATCTACTACTTTTTTATACTCATTCGCTTTTTCTAATTGATTATCATCTAGTGGTAAACCAGTTTTAGCATCATAGAATTTCCCATCAATTGAATAGATAGTAGGACTGACATAATCATCATTTCTAAACGTTACTACCTCATTATGTTCTTTTGATAATAAGTCGGAACCAAATTGAACATAATTTTGTGATTCAATTCCAAGTAAGTGTAATAAGGTCGGAAGAAGGTCAATTTGCCCTCCGTAAGTATGATTGACTCCACCTTCACCTTGCATTCCTGGAACGTGAATAATTAATGGTACACGTTGTAAATTAGCAGTTTCATAAGGTGTAACTTCTTTTCCGATGATTTGTTCCATGGCTTTATTATGATTTTCTGAAATACCGTAATGGTCACCATAAAAAACAAGCATACTGTTATCATATAAGCCTGACTTTTGTAATTCACCAATGAACTGTTCGATCGCTTCATCCGCATAACGAGCAGTTTGGAAATAATCATCTACACTTGCATCACCAGTATCAGCTTTACCAATTGTTGTTAAGTCTTGATTCATTTTATATGGATAATGGTTCCCAACCGTAATAAATTTCGAATAGAAAGGTTGAGGTAAAGTTTTTATTAGATCTAATGATTGTTCAAAGAATGGCTTATCCAATAAACCATATTCAGCCATATCTTCTTCAGAACTAGTGTCATAATAATTGGCATCAAAGAAATGGTCATAGCCAAATGATTTATAAATTTCATTACGATTCCAGAAACTGCCGCTATTACCATGGAATACAGCAGATGTATAGCCATCCTCTTTTAATATTGCAGGAGCTGCTTGATACGTATTCTGACCTTTTGTAATAAATGCAGATCCTTGCGGTAAACCAAATAAAGAGTTTTCAAGCATAAATTCAGCATCCGAAGTTTTACCTTGAGCTGTTTGATGGAAGAAGTTATCAAAGTATAGTGTATTCGGATCTTTAGTTAATGAATTTAAGAATGGTGTTACTTCTTCACCGTTTAATTTATAGTCAATCAAAAAGTTTTGGAATGACTCCAAATGGATATAGATGACGTTCATCTCTTTTGCTGCGCCAAAATATTCTTGGTTAGGTTCCGCATAGTTTGATTTTGTATAGTTAATAACTTCTGTCATATCATCGTTATCAGCTAAAACCCTTTGTGAAGACGCCTTTATAGTTTCAGTAGCGTCATAAATAGTATAGTTATACATTCCTAAATACTTAACAATATAGCTTCTATCAAAACCACGAGTTAATAACTGTGGACGATCAAAGTTAGCTAGTCCTAAATTTAAAGCAGATATTCCTATTGCAAAAGCTATCACTGCAATTGCTTTTTTGTATCTAATTCTACTATTATCTTTTTGTATTTTTTTAGATAACCATAGATAAATCAACAAAAATACATCAATAAAGAACAATATATCGTATGGTTTTAATAAAGAAATAACACTGCCGCCTAAGTCTCCAAAGTTTTGCGTTTGAGTAATCGTTGGTAATGTAATAAAGTCACTAAAAAATCTATAATAAACTGCATTTGCATATAAAAGAATGGACATAAGAGAATAAATTACAACAAGTAATGCATATTTCCCCCGTCCTTTGAAAATGAATGAAAATCCAAGAAATAACATAGCTGAACCCAATGGATTCAAAATTAAAAGGAATTGTTGAAGGATTCCTTCTACCCCTAAATTAAACTGTGTTACTTGTATGATATATGTTTTAATCCATAGCATGAAAACGGCAAATAAATAAAAACCAAAAAACTTGTTTAAAAAGACAGCTTTATTATTATTTAAATTTTCCATTTATTCACCCTCCTATTAGTTTAATAATTAAGTTTTACATTAAAAGATTAATTTGGTAAAATATAATTTTACTATAATTTTTATAGAGCTAGTACATCCTACAACGAGTTCGGAATTCTGTCAAGTATTTATTTCTCTATATTGTACCTTTATTTATACTTATTGAATGGATATTCTGCCGTAAAGTGTCAATCATGTTCAATGTTCATTATTTACCATAATAGAGGATTCTCTTTCATTTCTCATATAAGAAGGCAAAAATAACGACTCTTAAAAATCTGTAAGTATTTATTAAATTATCAAATCAAAAGCGGATTCCAATATAGGAATCCGCTTTTGATTAAAACTATAACCGCTAATTATAAGTAATTTTAAATGTAAAGGATGTTTTTTTCAGGACTGTTTCTAATGTTCAAGACCTGCAATGCCGAAACCCCCAGGTCCAGAGTGAGTAGAAATCATAGCGCCTGCTTGAATCCATATTACATTTTCAAAACCTGATTGATTTGCGATTTCATTCATCCGCTGCTTGATACTTTCACTGAGTCCGATTGAGTATATAAAATAAAGTCGTTCTCTATCAATATTATATTGATTTAAATAATCTCGCATGAGTTTTTCGGCAACTCCACTCATTTCCCCACGGTATTTTCTAATTGAAACAAGATTCCCTTCTATTAATTCAATACAAGGTTTTATTTTTAACAATGCCCCGCCGAGGTAAGCAATATTACTAACGCGTCCACCAGCTCTTAAAAATTCTAAGCTGCCGGGTACGAAGGCCAGTCTTGATTTAGGAACCTTTGATTTTATTTTTTCTATGAATTGTAAAGGTTCAATTGCAGGTTCTTTCTCTAGCATAGTAACAGCATCCATCACAATTGCAGTTAATCCACCAGTAACATTCAAAGCATCAATTAAGAAAAGATCTTTAAAATCTTCTGCCGCAATTAACGCATTTTGAAAGGAAGAAGATGCTTTTGATGTATAACCAATGTGAATAATGATGCTATCAGGAAAATTTTCTCTAATTCTCGTAAAAAATTCTTGATATTCATGAACATTAGTGGCCGTTGTAGATGGTATCTTTTTTGTGCGATTATGAAAGTCATAAATTTCTTTTACGGATAGATCACCATCTAAATAGTCATGTCCATCCATGATGACATGCATCGGCACCACCTGAACAGTATGTTTGTCAGCTAAATCTTTTGGTAAATCCGCTCCACTCTCTGTCGATAAAATAATCCTACTCAATTGTACGACCCTCCAGTTAACACACTATGGTTTACTCTAACTATACACTAAAAGGGAAAATCATTCTTTAAATTTTCGGAAATTTTTAAACTTTGAAAGACTTCAATTTCATACAATGCTACATTAGTCTGAAGAGAACACACTTCTTAGGGTACGCGTGAACTCTGGTGGGAAAATATCACACCAATAAAAAAATTCTAATTTCGTAATAGTTTTTACGAAATTAGAATCAAATTAAAAAGTATATTTACTGGTACTTGAACTGAATCCCGATGAATACCTCAACATTGATCTGAAGTACTCGGTGCATTCGAGATTGTACCCAAGAAGCTAGCAGCATAGTAAGGTCATGGCGTAAACAGTTTCCAATGCCCTTCGGATACAACTTCGACCGCTCCATCGATTACTTTGATAGCGGTTTGATCATCAATTGCATACGCCGGCCCTTGCATCCCATCGGCCCATCTCTCTGCAGCAGCCATCGTGTTTCCCGGCAGCATCTCGTGATCCAGGTGCGGAAACATTGCAAAGTCGACCAGACTCAGCGTTTCATCACCACCATTGGGTGGAGTCCAGCCAACGAAGTATTCCCCGATGTTAGGTGCCATCACCATGCTCCCAGCACTCATTCCCACATAGACTGCGTGCAGCGACGGCAAGAGGTCTGCCAGCCCGGATTGCCGCATCCAGTGGCACAGGTAGAGGGCGTCGCCGCCAGCCACCAGCAGGACGTCCGTCTCCCGAACCAGCGGCACCCAGCGGTCTTCGTCGATGCTTGGCAGCGCTGTGAGCTCCAGCACGC
The DNA here is from genome assembly GCF_001278755.1 of Bacillus sp. FJAT-22090. Classification (GTDB taxonomy): domain Bacteria; phylum Bacillota; class Bacilli; order Bacillales_A; family Planococcaceae; genus Psychrobacillus. Next base: position 4,062,430 of record NZ_CP012601.1, on the reverse strand, counting down.
CGACGGACTTCCAGCCCAGGTCGACCATGGGATTCTCGGAATTCCCGCTGATGAACTGCCAGGCATTGACGCCGGGGCCGACCCAGGGGTGTCCGTACATCGCGGTGGGAATGCACAAGGCGCTAGACTCGGCAATCGGTTTGTCCAGCATGTCAACCAACGCGTCATGTATGCTTTTGTTATTGATGCCTGCAGATGTAAGTAGAAATTTCATAACTTACTCAACTCCTCTTCTTTGTGTGCGTCTAACGTTTAATTCTTCAGACTTTTCAAATGCGGTTGCGGACGTCTATTGGGACAGCTTAGGCTGGTACAAGAGCCAAACTGACCCAATATTGTTGTTGGTCTTATTAAGACCCTTTATCGTTGGGGTATGCAGCTGCATGCTGTAACTTAATGTTTACTTCAGGGGTAGCAAGAGTCAAGAAAATTCTAAATAGATTTGTAGTTTTCATAAGGCAAATGGGTCCCACTCGCGGGTTAATAATTACAGATAACAATTAGTTTGATCAAACACAGCATGCATTTTCATTTGATAACTCCTATGAATGAAATAATTGGTAATTTCTATTTTCTTATTCTTAAAGTCATTAAATACTGAGCCATGATGTTTAGGAGCATTGACACAGAAACGTGAACTAGTGTGAGTGAAGCTTATGAACTCGGTTAAATATTGTCCAATCGTAATTGTTTTCACAATCACTCACCTTATGGTAATTATTCGATATTATTACGGAAAATCCTTCAAAAAAAGTACCCTTCCAGTTAGGAATGGTACCAATTGAAGAAGTTTTATAGAACTAAAAGGAAGCAAATACTAAACTGATTACTTATCAATGTAGTGTTATGTCGCTAAATTCAAATAGAATAACGTAAAATAATTACCGTTTTCCCTTTTTGTGCAGTACGCTCAAAACTGGGGATTTTTGCAAAGGTTGAGGGGGTAAATCCCCCTTAATCATTTTTGAAAATTAACTGTGAAACGCACTCCACATGTGTTGAGTGTATGTGACAACACAAGGGTGCTGGTGGGTTTAGTACATTTTTTAAGACCTTTTTCTTTCAGAAAACAGACTTGATTAAACTAAAACAAAAGTAAGTAAAACGTAACCTTTTTGAAGGTAGGAACGCAAAGCTACGAATCAAACAATAACAAAGGTTGCCGGCAGCAAAGGAACTTGAAATTGAATAAAATAAGTACACATGAATTGATGGGATTCATTTTTTCTCTAACTTTTTGAGAGTTACATCATTTCACTGTCCCCGTCCCATCAACATTCTTTTTCAAAGTTATCAAGCAATGCACGCACTTCATCTGTTGATTTCGTGCTCATCAATTGATTTCTCAATTCACCAGCTCCACGGAATCCTTTGACATAAATTTTGAAAAAGCGATGAAGCCCTGTTATTGAACGTGGTAGAGCTTCCGCATATTGATCTTGAAGATCAAGTTGCAGTCTTAAAAGATCAAGGTACTCTTTACTGCTATGCTCTTTTGGCTCTTTTTCAAAAGCAAAAGGATTTTTAAAAATACCTCGCCCGATCATAACGCCATCAATACCATATTGTTCAGCAAGCTGCAGCCCAGTTTGACGGTCAGGAATGTCTCCATTGATTGTTAGTAGTGTATTTGGTGCGATACGGTCACGTAATTTTTTGATTTCCGGAATTAGCTCCCAATGCGCATCTACTTGGCTCATTTCCTTTCTTGTACGTAAATGTATAGAAAGGTTCGCAATATCCTGTTTTAAAATATGCGTTAGCCACTCCTCCCACTCATTTACATCGTTATAGCCAAGTCGTGTTTTCACGCTGACAGGCAGTCCGCCCGCTTTTGCTGCTTGAATAAGTTCTGCCGAAACGTCTGGACGCAGAATAAGGCCACTACCCTTCCCTCTCGATGCCACATTCGGTACAGGGCAGCCCATATTAATATCGATGCCTTTAAATCCTAGCTCTGCCATGCCAATACTCATTTGACGGAAATATTCGGGATTATCTCCCCAAATATGTGCCACCATTGGCTGTTCATCTTCTGTAAAAATCAAACGGCCACGCACACTTTTCATTCCTTCTGGATGACAATAGCTATCCGAGTTTGTAAACTCGGTGAAAAATACATCCGGTCGACCGGCTTCACTTACTACGTGACGAAAAACAACATCTGTCACATCTTCCATTGGTGCAAGTACAAAAAATGGTTTCGGTAAATCCTCCCAAAAATTTTCTGTCATATTTAAATTCAAATCCTCTCATTATGGTTACATAGTGTTTCAATTTCTTTAACACTTATGCCATGTGTAATAATTAATAGATTAAGTCCACCAGTACCTAATAGAGTTAGGAATATCTGTGGACATTCGAGTTAAAGGTATTAAATCATTTTTAAAGTATAACCTAGCTTTATTAATTTATCTTCACACAATGTCATTTTATACTTTTAACAAATTTTCTCCTACAATATTAGCTTGATTTATATGGAAAATGTAAAAGCAGATTATTTAGAAATACATTATCGTACTTCTAAACCATCTGCTTTTTATATTCATTTTAAATTAAACCAACTCCAACCAAGCAACCGCCTCACAGTGTGTTGTCTGTGGAAACATGTCTACTGGCTGAATTTCTTTTGTTTTATAGCCACCATCTTCTAAAATACGCAGATCACGGGCAAGCGTCGCTGGGTTACAAGATACATAAACGACTCTCTTCGGTCTCTGTTCAATTATCGTGTTGAGCAGTGCTTCGTCACAGCCTTTTCTAGGTGGATCGACTACTAATACGTCTGCAGTTTTACCTTCTTTGTACCATTTTGGAATGATTACTTCTGCAGGCCCTGCCTCGAAATATGTGTTAGTGAAGCCGTTCAACTCAGCATTTCTTTTAGCATCTTCAATTGCTTGTGGGACGATTTCTACCCCTAAAACTTGTTTTGCTTTTTGTGCTAGAAATAAAGAGATTGTTCCGATTCCACAATAAGCATCAATTACTGTTTCATCACCCAATAGCTGTGCATAGTCGAGCGCTTGTTTATAAAGAACTTCGGTTTGTTCAGGATTTACCTGATAAAAGGATCGTGCAGATATTTCAAAACGTACATTACCGATTAAATCTTCAATAACCGGTTTACCCCACAGAGTAATTGTTTCATCACCGAAAATAACGTTTGTATTACGTTTGTTCACGTTATGAACAATTGACGTAACATTCGGCTCCACCTTACGAATTAACTCAATGATTGCATTTTTTTTAGAGAGTTTTGGATGTCTCGTAACTAAAACAACCATTACTTCCCCTGTTGCTCTACCTTTTCTAACAACAAGATGGCGTAACTGACCTTTCTTCGTATCTTCATTATATGGGATTAAATCCAATTGTAATGCGTTCTCTTTTACCTCACGCATTAATCGATCTGCTTCATCCGATTGAATTAAACAAGTATTCGTATCTGCAATACGATGAGATTTCGATTGATAAAAACCGGAGAGTACTTGTCCATCTTCTAACGCAAAAGGTATTTGGGATTTATTGCGATATTCCCACGGCTTCTCCATACCTTTTACCGGAAGAACAGGAGCATCTATTTTCCCAATACGCTTCATGACATTTCGGACCATGTTTTCTTTCCATGCAAGCTGACCCTCATAGGATAAATGCTGTAATTGACAGCCACCACACTCGCCAAATACTGGACATGGTGCATCTACTCGAAAAGGAGATGTCTCTACGACATTGATTAATTTAGCGAAGCCGTAGTTTTTTAATGTTTTTAGCACATGAATTTCTGCCGTTTCGTTTGGTAAGCCACCTTGTATAAACAGTGGATATCCATCAACTTTAGCAACTCCTGCTCCATCATGTGTTAAATCTTCTATATGAACTGTGAGACGATCATTTTTTGTTACTGGTGTATTCACTTTATTTCTCCGTTCTAGTTTTGATTGATTTATTATACCATCAGGAACAATGGTTTTCAGTACATAAGGTACTTTTCCAACTAAAGCTCCTGTTTTTCCAACTAATCAACGAATTTTTCCAACTAAATGCTTTGAATTTCCAACTAAAACCTCTATTTTTCCAACTAAGCCCTATCCCGTAAAAAAAGAACCTCTATGTGGAGGCTCTTTTGCATTATTTTACTTCCATTACTTGCTTGTTTACTATATATGCGAGCTCTGACCAAGAATTGATTTCAAAGGTCGGCTTAATGTCTGTTGCATTCTGCTTTCTCTTTGGATTAAACCAGCAAGTATCAATTCCAAAATTATTCCCACCTTGAATATCGGAAGTCAGCGAATCCCCAATCATCAAAACACTTGAAGGATCAGAAATTTGGAGTTTGTCTAGCGTATATTCAAAAATTTCTTTTTGAGGCTTTTGAAAACCCGTTTCTTCTGAAGTAATAACGGCTTCAAATAAATCTTTTAGCGATGAACCACTAACCCTTGCATGCTGTGCATCTTTAAAACCATTTGTAAGTAACGCAAATCTACAGTCGGTTAAGCTCGCAAACATTTCCTCGACTCCGTCAATCATGTGAATTTCTTTCCCTAAACTTTCTATATACTTCTGACCAAAATCTGCTGGATCTATATCAAGCGTATGCTCTATAAATAAACGTTTAAATCTCTCCACTTTAAGTTCTGCAAGAGTCGTACGACCATGCTCCAAGTCTTCCCATAATACTTTACTAATGGCTTTGTAACTTGCAAGATAATCATTTAACCCATTTGGGAATCCATATTCCTCAAACAAAAATTTAAATGCATTCTCTTCGGTCATCCCAAAGTCTAATAGCGTATCATCCAAGTCAAATAGTAATACATCGTATTTCATTTTATTTCCGCCCTTCATTTTATTGCTATTCTTATTTTAACATATTGAAAATTTTCTGCTCTCAAGAAAAAGAACCCATCAATATGGGTTCTTTGGTTTTATCAATGGATTATTGGAGCAAATGGAAGTGACTCGCCTACTTTTGGGTTCTTCTACTTCTCGTCAGAGACTGCTCCATCTTTAGAAGCAGCCCAAAATGCTACAACAATTGCTCCAATCAGTACTATAAATGGTGCATAAAAAATAAGAAAGTCAGACATGTGAACTCCTCCTTATGCGTGATTGTCTTTTTTACCACGAACGTACTCTTTATTGAACAAGAATAGACGTAATAATAAATACAGAGATGGAATTAGCAGTGCAAGCCCTAATATGAATGCAATAATTAACGATATTGCCATGGCTTCATTCGTAAAACTATCATAAATCGTTAAGTATGGATATAACAAATAGGGACGATGTGCAAATCCATATGCAAAGAAGGCAATAAGAAATTGGCCTCCTAATAACCAAAATGCCATCCCGTAATTCTGTTTTTTGACTAATAACCAAACGGTTCCTATAAATAAAAGAAATGATAAACCGAATGCCCACCAAATTTCAAGCAAATTAGAATAGTGTTCTGGGTTATGTGTTCGTAGTTCTACCATAATCCCAAGCGCAGTTATAATAGTTGGAAATGCCCAAACTAGTGCATATTTACGCATTAGTTTTGTTGCTTCCCGATCTCCTGCTTTGTTTGCATACCAAGTTAAGAAAACAGCTGATATATATAGAACTGCAGACAAACTAAGCACCACAATTGACCAAGTTAACGGACTCGTAAATAAAGCATAATAATCTAGCACTGGAGCATCGTTTACCATCGAGATAAATCCGCCTTCAGATATCGTCAGCACAATGGACAACGCTGCCGGAATAAATAATCCTGCCAACCCGTACATAAATGAGTATCCCTTATGTCCTCTAGAGCCATATGTCTCAAAAGCATAATACGATCCCCTAATTGCTAATAAAATGAGCGCAATACTGGCTGGTACTAGTAAAGTCGTTCCATAGTAAAATGCTGTTTTTGGAAAAAATCCAATGATCCCTACAAAGAAGAATACGAGAAACACATTTGTTACTTCCCAAACAGGTGATAAATAACGCTGAATAACATTCGTTAAAATATGCTGTCTTCCCGTTAATAAGCTATATGCATTAAAAAATCCAGCGCCAAAGTCAATGGAGGCTACAATCAAGTACCCAAATAAAAACGTCCATAATACCGTAATCCCGATGATTTCTAATGTCATGAAATATCACCGCCTCTTTCAGCATGTCGATCCTCTAGCTCTTGTTCCACTGGATTTTTTCTAAACATGCGAGTAAGAACTACAACACTTCCGATTCCAAGAACAATGTATAATCCCGCAAATAAAACTAACATCGTATCTACATGTGCACTTGTTGTAGCTGCATCTTCTACTCGCATGATTCCTCTTAGTATCCAAGGTTGTCTTCCTACTTCCGCTAACCACCAACCTGCTTCTATTGCAATTATCGATGCCGGCCCTCCTAAAACAATTAACCAACGATAGAACCTCGAATCGACGAATGTCCATTTTAGACGCTTTCCTAGCCAATACAATCCTGATAGAGCGACCATTCCCATTCCTATCGTCACCATTAAGTCAAACAAATAATGAATATATAAGGGTGGTATTTCGTCTTCTGGAAATTGGTCCAAACCGATTACTTCTGACGTCGGATTGCCATGTGCAAGAATACTTAAAGCAAAAGGGATCTTAATGGCGTATTTCACTTCGCCGTCATCCATAACACCGTACAAGATTAAAGGAGCATTTTCTTCTGTTTCAAAATGCCATTCAGCCGCTGCTAATTTTTCAGGTTGGTATTCAGCTAAATACTTTCCAGAAAAGTCACCGATAATGGCAGTAGCTATTGCAAAAATAAGTCCTACTTTCATCGTTAAATACAATGCTTTTTTATGATAAATATGATTTGAACCTTTTAGTAAACGGAAAGCTGCTATTGCTGCCAAAACAAAGGCAGCAGTCATATAGGCAGTTACGACCACATGCGCAACTTTTGTAGGCATCGCAGGGTTGAACATCGCTAAAAGTGGGCTAATATTCACTAACTCGCCGTCCACTACATCAAATCCCTGTGGTGCATTCATAAATGCATTTACAATTGTAATAAACACAGCGGAAGCAGATGCACCGATTGCAACAGGAATTAGTAATAATAAATGCTTCTTTTGATTCTCAAATCGGTCCCATGTGTATAAATAAATTCCGAGGAAAATCGCTTCAAAAAAGAAAGCAAAAGTCTCCATAAATAATGGAAGTGCAATAATATGACCTGCAAGCTCCATAAAGTTGGGCCAAAGTAAAGAAAGCTGCATGCCAATGGCTGTTCCAGTTACTACTCCAACTGCAACAGTAATGACAAACCCTCTAGCCCAACGTCTTGCCAGTAATATGTAATGTTCATCATTTTTCTTAATACCCACCCACTGGGCAATCATAATCATTAAAGGTACACCTACACCGATGGTTGCATAAATAATATGAAAAGATAAGGTTAATTCGGTTAATACGCGACTAAAAAATACTGCTTCTTCATTTCCCATCTATTAAACCTCCTCAACTTCCAAATATTCTACCCATAATGGACAGCATCATAATCCCAGCAACAACAAAAGCTAGCCACATTAAATATTTTTCTTGTTTTTTATACATGCCTTCCACTCCTTCGATACAATACCATTCCCTCTCATAGTTAATTTATAACCTATTCCCGGTGAAATATAACTAAAGTGAATAGAATAAAAACCCAGCATACTCTAAAAAGAGTGCTGGGTTTATTTTTAAGGTCTATCTTGTTCACGTATTTCATCAATTGGCACAAAAACCTCTACATGTCTATATAAGTTTTTAAAGGTCGCTGGAATAGTGCCACCATATTCCCCATCCAAATTAAGAAGTACTTTATCTTCAGATGTAACCGTTATATGGGTAGCTTTCTCTGAAATAACGAGTGGATCATTTAAATGCTCCCCACGAATTGCTAAAGTAGCAAGGCGAATAAACTCGGCCATATTACATTTCTTTAAAATTAGCAAAGTAAATTTTCCATCATTTATACTTGAATTTGGTGCGAGTTTTTCAAAGCCACCGACAGAATTGGTTAAGCCAACCAAGAACATCATTGCCTCATCTTCAAAAACTTCCCCATCATATTCAATCTTTACTTTTGTAGCATTAATGGAAGGTAGCATTTCTATCCCTTTTAAATAGTATGCAAGCTGGCCTAGCATCGTTTTTAGCTTACTTGGAACTTCATAGGTAAGCTCTGTAATCCTTCCACCACCTGCAATATTGATAAAATAGCGACCATTTACTATTCCTACATCAACTGGAATCGTATCGCCTTTCACAATAATGTCCACTGCTTTATGGATATCACGTGGAATATGTACTGCCCTCGCAAAATCGTTTGTTGTTCCCATCGGAATTAGTCCGATTTTAGGTCGATTTTCAAATTCACTCACTCCGGCAACTACCTCATTCAACGTTCCATCTCCACCGGCAGCAATAACTATATCAAAATCTCTTTGAACTGCATTCTTTGCCGCTTCTATAGCATCTCCTTCACCTGTTGTAGCATGACAAGACGTTTCGTACCCTGCAATTTCTAGAGCTTCCAGTACTTCAGGTAAGTGTTTTTTAAAGAGCTCACGACCAGAAGTTGGGTTGTATATGATTCGTGCACGTTTCATACAGATTTCCTTTCCACTTTACAATTTCTTCATGTCATATAGACAATAATTTTTAACAAAAGGTTCCCTTTAACTAACATTAAAAGAGCCGACTAATGCCGACTCCAACTACTTTTAATTGTGTTTATTTTTGTAGTGCTTGTAACCAGTTGCTACGAATATCTTCGTAAACAGCTAAATGGAAGTCTTTGTTCTCCACAAATTCCTTTGTCATTTGCTCAAAGAAAGCTTTTTGAATCTCTTCAAACGTTGGATCTTCTTTTGGTGGGAACTTTTCTCTGTTTTCTGTTACAAATTGCTGAACTTTTTCAGCACGAGGTCCCCATTTAGATATTACCTCTCCATCTTTATTTAACAATAAATAAACGGGAATAGAACGACCACCGTTCGTTAAATATTGATCAATTAAATCTAGGTTTTCATCGCGATAGACAGCTCGTACCTCAATATCAGCAGCTTCCGCAATTCTACGCAAAATCGCATTATTCATCATAGCATCCCCACACCAGTCTTCTGTAATAACAAGTATATGTGGATTTTTTTCATTTAAAACGCTAATAAATTCATCATCCGCAGGGACTTCAAATTTTTCATAAATACTAAATGATTCCTCTTTTTTCGTCGTCATATCATCCATATATTGTGTAAGTGGTTTAGCTTCCTCGAAATATTGTTGTTCTGTAGGCATTTGAGAAACCCCCTTTTATTTTTAGTATACTTCGTTCAGTCGGCTAATTCAAATTAGTTGGTTTGTTGTGGTAATCGGGTGGTTCTATTCAATAATCGGATGGCTTGCTCTATTAATCGGACAGGTTCCCTTAATAATCGGATGGCCTACGATTATTCGGATGGCTTCTCCTTGTTATCCGTTGGTTCCTCTTAATAATCGGATGGTCTACTCCATTTATCTATCTGTTGGACTATTCTTTTTATAAGATGGCTTTCCTCAAAAAAAGACCGACTCAAAATGTTCATTTTGAGTCGGTCATTCATTTAACGTTTCACAATTTCTTCTTGTAAGATTTTATTTACAAGTGGTGGATTTGCTTGTCCTTTTGTTGCTTTCATGATTTGTCCAACTAGGAAGCCGATTGCACGGTCTTTTCCGTTTTTAAAGTCTTCAATCGATTGTGGGTTGGCATCAAGTGTTGAAATAACAATTTCACGAAGTGCGCCTTCGTCTGAAATTTGTACTAAGCCTTTAGCTTTTACAACTTCTTCTGCATCTCCGCCGTTATCCGCAAGCTCTTTAAATACTTTTTTCGCAATTTTAGAAGAAATGGTACCATCGGAAATTAACTTAATCATTCCTGCAAGATTTGCTGGAGTTAATTTAGTATCTTTCAATTCTTTTTGGTCTGCATTTAAGTAAGCAGAAACTTCACCCATTAACCAGTTGGAAGCAAGCTTTGAGTCTGCTCCAAGGGCAATAGTTTCTTCAAAGAAGTCGGACATTTCTTTTGTTAATGTTAGAACCATTGCATCGTAAGCAGGCAATCCTAGTTCTTCGATATAACGTTTTTTACGAGCGTCCGGAAGTTCTGGTATTTCTGAACGTACACGTTCTAACCAAGCATCATCAATTACGATGTCTACTAAATCTGGCTCAGGGAAATAACGATAATCGTCAGTACCTTCTTTAACACGCATAAGAATGGTTTTACCCGTTTTTTCATCATAACGACGAGTTTCTTGCTCAATTACTCCACCTGTAGTAAGTACTTGTGCTTGACGTAGTTCTTCATGCTCTAGCCCTTTACGTACGAAGTTGAAAGAGTTTAAGTTTTTCAACTCTGTTTTTGTACCAAATTTCTCTTGTCCATATGGACGTATAGAAATGTTAGCGTCACAACGTAAAGATCCTTCTTCCATTTTACAATCAGATACACCTGTATATTGGATAATAGACTTTACTTTTTCCAAGTAAGCATATGCTTCTTCAGGTGTACGAATGTCTGGCTCAGATACGATTTCTACAAGAGGAGTCCCTTGACGATTGAAGTCAACTAAAGAGTAGCCATCCGCATGTGACAATTTCCCAGCATCTTCTTCCATATGAAGACGAGTAATTCCAATACGTTTTGTCTCTCCGTTTACTTCAATTTCAACCCACCCGTTTTTACCAATAGGCTTATCAAATTGTGAAATTTGGTACGCTTTCGGATTGTCTGGATAGAAATAGTTTTTACGGTCAAACTTTGTGTTTTGTTCGATTTCCATGTTTAATGCAAGAGCTGCTCGCATTGCATAATCGACTACGTTTTTATTTAATACTGGTAGTACTCCTGGATACCCAAGATCGACCACTGTTGTATTTGTATTTGGTTCTGCACCAAAGTGATTAGGTGCAGCTGAGAAGATTTTTGAGTTAGTTTTCAACTCTACGTGTACTTCTAATCCAATAACTGTTTCAAAGTTCATGTTATTTTCCCTCCCAAATTTGAGGAGTTTGTTTATGGAAATCAGTCGCTTGCTCGTAAGCATGAGCTACGCGATAAATTGTCGACTCATCAAAGTAATTACCGATAATTTGTAAGCCCAGTGGTAGTCCATTTTCAAATCCACATGGAATAGAAATAGCAGGTACACCTGCAAGGTTAATCGGAATAGTTAAGATATCATTTGCATACATCGTTAATGGATCTTCAACCTTCTCACCAATTTTAAAAGCGGCTGTTGGAGCAGTAGGTCCGATAATAACATCATAATCTGCTAATACTTTATCGTAATCTTCTTTGATTAATGTACGAACTTGTTGCGCTTTTTTGTAATAAGCATCGTAAGTTCCTGCGCTTAACGAATAAGTTCCAAGCATTATACGACGTTTTACTTCATCCCCAAATCCTTGAGCTCTAGTTTCTTTGTAAAGCTCCATTAAGTTTTGTACATTCTCTGCACGGAAACCATAACGAATACCATCGAAACGAGAAAGGTTAGATGATGCTTCTGATGAAGAAAGAATATAGTATGTTGCTAAAGCGTATTTAGAATGTGGCAATGATACCTCTTCCCAAGTTGCGCCAAGAGATTCGAGTACTTTCAATGCTTCTAGAACGGATTGACGAGCTGCTTCTCCAACGCCTTCTCCTAAATATTCTTTCGGAACAGCAATACGAAGACCTTTAATATCGCCTGTTAATGCTGCAGCAAAATTTGGTACTTCAACGTCCGCAGAAGTAGAATCATTAGAATCAATCCCTGAAATCGCCTCTAGAAGAAGTGCGTTATCTTCCACATTACGAGTGATTGGTCCAATTTGGTCTAGAGAAGATGCGAATGCAACTAATCCAAATCGAGAAACACGACCATAAGTTGGTTTCATCCCGACAACACCACAATAAGCGGCTGGTTGACGAATAGAACCGCCTGTGTCAGAACCTAATGAGAAAGGAACTTCTCCTGCTGCGACTGCTGCTGCAGATGCACCTGAAGAACCACCAGGAACTCGGTCTAATGCCCATGGGTTTTTCGTTGTTTTATATGCAGAGTTTTCATTTGAAGAACCCATTGCAAATTCATCCATATTTAACTTTCCGATTGTAACCATTCCTGCTGCTCGTAGCTTTTTCACAACAGTTGCATCGTAAATAGGATTAAATCCTTGTAGGATTTTACTTGCGCAAGTTGTTTCTAATCCTTCCGTTACGATGTTGTCTTTTACTCCGATAGGTAAACCAAATAATGGTCCACGTTCTTCGAAAGGAATTTGGTCTAATTCTGTAGCTTTTGCTAATGCTTTTTCTTCATCTAATGCTAGGAAAGCTTCTACACTTCCATCTAACTTTGCAACTCTTTCATAAGCTTCTTTAGTTAGATCATTGATCGTGATTTCTTTGTTATGTAATAGAGCTTGTAGTTCTTTCGATGAACGTTCAAATAACGTCATTAGTTTCCCTCCTCACACTTCTTAATCCATTATGGATGGTACTTTTACTTGACCTGCTTCTTGTTCTTTTACGTTTAACATCATCGTTTCTCTGTCTAATCCCTTATTAGCTTTGTCTTCACGCATAACATTAACTAGGGGTAAAACATGAGAAGTTGGTTTTACATTCGTTGTATCCAACTCTTTTAATTGTTCAGCAAAATCCGTAATTGCACCAAGTTGAAGAGCAAATTTTTCTGCTTCTTCTTCCGTTATTGCAAGTCGTGCCAAATGTGCTACATGCTTTACTTCTTCCTTTGAAATATTCGCCATTATTTACACCTCCGAATTCAATAACCATAAGCAATATCATATCATTTTTCACTCTAGTTGAACAGAGTGCTACTTTTTATTGTGTATATATATGCACAAACGGATCTTCCTCGCCCGGTTTCTTAATCAATAACGCTTCTGTTCTGTCTAAGGAATTGACTTGAACTTCTACATTCATCGAAGTATTAAAGTGAGTTTTCACCAATCCTGCAAGATGCTGTGTAAAACCAATTACTTCGGCAGTGCCATAAAACTGAATAGGAATGTTAATCGTTAATTTCTGCAGCTGATTGTCTTTAAAATATCCAGTCCCAATAATGCTTGTGTAGTTGGGGAAATACAACTCCACATCTTGTTTAAAGTTTCTGAAAATCGTATCTAAATCACGATATTTTTCTTTTGAATCTGCTGAAGGAAATAAAATATACTCCTCATTGACTTGCTGCCAATCGGAAACGTTTTTTCCACCAGGAGCTACGCTATAGGTGAAGTATGTTCCTGGAACAACAGCATTCTTACTACTTTGTTTGAATAAACCAACAACAATTGGAATATTTGCTAGAGCTTCATCTTTTCGCATACGGGAAACGACTTCTTCTGCAATTCGTTTTCCGTTTTCTTCAATAAGTGCCTGAGATAAAGGCTCCTCAAACCATGCTCCATAGTCCTCTTTTTGATAATAGTATATAGAATTTAAAGCTAGTCCGACTGATACGCCTGCAAGTTTTACCGTATTATCTTCTTTTTTTAAATAGTTTTGTTCGACAATATGCGTAATATAAACAGGAGCTTTTTTTGCTTTCTCTTCACCAGTCAAACCTTCACTACTTGGATTTAATCCGCCTTCTGCTTGATTAGTTCTAGCTAACCAATTTTCTAACGTCTTTGTGTCTAAGTATTGGCCTTCCTGAAATAAATACGTATCCGGAGAAAACTCATTTTGAGAAATTCGAAGAAGCCCATTTTCTACTTCTTTCATATCGTATTTAGTCGCAAGATTTGACACGACTAGCCCTCTACTCGCACTTTCCTCATAAGGCATCAAAGTTCGGTAGTAAGTTTCATCTAATTGTAAACTTGGAATAATAACTGTTTTTGTCGTTTCTTTCTCTGTGTCCTGAATTACTTCCGTTTCTTCATCCAACGAAGGAGTACACCCAGAAACTATAAGCAATAAAATTAGACTGGATATTCCTATTAATTTTTTTGCCATGTTCAAACTCCTTTACTTCGGTAAATTGTCTAGTAGTTTTTGTTCATCCCAGATTTCAATTCCTAAGCTTGTTGCTTTTTCAAGCTTTGATCCTGCATCTTCTCCTGCAATGACTAAGTCTGTTTTCTTACTAACACTACCTGCGACATTTCCACCTAAATCTTCAATTTTTTCTTTTGCTTCTTGCCTTGTTAATTGTGTAAGTTTTCCTGTTAGAACAACCGTTTTATTAGCAAATGGGCTATTTTCTATCGCAGCTGCATCCACAATTTTACCCGTATAATGTAGAGTGAGGCCTGCTTCTTTTAATCTTTCGATTAACAGTCTTACTTCCTCTTGTTCAAAATAAGTCACAAGTGAATCCGCCATTTTATCGCCAATTTCAAAAACTGCTGTTAACTCTTCTTTCGTTGCTCTCATCAATGCATCGAAGCTATGAAATGTTTCTGATAATATTTTTGCTGCTTTTTCTCCTATATGACGAATACCAAGTCCAAATAACACACGTTCCATTGAATTTGTTTTGGAAGTTTCAATTGCTTGCACTAAGTTAGTTGCAGATTTCAATCCCATGCGCTCCAAACCAACTAAATCCTCTACAGTAAGCTTGTATAAATCAGAAACGTCCACAATAAGCTGCTCTCTAAATAACTGCTCCACCACTTTTTCCCCAAGACCTTCAATATTCATGGCATTTCTAGATGCAAAATGATAGATCCCTTCTTGGATTTGAGCAGGACATTGAGGGTTCACACAACGTAGTGCAACTTCCTCTTCAATTCTAATTAATTCACTATCGCATACTGGACAATTTTTCGGCATTTCATACGGTATTTCTGTTCCATCTCGTTCCTCTGTAATTACGGATACTACTTCGGGAATAATATCTCCCGCCTTACGAATAATCACACGATCACCAATTCGTATGTCTTTTGCACGAATTAAATCTTCGTTGTGTAATGTTGCACGTTGAACAGTTGAACCTGCTACTTGAGCTGGTTCTAAAATAGCTGTTGGTGTAACAACTCCAGTACGGCCAACCGTTAAATCGATATTTATAATAGTCGTTAAGACTTCTTCAGCTGGAAACTTAAAAGCAATAGCAAAACGAGGACTTTTCGCTGTAAATCCTAGTTCCTCTTGTTGTGCATAGTCATTAACTTTTATTACGATACCATCAATCTCATACGGAATATCGTTTCTTTTAGCTGTCCATTCTTCAATAAATTGGAGTACTTCTTCAATAGAAGAACATTTTCTTGTTTCTTTATTTGTAGGTAGGCCTTGCTCTCTCATAAATTCTAATGCATCGGAATGTCGATCTATATTCTGATCTTCTCCGTCACCACCAAGTCCATATGCGAAGAAAGAGAGT
The DNA here is from genome assembly GCF_001278755.1 of Bacillus sp. FJAT-22090. Taxonomy (GTDB): domain Bacteria; phylum Bacillota; class Bacilli; order Bacillales_A; family Planococcaceae; genus Psychrobacillus. The sequence continues at coordinate 4,047,018 of NZ_CP012601.1, read as the reverse complement.
TTTCTACTCGCTGCCATTTTAGGATCCAATTGACGAAGAGAACCGGCTGCAGCATTTCTTGGATTTGCTAATAATTCTTCTCCTTTAGCCGTCCTTTCTTCATTTAGTTTTCTAAATGAAGCTTTTGGCATGTAAGCTTCTCCTCTTGCTTCCATTGTAACTCGGTCTTTTAAGCGTAATGGAATAGCTCCGATTGTTTTTATATTACTTGTAATGTCTTCTCCAGTAGTCCCATCTCCACGAGTTGCCCCCCGCGTTAGAAGACCGTCTTCATATAAAAGTGATATAGCTAGTCCATCAATTTTCAACTCGCATACATACGCAGGTGTTTCATCAATAATACCACGGATTCTGCTATCAAAATCTCGGATATCCTCCTCATTAAATGCATTTGATAAGCTAAGCATCGGATTTGCATGCGTTACTTTTTTGAACCCCTCGATGATCGTTCCTCCCACACGTTGTGTAGGCGATTCCGGTAAAATGAGATCAGGGTTTTGCTCCTCTAATGCTATCAATTCATTTAAATACTGATCATAAACTGCATCTGGGACAATGGGGTCATCCAACACATAATAGGCGTAACCATAGTCATATAAAAGCTTATGCAGCTCTTTTACTCGTTGTTCTAATTTATCCATGGGCTTTCCTCCACTGAGTGAATTATCCTTTTTCTATAGGTGCAAATTTAGCTAACAATCGCTTAATACCAGTTGGGCTTGGAAAGGCAATATCAAGCTCTGTATTTTCACCTTCGCCACGAACACTAACAACCATACCTATGCCCCATTTTTTATGCACTGCTTTATCCCCAACTTGCCAGCCCAACTTTTCTCCACCTGTCGATTGATAAGCAGGTCTTGAAACTGCAGCCCGCTGTGTTGTTGGAGATATTGCTCTAGAATCTCTATGTTTATTCGTTCTTATATCTTTCGTCCATCCAACCACTTCAACTATGTCATCTGAGATTTCTGCTATAAAACGTGAAGGACTGTTGTAGCTACCACGACCAAAAATAGTACGTGATTGAGCGCAAGTAATAAATAATCTTTCCTCTGCTCTTGTAATTCCAACATATGCTAAACGACGTTCCTCTTCCATTTCATCATCGTCACCAATAGAACGAGAGTGTGGAAAAATATTCTCTTCCATACCAATGATGAAAACTACCGGGAATTCGAGCCCTTTGGCTGCATGCATCGTCATTAGAATAATATTCCCTTTGGAAGCGTCTTCCTCTTCGTCCAACTTATCAATATCTGAAATAAGTGCTAAATCAGTTAGAAAAGCAACAAGCGATTTATCGTCACTTTTTTCTTCAAAGGCTTTCGTAACAGATAAAAACTCTTCAATATTTTCTAATCGACTCTCTGCTTCAATGGTTTTTTCATTTTTTAGCATTTGACGATATCCAGTTTTCTCAAGTACCTGCTCCACTATTTCGGTTACAGATAAGAATTCCTGCATTTGTGTAAAGTTTTGAATCAGTCCGTGGAATTGAACGACGGAATTTACAGCACGAGCAGGTAATCCCATGAAATCGACTTCATTCAGTGCATCTAAAATTGAACGATCTTGTTCTAGTGCATACATCACGATACGTTCAAAAGAAGTTGCACCAATATTCCTCTTTGGTTCATTAATAATACGTGCAAGTGATAAATCATCGTCATTATTGGCAATTAGACGAAGATACGCAAGTAGGTCCTTAATTTCTTTTCGATCATAGAACTTAGTTCCACCTACAATCGTATAGGCCATATTAGATTTAACGAGTACTTCCTCCATTACACGTGATTGTGCATTAGTACGATACAGAATAGCAAAATCATTTAATGTCCGATTTTCTTGCTGCATTAAATCTTGTATCTTTTGGACAACAAATTGCGCTTCCTGCTGCTCGTTATTTGCTCGAAACATTTCTATCTTTTCACCTTCGAGATTGTCAGTTCGTAGCACTTTAGGATATCTACTTGTGTTATTACCAATGACGTCATTTGCTGCTTGGAGGATTCTACCTGTCGAACGATAATTTTGCTCTAACATAATTACAGTCGCATTCGGATAATCTTTTTCAAAAGATAAAATATTTTGGATGTCTGCTCCACGCCAACGATAAATAGATTGATCGGAGTCACCTACTACACAAATATTTTTAAATTTTTGTGCAAGCATTTGAACTAATTCGTATTGGGCCTTGTTTGTATCTTGGTACTCGTCCACATGAATATATTGAAATTTACTTTGATAATACTCCAGTACTTCTGGAACACGCTTAAAGAGCGTTAATGTCGTCATGATTAAATCATCAAAATCCAAGGACTGGTTTTTTCTTAAACGCTTTTCATACCCTTTATAAACTTCCGCTACCGTTTTTTCGAATGGGTTAAATTCATTCATTTGTGCTTTAAACGTATCTGCATCTATACAAATATTTTTGGCGCTACTTATCGCATTTAGCATCGAACGTGGATCATACTTTTTAGAATCAATATTTTGTTCCTTTAAAATATTTTTAATAACCGTTAACTGATCGGTTGTATCCAATATTGAAAAGCTTTTAGAATAGCCAATTCTATCAATATTTCTTCGTAAAATACGTACACACATAGAGTGGAACGTAGAGACCCACATACTTTCACCTGTACCTGCACCTAAAATACCATTTATACGCTCGCGCATTTCACGCGCTGCTTTATTCGTAAAGGTTATCGCAAGTATTTTCGATGGATAAACTTCCTTCTCCACGATTAAATAAGCAATACGATGTGTTAAAACCCGTGTTTTACCGGATCCCGCTCCTGCCATAATGAGGAGTGGACCTTCTGTTGTTTTAACCGCTTTTTCTTGTTCTTTATTCATACCATTCAACAAGTTTTTTGCTATCAGTTCCATAATACACACTTCCTTAAAAGAACGTTTGTTCTTATTATTATACCGTTGAATAAGAAATTACTCAAATATCACTTAATAGCTTTTACAGTTCTCAAAGCTTCTGTTAAGTTTTCATAAACATGATTTCCTACAATGATTGCATCTGCATGCGCAGCCATTTCACGTGCTTGCTGTTCGTTTTGGATTCCTCCACCATAAAAAAGCTTTGTATGATCAAGACGAGATTTAACCTTCTTAACAATTTCCACGTCCCCATACATCCCGCTATATTCCATATAAAAAATAGGGAATTTAAAAAGATGCTCTACCATTTGGGCGTATGCTATAACATCATCATCAGTAGAAGGATGCTCAGCATGCGTCAGCTTAGCTGCTTTACAGTCAGGATTTAGAATACAATAACCCTCTGGAATAATTTCTTCCCAATTCATCACTTCTCCAAATTCCTTTGTGGCAGCATGATGTAAATCTTTTACCCATTTTGTATCTGTGCTATTTAAAATACTTGGAATAAAATAATAGTCAAAACCAGGAATTATCGACTCGATTGTTGATACTTCTAGCGCTACAGGTACCGCATAGCGCCGAATACGCATCAATAAATCTATAACGTTATCTAGTGTTACTCCATCCGAGCCACCAATCATAATCGCATCGGTTCCAGATTCACAGATCTTTTCTAACGCATCCGCACCAATTTCTTTTGCCGGATCCAATTTAAATATATGTCGCCACTCTTTATAATCCATTTCGTCACCTACATAAAATTTATATGAAATGCGTCAGACGCCGTTTAGCTACGCAATGTCGGTTACTGAGTAGGCAGTTCCACAAAAACCGAAGGAAACTGCATTTGACCTCGAGTAGCTGGTGTCTGAAGCTAGACAATACTGAATAGTAAAATCCACTCTTTCTCAAATCATTATAACAAAAAAACTGAACAGAGGCTTCTGTTCAGTAAATATCAGACTTTCTAGAAAATAGGTATCAATTGTCTACTTTGTCTCTTGGATTTTGAAAGGGCTGCTCATCTGGATACAAACGTCCAAGCATTTCATCATATGCTTCGTTTCCATAATCAAAGCAACGTCTCACACGTGAAATAGTTGCGGTACTTGCACCTGTTTCTTTTTTAATTGTTTCGTATGTTTTTTTCAATCTCAATAAATGGGCAACTTCAAATCGTTGTGCCAAAGATTGGATTTCACTTATTGTACATAGATCATCAAAAAATCGATAGCATTCTTCCATATCTTTTAACTCTAAAACCGCTTTAAATAACTGGTCTGTTTGATGTCCTTTTATTTTATCAATCTGCATATACTTTCATTCCCTTCACTTCAGTCTACTCTTAGGGTAAAAAATTCACCATATTTTCTAATCCGGGATTTGTTGGAACAAAACTTATCCATGACATTCCTTTTACAAGTTTTGCAGGAACCCCATTTTCCATTGGAACTAAAATTCCATCAACATTTTCCCATTCAATTTCTTTCATTATTCCTGCTTGGAAAAGATAAGCTCTTCCTCCATCATTTAAAGCCAAAGCTTGTCTTCCAGCATTATCAATCGTTTTATGTGGGATTTCCATGAATATTACATTCGATATTTTCACAGGTTCTTTTGTTTCTTTATCTGTTGTCAAATCTCCTGCTGATGTTCTTTCATAAATACCTTCTTCTTGTAAATACGTATATTGATTTTCAAAGCTTGCTCCATTACCGTAACGAATACTTATACTAGATACTGGATTACCAAGCTTTGCGCCTTCCTCTGAATCATAGAAAGATAGTTTAGGAATTTTGTGAAGCTCCATAGACGCACCTATTTTATCTGCACCCGCTACTATGTTGTCTTTTGTTATATAGGAGTTGTGTGGCGCTTTACGCTCCTTCGACCTTTTAAACAGTATACCATCATATTGCATTCCATTAATATTATCAACGACTCGTGCATTTAACATTTGTTGAGCGTCCGGACTATATCCGTGGGCTATGTAAAAGGCATCCAGCCCTTGAGCAATCGTTACAAAATAATCTCGTGCACTTCTTACAGGACCAATCATGTCAGGTATCTCACTTTGATAAAGTGCAAGAAATCTCGTGACATTCCCTTCAGCAAGCATTTCATAAACAATGTCTGCTTGAGCAATACCTGATTGAGGACGTGCAAGAGGATGATTATTCATAGTTACAAGTACTGCTCTTTGTTTTAATTCCACTTCGGATCCGACTCCAGTAAAAGGAGCAATATAAGGAAGTTCTTTCTCTTTGTCTTCTACTTCCTCTTCTGCTGCAACTGGTTCTTCCACTAGTTCTTTTATATCTTCTGTCATCTCTTCTTTATCTGAACAAGCAACTAATAAAAGAATACTTATTGCAAATATAAATCCCCTTTTTTTGAACACAGTAATCCCCCTACCTCATAACAGCTGGAAATAGTACTTGTTTTTTCATTACATCGAAAATTCCTCGTTGTGTAATTCGAACATAAGGCAAATGTGTGGATTGCAAAAATAGCAATGTATAAATGGCATCACCATGCTTAAAGCCTCTTGCTGCCAACTCTTTCTTTAAAAGAATCTCTTCTTCTATCAATTCTTCCATTGGTTTGTCAGACAACACTCCTCCAATTGGAAGTTTAAGAGAACAAATAACTTGATCGTCTTCTACAAGAACAATACCACCGTTCATTTTCTTCATTTCTTGAAAGGCCTTTAGCATACTTTTTTTATTTTTACCAATTAATATTATATCCCCGGTATTTGAATAAGAGGATGCAAATCCTTTTAATGATGTTGCAAATCCTTTGATTAGTGTCGTAACTTTCCATTTACCATTCCTGTCGATTAACATTAAAAAACTCTGATCATGTTTACTAGAGAGTTCGTTGTCTGTTGTATCAACTGATATAGAATATGGTTTTGTAATAACGTCGTTTACCATTTCAATTCCAAATGGCATGGAGAACTGAAAATCTGCATCTTTCAATTCAAAATTTAAATTCAAATCTGGCATATGAGACCAGTCTACTGGCGATAATCCATGCACTTTTTCTCCATCTCTTTTTAACCATACACCTTTGGATAAAACACTGATTGGCACTGGATTATTTTCATCTTTTAAAAAGTTTAATGTGGCAAATCTGCCAGTAGCAATTACGCCATGTAAGTTTGATAGATTGTAATATTTTGCAACATTAAATGATGCCATTAAATAAGCATCTACCGGTTTTACTCCTGCATCTAAAGCTACTTGAATACATTTGTCCATTACACCATCTAGATGAAACGAAGGCGTAGCTCCGTCAGTCGTCATCATTAAATGATCAAAAATCTGAAGATCCTTCTCTAAAATTCCTTTAAGAAGAATTGGTAAGTCAGGACGAATAGAAGAATGTCTTAAAGTCACAGCATACCCGTGGAGAATCCGTCTCTCTACTTCTTCTATGGTCATAGCCTCATGATCCCCATCGGCTCCAAGTAATCGCATTCTAGCAAGTGTACGTTCCGATGCACCTGGGAAATGCCCTTCAATTTTCATGCCATTTGTCTTTGCTTGCTGCATCCAATACAACATTTGATCATCACCAGATTGCAGTCTAGGCCATCCAGTCAACTCACCACCCATAATCACATCTGGACGGTCAATCCATTCACCGATTGATTTAGAAGTAAACAACTTTTCTTCACTCTCTAATTCAGTTTGTGAATCAAATCGTGCCCACCAATAAAATGCAAAAGGTAATTTGTTTAACTCATCCATGATTGAAAACGCTTTCTTGTTTTCAAGTGACAAAAAGAAGACCAAGTTATCCGCAATAAAAGTTGTTGTTCCAAGCTGTGCAGCATAATCTGCAAAAGAATGAGGCTGATAAAGTTGAAATGGATGTACGTGAGGTTCTATATATCCCGGTACAATTTTTTGACCATTCGCATCATATACTTCCGTGGTTTCCGTAACTAGTGGCATTTCATTACCAGTGTAGACGATTCGATCCTTCACGATCCAAATGTTTCCGGTAACCCATTTTTTTAAGTGGCTATGTAAATACGTTGCATTTTTTATAAGAATGTCAGGTGGCTTTGTTCCATTAACCACTTCTATCTGATGCCTGATCTCTTCAATTTTCCAAATTGGATATTGCATCGCATCCATTCTCCCTCCTGTAGTTTCGCTCATAAAAATAAATATAGCACATCACTTTAGTAAAGCAAAGTACCGAATTGTATTTTTAGTAAATTCTGAGAAAAAATATTTATTCTTAGAGTAGTTTAATAAAACAGTTAATTTATCTATTAAACGATTTCAGATCCACGGAAGTGCGCTTGCCGCACGCTACGCATGAGCCTCCGCAGGATGAGTCACTCCTATGTCGCTCCAACATCCTTTACGGGGTCTCATTCTTCGCTCTCCTGCGGCGTGTAAGGCGCACATCCTGAAGACATCCGATGATATAGTGCTTTTCTGTGAAAAAGTGAAAGCTATTTCTGTATTTCGTAACTATTTATTGTCGAACATTTAATAGAAACTACATTATCTTTATCAAGGGAATATACTGGCATTCGCGCCTTACCAGCCGCATGACGTGCCGTATGAGACAGATGGATGCGCTTGCGCATACAGCGGCTCATGCGGACGTGCGGCCAGCGCGAATGCATATAGCTGGTGATTATCTGATTAAGTCTATGACTAGCGCACTTGCGGCTTGTAAGGCGCATTCCTAGAAATAACTATTGGACAAAGCAATAGTTACCCCTTCCATATCAATAATAAAATTTAACAAGCCCAAAATAAAAACAGGATAACTCCAAATACGGAGTTATCCCATCAAATTAAAGAAAAGTTCGCCAACCTATATCTTTTCTGAAAAATAGACCATCCCATTGTAAAGTAGATAGACCCTCGTATACTTTTTCTTGTGCCTCTTTTAAAGTAGTTTCACTTGCAGCAACTAAAATAACTCGACCACCATTGGCAATAAATCCATCATCACTAGCTTTTGTACCTGCATGGAAAACATGTAGCCCTAATTCTTGTAGGGATTGAAGATTAGGAAGCTCAGCGCCTTTTTTCACGTCTCCTGGGTAACCTTCTGAAGCAATGACTACGCCCAACATGGATTCCTTCGACCACTTTAGTTCATACGGTTTCTCATCCATCAATGCTGTCATGAATTCACCAAAGTCACTTACCATTCGAGGAAGGACTACCTGTGTTTCTGGGTCTCCAAAACGTGCATTAAACTCGATAACCTTTGGACCGTCGCTCGTTAAAATAAGTCCTGCATATAAAATACCAGTAAAAGATATTCCCTCTTTAGTCATTGCCTGTACGGTCGGAACAACGATTGCTTCGTATGCTGCATCGACAATTGTTGAAGAAATCTGTGGAACAGGTGAATATGCGCCCATACCACCAGTGTTTGGACCCTTATCTCCGTCATAAGCTCGTTTATGGTCTTGTGCAATTACCATTGGATAAATTTGACCGTTATGCACGAATGACATGAAAGAAAACTCTTCCCCGTCCAAGAATTCTTCAATTACAACGCGAGAAGACGATTCTCCAAATAATTGATTGCCAATCATATCTTCCACCGCATTGTTTGCTTCTTCCACCGTCATGGCAACTACTACCCCTTTACCTGCAGCAAGTCCGTCTGCTTTTACGACGATAGGAGCTCCTAGCTTTTCAATATACGCTTTCGCTTTATCTACTTCTGTAAAGGTTTCGTACTCGGCTGTTGGGATATCATATTTTTGCATAATCTCTTTTGCAAATGCTTTACTGCCTTCTAGTTGTGCAGCAGCCTTTGTTGGTCCAAAAATACGTAAGCCCTCTGCTTGAAAAAAGTCCACGATCCCACCCGCAAGTGGTTGCTCTGGTCCAACAAATGTTAAATCGATTTTATTTTCTTTTGCGAAAGTTGTAAGCTCATCAAAAGCCATAACATCAATTGGTACAATTGTTGCGTCTTCTAACATACCAGCGTTACCTGGAGCCACAAAAACTTTGTTTACAGAAGGGGAATCATTGAACTGCTTTGCAATAGCATGCTCACGGCCACCACTACCAATTACGAGTATATTCATATGAGAAGTGCCTCCCTTAATGTTTAAAATGACGAACGCCAGTGAATACCATTGCGATTCCGTATTCATTTGCTTTATCAATTGAATCTTGGTCTTTAACAGAACCACCTGTTTGAATAATCGCAGTAATACCAGCCTTTGCAGCTACTTCTACTGTATCGTTCATCGGGAAGAATGCATCTGATGCAAGTCCTGCTCCTTTTGCTCGTTCACCTGCTTGCTCCAGCGCAATCTTTGCTGAACCCACACGATTCATCTGACCTGCACCGACTCCGATTGTCATATCTTCAGTAGAAACAACAATTGCATTAGACTTAACGTGTTTCACTACGCTCCATCCAAGTTCTAATGCTTTCCATTCTTCTGGTGTTGGTTCGCGGTCTGTAACAACTTTCACATCCGCGTCTTTTAATCCAAATGTATCAGGAGATTGAACTAATAATCCACCTTCCACAGATACGGTATTCCATGCATCTTTTTTTGTTTGCTCATAAGAAATAGTTAACAGGCGAATGTTTTTCTTTGCAGTTAACATAGCGATAGCTTCTTCTGAAAATGAAGGAGCAATAATGATTTCCAAGAAAATTCCTGCCAAAACCTTTGCAGTTGCTGCATCTACTTCACGGTTTAATGCAACAATTCCACCGAAAATAGAAGTTGAATCTGCTTCGTATGCTTTATTAAAAGCTTCTGATATCGTATTACCAGTTCCAACACCACAAGGATTCATATGTTTTACTGCAACTGCAGCTGGAATTTCGAATTCTTTTACGATTTGAATAGCAGCGTTTGCATCTTGAATATTGTTGTAGGATAACTCTTTCCCATGTAATTGAGTTGCAGAGGCAATAGAGAAATCAGATCCAAGTGGACGTTTATAAAATGCTGCTTTTTGATGAGGATTTTCACCGTAGCGTAAAGCCTGCTTACGTTCATATGTTAATGTTAGTAATTCAGGAAATTCTTCGCCAGTTAAATCCGTCATATAACTAGCAATTAAAGCGTCGTATGCTGCTGTATGGCGGAAAACTTTTGCAGCTAATCGGCGACGTGTTTCTAAAGTAGTTTCTCCAGTTTCTTTTAATTGACCTAATACTTCCTCATAGTCAGATGTATCTGTAACTACTGTTACGTATTGATGGTTTTTGGCAGCAGAACGTAGCATCGATGGGCCACCAATATCAATATTTTCAATAGCATCTTCAAATGCTACATCTGGTTTAGAAATTGTTTCGCGAAAAGGATATAAGTTCACACAAACTACTTGAATAGGAGTTATTTTATGTTCTTCTAGTTGTGCCTGATGAGAAGGGTCATCATGTTTTGCTAACAATCCACCGTGAATCATAGGATTCAATGTTTTTACTCGACCATCCAAAATCTCTGGAAAATTTGTTACTTGGTCTACTGATGTAATCGCAACACCATTTTGTTCTAAAAATGATTTTGTTCCACCAGTTGATAAAATTTCATATCCAAGCTGTTCCAACTCTTTTGCAAATTCGAGAATCCCTGATTTATCTGAAACACTAATTAACGCACGTTTTGCCACAATGCTTCCTCCTCTTGTAGTTAGAAAAGCCGGTATAATCACCGGCTCCATAGTTTTTGTAAAGTCTTCGTATACAATTCATGCTCCACAGCATGGATTCGTTCTTCTGTTTTCTCTCTATCTCCATCCACTACTTCGACAGCTTGCTGAGCTAATATTGGTCCTGTATCCATTCCTGCATCCACATAGTGAACTGTTACACCTGTTACCTTGACCCCGTGATCAATTGCTTGACCGATTGCATCTTTTCCTGGAAAAGCAGGAAGTAACGAAGGATGGATATTAATGATTCGATTAGGGTACGCTTCGAGCAACACATTCCCAATCAAGCGCATATAGCCAGCAAGTACGATCCACTCCACTTCAAGTTCCTGAAGCTTCTTTAGAATTTCTTGTTCGTATGCATCCTTAGAGGAAAAACTTGTTTGTTTAATAGCAAGTGTTTCGACACCTGCTTTTTTCGCCCGTTCTTCTACAAATGCACCCGGTTTATCTGTGACAACCAATACTGCATTAGCAGCTAATCTTCCAGCTTTTACTGCATCGTAAATAGCTTGGAAATTACTTCCACTCCCAGATGCAAATATTGCAAACTTCGGTTTTTCCACCATTAAACTAAACTCCCGTCATGCGCTCCAGTGAATATAACACCTTCACCTTTTACAACACGACCGATTGTATATGCCTTTTCTCCATGGGCTTCTGCAATAGCGATTGCCTTATCCGCTTCCTCAGCTGAAAGGGATAGTACAAAACCAATTCCCATATTAAAAACGTTATATAAATCGCGATCAACAAGCGATCCTTTTTCTTTTAAAAATTGAAACACAGGAAGCACTTCCCATGAACCCAAATCAATTTCAACTGCCATTCCATCTGGCATCATACGAGGTAGGTTTTCATAAAAGCCACCCCCCGTTACATGTGCCATCCCGTGAATAGAAAGTTCCTGATGCATTTCCATAACTGGCTTTGCGTAAATTTTAGTTGGCGTTAGAAGAGCTTTACCTATTTCGCCAAGTTCTTCATAGCCTTCCACAATCGTTTTTGGAGTAAAGCCTTGCTCTTCAAATGCAATTTTACGAACTAGGGAATATCCATTAGAATGGACGCCGCTTGAAGCAATACCTACTAAAACGTCCCCTTCTGCAATATTCTCACCGGTAACAATTTTTGATTTTTCACAGGCACCAACAGCAAATCCAGCTAAGTCATACTCATCTTCTTCGTATAAACCTGGCATTTCCGCTGTTTCTCCACCAATCAATGCTGCTCCTGACTGAACACAGCCATCCGCAACACCTTTTACGATTTGCTCAATACGAGCAGGTACAGCTTTGCCAACTGCAACGTAGTCAAGGAAGAATAACGGCTCTGCACCTTGCGCTACAATATCATTCACACACATCGCTACACAGTCTACACCGATTGTATCGTGGGAATCCGTCATAAATGCAAGCTTCAGCTTCGTTCCAACACCATCTGTACCTGAAATTAATACAGGCTCTTTATAATTTAATGAAGACAAGTCAAACATTCCGCCGAAACCACCGAAAGTACCCATAATTCCTTTTCTTGCTGTACGTTCGACATGTGACTTCATTCGTTGAACTGCTTCATAGCCAGCTTCAATATTCACGCCTGCTTTTTCATATGCTTTTGACACGTCATATCCTCCTATCGAACAAGCTCTTTTTCATGTGGTAGTTTCGTATCTGCGAAAATATCTGTTGGGTATTCACCTGTAAAACAAGCTAAACAGTGACCACAATTTTTCTCGCCTTCTGGTCTACCTATTGCTTCAACCATTCCTTCTACAGACAAGAATGTTAAAGAATCAGCACCAATCAACTTACATATATCATCAACGCTATTATTAGAAGCGATAAGCTCCGAATCTGTACTAATATCAATTCCATAAAAACATGGATTTTTTAGTGGAGGAGAACTAATAACTACATGTACTTCCAGTGCACCTGCATCTTTTAACATATTTACAATACGTCTTGATGTAGTTCCTCTTACGATTGAATCGTCTACCATAATTACACGTTTACCTTTTACAACTTGGCGCACTGGGGAAAGCTTCATCTTCACTCCACGTTCCCGTAAATCTTGTGAAGGTTGGATAAAAGTTCTTCCAACATATCTGTTTTTAATAAGACCAAGTTCGTATGGTATGCCAGTTGCTTCTGAAAAACCGATTGCTGCAGAAATACTAGAGTCTGGTACCCCAGTCACTACGTCCGCTTCAATTTGAATTTCCTTTGCTAGTTGTTTTCCAAGGCGCTTTCTTGCCATATGAATATTAATCCCATCGATATCCGAATCAGGACGAGAAAAATATACATATTCCATCGTGCAAATTGCTCGATCTTTTTTCTCTACATAACGCTCAGAACGACAACCATCATTATTGATAATTAATAACTCACCTGGATTAATAGAACGAACTAATTCTGCTCCAATTAAATCAAAGGCACTTGTTTCAGATGCAACTACCCATGCACCATCCAATTGACCTAAAGAAAGTGGTCGCATTCCTTGTGGATCTTGCGCAACTATCATACCGTCCTCAGTTAAAATGATAAAAGCAAACGCACCTTCAAGTAATCTTAAAGCTTGCTTAGCTTTTTCTTCAAACGATGGAAGATTACTCTTTTTCAATAAGTGTGCAAGTACTTCTGTATCAGATGTTGTTTGAAAAATACTACCTTGACGTTCTAAGCTTCGTTTTAAACGGGTAGCATTCACAATATTACCGTTATGAGCGATTGCTAGACTTCCAGTCGTAGAATTGAAGAGTAATGGTTGGACATTTTCGATTCCAGAGCCACCTGCAGTTGCATAACGTACATGCGCAATTGCAGCGTGACCTTCTAGCTTTTCTAATTTTCCATTATTAAATACATCATTAACCAAGCCTTCACCCTTCACAGCACGTAAATGTTCTCCGTCTGTGACAACAATTCCAGCACCTTCTTGTCCTCTGTGTTGCAGTGCATGTAATCCATAATAGCTCAAGGCAGCTGGGTTAGGATGTCCCCAAATCCCGAATACACCACATTCTTCATTTAAGCCTCTGAGTTCAGCAAGCATGGTATTGCTCCTTTCCAAGCGGAACGGAATTCGTCAACAGAACCGCTAATCCATTCAGTTCCGTCTTCGTTAGTTATGATGATTTTATTAGAATCTGTGACAGTACCAATTTGAACTGCATCTTGTAAGATTTCTTCAAACTTTGCAGCATTTTCAGGTTTTACAGTTACTAAGAAACGTGATTGAGACTCACTGAATAACGCTGTCGTTGCAGAACCAGTTAGTGTTACTTCTACTCCAAGGGATTTCGCACCAAATGCTTTTTCTGCTAAAGCTACCGCAAGTCCACCTTCTGAAATATCATGCGCAGACTGCACGATTCCAGCTTTGATAGCGGAAAGAAGTGCCTTTTGACGTGCTGCTTCTACTTCTAAGTCAATTGTTGGCGCTTGCCCAAAAATACGCTTTTCTACTAATTTTTGAAGCTCTGATCCACCAAATTCTGTTTTCGTCTCCCCAATCACATAGACAATATCTCCAGCAGCTTTCACTGATTGAGTTGTCACATGTGCTAAGTCTTCTACTAGTCCAACAAGACCAATAGTTGGCGTTGGGTAAACAGCTGTTCCACTACGCTCGTTATACATGGAAACATTTCCGCCGATAACAGGTGAATCTAAAGCAATACAAGCCTCTGAAATACCATCTGCTGATTTTTCTAATTGCCAGAAGATTTCAGGGTTTTCTGGATTACCAAAGTTTAAGCAGTCTGTAATTGCAAGTGGTTTGGCTCCTGAACATACAACATTACGCGCAGCTTCTGCTACAGCAATTTTTCCACCTACAACTGGATCTAAATAGATATATCTAGAGTTACAGTCTGTTGTCATTGCTAAGCCCTTATTTGTACCACGGACACGAACAACTGCTGCATCTGAACCAGGTGTAACTACTGTACTTGTACGAACTTGGTAATCATATTGATCGTAAACCCATTCTTTTGAAGCAATAGTAGGTTGTTGAAGTAAGTTTAGTAAAGTTTCTTTATAATCCGAAACAACCGGTTCAACATTAGCCATTGCTTGGAATTCAGTAAAATAAGCAGGAACTGCTGAAGGTTTGTGATATACTGGTGCTTCTTCTGCAAGTGCATCTGCAGGAACATTAGCTACTACTTCTCCGTTATGAATCAAACGAAGCATTTTGTCGTTAGTAACTTTACCTACCGCAACACAGTCTAAATCATATTTTTCGAAAATCTTAACGATCTCATCTTCGCGACCTTTTTTTACAACTATTAACATACGTTCTTGAGATTCTGAAAGCATCATTTCATAAGCAGTCATCCCAGTTTCACGTTGTGGTACGAAGTCTAAGTTCATCTCTACACCAAAACCAGCTTTTGAAGCCATTTCTGCAGAGGATGAAGTTAAGCCCGCAGCACCCATATCTTGTATACCGATTAAAGCATCCGATTTAATTACTTCTAAACAAGCTTCTAACAAAAGCTTCTCCATGAATGGATCTCCAACTTGGACAGCTGGACGCTTTTCTTCTGAAGCTTCTGTTAATTCTTCAGATGCGAATGTCGCACCATGGATTCCGTCACGACCAGTTTTTGCACCAGCGTACATTACTGTGTTACCTTCACCTGCAGCAATACCTTTTTGAATGTCTTCATGGTTTATTAAACCTACGCACATTGCGTTAACAAGAGGATTTCCTTCATAACAGTCATCAAACTGAATTTCTCCACCAACTGTTGGAATACCGATACAGTTACCGTAACCTGCAATACCAGCTACAACTTCTTCAAACAAATATTTTACTCGTGGAGTTTTTAATTCTCCGAAACGAAGAGAATTTAACATTGCAATTGGACGAGCACCCATAGAGAATACATCACGGATTATCCCACCAACACCAGTCGCTGCACCTTGATAAGGCTCAATTGCAGATGGATGATTATGAGACTCCATTTTGAATACCACTGCTTGGCCGTCACCAATATCAACAATACCAGCACCTTCGCCTGGTCCTTGTAATACTTGAGGACCTTTCGTAGGAAACTTACGTAATACTGGTTTAGAATTTTTATACGAGCAATGCTCCGACCACATAACAGAAAATAAACCAGTCTCTGTATAGTTTGGTAGACGTCCTAAAATCTTTTCTACCATTTCAAATTCTTCGTCCGACATCCCCATTTGAGCATATAGTTTTTGTTCTTTAATTTGCGTTGGATTTGGTTCAAGCATGACTGACATGAGTTTCCCTCCACTGTTTCACAATTGATTTGAATAAAGCTAGACCGTCTGAACCGCCCATAATATCATTTGCAGCACGTTCTGGATGAGGCATCATTCCAAGGACATTTCCTCTTTCATTCACAATACCTGCGATATCTTCCAAACTACCATTTGGGTTTTCAGAAGCATATGTGAAAACGATTTGATTGTTTTCTTTTAATGTAGCAAGCGTATCTTCGTCACAATAATAGTTTCCTTCACCGTGTGCGATTGGAATTTGAATTATTTCGTCTTTTTTATATGCAGAAGTAAATTGTGTTTCATTATTTATCACTTTTAAATCTACTGTACGACACATGAATTTAAGATTTTTATTACGAAGTAGTGCTCCTGGCAGAAGACCAGCTTCCGTTAATACTTGGAATCCGTTACAGATACCTAGAACAGGCTTACCAGCTTCCGCTGCTTTCACAACTTCTGACATTACATTAGAAAAGCGAGAAATGGCACCACAACGTAAGTAGTCACCGTACGAAAAGCCTCCAGGTAATAAAATACCGTCGAATCCGCTTAAATCTTTCTCATCATGCCAAACGTATTCTACTTCTTCCCCAAGTTCGTCTTTAATCGCGTGATACATATCTAAATCACAGTTCGATCCTGGAAAAACGATTACTGCGAACTTCATTTGCTTACAGCCTCCTCAACATCGTAACGATAGTCTTCGATTACTGTATTTGTAAGAAGTTTTTCACACATTTCTCTAACGATAGCATCTAAATCACGATCACTCTCTTCGATTTGAAGCTCCAAATACTTCCCAATGCGTACATCTTTCACTTCATTGTAATCCATAGAATGAAGAGCACCCATTACAGCAGAACCTTGTGGATCTAAAACACTTTCACGTAATGTTACATACACTTTAACTTTTTTCATTTTGATAATCCTCCTAGGCGGGAAAGTATTATTTCATAAACTTCTGTTAAGCTTCCTAAATTACGTCTAAAAACATCTTTGTCTAGTTTATTGTTCGTTTCTGCATCCCAGAGTCTACAAGTATCGGGAGAGATCTCATCTGCAAGTAAAATTTCACCTTGTGCAGTTTTACCGAATTCCAGTTTAAAATCTATTAAAGTAACGCCGATCTCTTTAAAGATTGGTTGAAGTACTTGATTGATTTCCAGTGCTTTTGCTTTGATCGTTTCTACTTCTTCAGGTGTTGCTAGTGCAAGCAATTCAATATGTGCATCTGTCAACAAAGGATCTCCTAAAGCGTCATCTTTGTAGTAAAACTCTACAATAGTATGCTTTAGAGGAATGCCTTCTTCCATACCTAAGCGTTTAGCGAGACTCCCCGCTGCTACATTTCGTACAACTACTTCGAGTGGAATGATTTCTACTTTTCTTACAAGTTGCTCATTCTCTGAAATTTGCTCAACAAAGTGAGATTCTATTCCTCGATTTTTCAACTCTTCAAATAGAATAGTAGTGATTTTATTATTTAAAATCCCTTTGCCTTCTATTTCTTCTTTTTTCTCACCGTTAAAAGCTGTAGCACTATTCTTATAAGAAACAAACAGGATGTTTTCATCTTCTGTTGCAAATAATTGTTTTGCTTTTCCCTCGTATAATAGACGACCTTTTTCCACTGTAAATCCCTCCGATGAAGTGAAACTTCAATCAGCAGGGGTTTTCCCCCTACCGATTGCAAGTTGTACCAAATTGTCCGCTTTTGTATTAATTAAGACCTAAACGATTAAAAATTAAATCTACATGTTGGATATGGTAGTTGTAATCAAAGCAGTCATCTAAATCTTCTTTTGTTAATAAAGAAGTAATTTTTTCATCCGTATCAACAAATGTACGGAAGGCAGTTTGAGATTCCCATGCTTTCATTGCTAATGGTTGAACAGTATCATATGCTGTTTCACGTGCTAAACCTTTATCAATAAGTGCAAGTAGCACTCGTTGAGAATAAATTAATCCTAAAGTGGAATCCATATTACGTTTCATGTTTTCAGGGAACACTGTTAAGTTTTTCACGATATTGCCGAATCGATTTAACATATAGTTAAGTGCAATTGTTGCATCTGGCAATATAACACGTTCCGCAGATGAATGAGAGATATCTCTTTCATGCCATAAAGCAACATTTTCATAGGCAGTCATCATATATCCACGAATTAATCGCGCCATACCTACCATATTTTCAGAGCCAATCGGATTACGTTTATGTGGCATAGCAGAAGATCCTTTTTGACCTTTCGAGAAAAATTCTTCTACTTCACGGGTTTCCGATTTTTGAAGACCACGAATCTCTGTAGCAAATTTTTCTATAGAAGTTGCAATTAGAGCTAAAGTACTCATGTATTGTGCGTGGCGATCACGTTGCAATGTTTGTGTTGAGATTGGTGAAGCTGCAAGACCTAGTTTGTCACATACATACTTTTCAACAAAAGGATCAATATTAGCATAAGTCCCTACAGCACCTGACATTTTTCCAGTTTCAATTACTGTTGCAGCTGCTTCAAAACGTTCTAAATTACGTCTCATCTCTTCTAGCCAAAGAGCTAACTTAAGTCCAAAAGTTGTTGGTTCTGCATGTACTCCATGCGTACGTCCCATCATTACGGTATATTTATGTTCTTTTGCTTTATTTTCAAGGATTTCAATAAAATTTTGAATATCTTTACGAAGAATAACATTCGCTTGTTTAATCAAATAAGAAAGAGCTGTGTCTACTACATCCGTAGAAGTTAGTCCGTAATGTACCCATTTACGCTCTTCCCCTAAAGTTTCAGAAACTGCACGGGTAAACGCTACTACGTCATGTCTTGTTTCTTGCTCAATTTCTAAAATACGGTTTACATCGAAAGATGCGTTTTTGCGTAGTGCGACAACATCTTCTTTCGGAATATCACCTATTTCAGCCCATGCTTCACACGCAAGAATTTCAACTTCTAACCATGCATTGTATTTGTTTTCTTCTGTCCAAATTGCTCCCATTTCCGGGCGAGTATAACGTTCTATCATTTAATTTCCTCCTGTTTTATGACCAAATATTCGATTGTTCAATTTCCTCTAAAGTCTGTTCAATGTTAGTTGAAAGGATTGTTACATGACCCATCTTACGGTTTGTTTTAGCTTCACTTTTTCCGTACAAATGAACGGACCAGTTTGGGTACTTACTAATAGAATTCGTTAAAGGAATAACATGCTGTCCTAATATGTTAACCATTACCGTATCCGTCCATAACTTTGGTTCACGAAGTGGCCATCCACAAACAGCTCTAACATGCTGATGGAACTGAGAGATATTACATGCCTCAATCGAATAGTGACCAGAATTATGTGGTCTTGGTGCTAATTCATTTATTAGTATCTCATTATTTTCTAAAACAAACATTTCAACTGCAAGTGTTCCAACTAAATTTAAGTGATTCGCGATTGTTTGAGCAGCTTCAACCGCTTTATTTGCAAGTGAATTGTCAATGCGTGCAGGAACAATCGTTTCATGCAAAATATGATGGACATGAATATTCTCACCAATTGGTAAGCAATACGTTTCACCAGCACCATTTCTTTGAACAATAACTGAAATTTCTTTTGTAAATGAAACAAATGCTTCTGCTATACATGCAGAATGTTCAAATAGTGACTTAGCATTATGCAGCTCTTCTTTTGATTGAACGATTTGCTGCCCCTTCCCATCATAACCACCTCGAGCAGTTTTAACGACACATGGAAAGCCTACTTCGTCAATTCGCTGTTCTAGCTGTTCAAAAGTATTTGCTTCGACAAATTTCGCAATAGGCACGCCTGAAGCCTGAATTTCCGTTTTTTCAAGGATTCTATCTTGTGTGATCTTTACTAATTCTGCTCCTTGTGGCACATATGCTATTTGAGTTAATCTTTTTAAACCTGCATAATCAATATTTTCAAATTCATACGTAATCACGTCACTAACTTCTGCTAGCTCTTCTAATGCAGCTTCGTCATTATATGGAGCAACTATACGAATATCTGCAACTTGGCCACAAGGTGAATCTATTGTAGGTTCTAGCACTGCTATTTTAAATCCAGCTTCCTTCGCCGCTAATGCCATCATTCGTCCAAGTTGGCCACCACCGATAATACCGATTGTTTGCCCTGGAAAAATTACTTTAGTCATTGAAGTTCACCATTACTTTCTAATACTTTATTTTTCGTATCTTCTCGTCTTTTTTCGAGTTTATGCTCTACTTCCGAATCGGTAATAGAAAGTATTTGTGCTGCAAGTAACCCTGCGTTTGTAGCACCAGCTTTTCCGATTGCTACTGTAGCAACAGGTACGCCACCTGGCATTTGGACAATTGATAATAGAGAATCTAGACCATTTAGTGCTCTAGATTGGACTGGAACACCAATTACCGGAAGTGTTGTCTTAGCAGCAACCATACCCGGCAAATGAGCTGCACCACCAGCTCCCGCAATAATCACCTGAATTCCACGTGTTCTAGCTTGCTCAGCATATTCAAACATTAAGTCAGGTGTACGATGTGCAGATACTACTTGTTTTTCATAAGGTATATGAAGTTCTTCTAATATTTCACAACTATATTTCATTGTTTCCCAATCGCTAGAACTACCCATAATTACACCAATTTTTGCGTTCATTATTCTCGTCCCTCCATCAAAGTGCTTTTGACGTATCTGCGTCCAAAACTTGCTTATAAAACTTCAATTAACAATTGAATGAAGTTAAAAATAAAAAATTCCCCAAATAAACTACTTTCTTTAGAAGAAAAGCAGTTTACTTGAGGAATATGGTTGCAGGATTTGTGTCTCTATGAACATATGAAAACACATCCTTTAAGCAATATCCAAAAGTCGCTTTCCCTCATAGTCCTGTCATTTACGGTGACTTGGTAGAGACGCTAAAGCCAATTCTTTAGCATATATGGGGAGATAATCGTCCATTTCTATTCATAGTTTAACAATTATAACGACTCACGTCAACGCTTAAATACGAACAATTAATTTTCAGAAAACTATAATGTTCGTCTTTTGGTTATTTTTCAGCTTCTTTTATCCCTTTCAATTGAATGATTTGTCTAACTGGCACCGGTTGTCCATTAACTTCTTGAAATAGCGGTTCTTCTCTTCTTCCAACTACTTGAAAACCTTGTGCAGTCATTTTACTCATACATTCTGAAATACTCTCGTTTTCTTGTACTTCAAACCACTTTGTCTCTTGTTTCATGAAAACAATTTTCCTCTCCTTACTCGTTTTACCCAGAACCCACCATGAATAGTTTTTGGCTCATATGCAATAATAAATATTTTTGGATCAATCTCTTTTAAGCGATTATACAGTTTCGCTTCGTCTTTTCTTGGAGTTAATATTTGTAATGCTTGTCTAGCACCCTCTAGTCCATTTGCAGTCCAGCTAGTTACACCATATCCTTCTTCTCTCAAAAGTGTCGATAGATTTATCTCGCTTTCACTTTCAGTAGAAATGGCATTTACCATAATATAACCTAATGACATTTTCTCCTCAAGTTTTGATCCAACGACTATTCCTGTACCAAATCCAAGTGCATACGCAATTAGATTATGAATCTCATTTAGATTATCCAAAACGAGACCAAGGCCTACTATATATACCACCACTTCTATTATACTAATTAGCGCCGCAACATATCGATAGCCCTTTAGCGTAAGTATCATACGTGTAGTAGATAAAGTGACATAAACAATATTAATGGCAAAAATAATCAACACCATGGAAATTGCAGTTGAAGTCATTCCACCAGCTCCTCTCGTAATTTGTAGTTATTACTTATTTATATACCCATAATTAAGTACAACTAAAATACAAAGAGTGATAAATAGGAAGTTAGTATAGTATGGTTTCATTTATTGATACCTATTTCAACTGTTGAAATTGAAAGGTTATCCATTTAATAGCAGAACGAGACTAATCTTACTTAAAGAGCGACTAGTTCGCTTGCAAACGAGACCAAATTTTCTAATTCGAGACCATTTTAGCTGAAACCGAGACTACTCTTGTTAAATATGGATAAGGGAGACTAATTTGTCTAGGAGAGCAACCATTCCGAACCTATAAGCAACCAAATGAGTCGTATAAGCGACTAAGAATATACGAAAGCGACCATTTCTCACAATAAAGAGTTCACTTCCTCTGAGATGACACATTTTTCTTCTGTCCTACGTTATGATACTCTCTTCCTTGCTTCCTCGAACTCTTTGTTCCTCTACTTTCTCGCAAGTATATCTACAATTCTTTGCCTTCGGCCTTTTTTCTAATACAACAAAAAAAGCCATCACCGATTGCTCGGTGACGACTTTTCAATTGCCCAGCGACGTCCTACTCTCACAGGGGGAGACCCCCAACTACCATCGGCGCTGAAGAGCTTAACTTCCGTGTTCGGTATGGGAACGGGTGTGACCTCTTCGCCATCATCACTAGACTCTTCGGCTTTCCATACACATCGTACTTCTTCGTCAACTTCTTTCGTTCGGTCAGTCACGTACTTAAGTACGCTCCTTTTCTCTCTCAATCGTTTCCTCGAATTACTCGTGTCTAGAAACCCTCTTATTAGAGTGCTTGTTCACTCAAAACTGGATAAAAGACATTGGTGCTCGCAAATTCATATTTGGTTAAGTCCTCGATCGATTAGTATTCGTCAGCTGCACGTGTCGCCACGCTTCCACCCCGAACCTATCTACCTCATCGTCTTTGAGGGATCTTACTTACTTGCGTAATGGGAAATCTCATCTTGAGGGGGGCTTCGTGCTTAGATGCTTTCAGCACTTATCCCGTCCACACATAGCTACCCAGCGATGCTCTTGGCAGAACAACTGGTACACCAGCGGTGTGTCCATCCCGGTCCTCTCGTACTAAGGACAGCTCCTCTCAAATTTCCTACGCCCACGACGGATAGGGACCGAACTGTCTCACGACGTTCTGAACCCAGCTCGCGTACCGCTTTAATGGGCGAACAGCCCAACCCTTGGGACCGACTACAGCCCCAGGATGCGATGAGCCGACATCGAGGTGCCAAACCTCCCCGTCGATGTGGACTCTTGGGGGAGATAAGCCTGTTATCCCCGGGGTAGCTTTTATCCGTTGAGCGATGGCCCTTCCATGCGGAACCACCGGATCACTAAGCCCGTCTTTCGACCCTGCTCGACTTGTAGGTCTCGCAGTCAAGCTCCCTTCTGCCTTTACACTCTTCGAATGATTTCCAACCATTCTGAGGGAACCTTTGGGCGCCTCCGTTACACTTTAGGAGGCGACCGCCCCAGTCAAACTGCCCGCCTGACACTGTCTCCTACCCGGGTTACGGGTATGGGTTAGAATTTCAATACAACCAGGGTAGTATCCCACCGACGCCTCCTCCGAAGCTGGCGCTCCGGGCTCTAAGGCTCCTACCTATCCTGTACAAGTTGCACCAAAATTCAATATCAAGCTACAGTAAAGCTCCACGGGGTCTTTCCGTCCTGTCGCGGGTAACCTGCATCTTCACAGGTACTATAATTTCACCGAGTCTCTCGTTGAGACAGTGCCCAGATCGTTACGCCTTTCGTGCGGGTCGGAACTTACCCGACAAGGAATTTCGCTACCTTAGGACCGTTATAGTTACGGCCGCCGTTTACTGGGGCTTCAATTCGCACCTTCGCTTGCGCTAAGCACTCCTCTTAACCTTCCAGCACCGGGCAGGCGTCAGCCCCTATACTTCACCTTACGGTTTTGCAGAGACCTGTGTTTTTGCTAAACAGTCGCCTGGGCCTATTCACTGCGGCTCTTCTGGGCTATGCACCCAAAAGAGCACCCCTTCTCCCGAAGTTACGGGGTCATTTTGCCGAGTTCCTTAACGAGAGTTCTCTCGCTCACCTTAGGATTCTCTCCTCGACTACCTGTGTCGGTTTGCGGTACGGGCACCTCCCGCCTCGTTAGAGGCTTTTCTTGGCAGTGTGAAATCAGGAACTCCGGACATTCGTCCTCGCCATCACAGCTCAATGTTACAGAGTGCGGATTTGCCTACACTCACACCTCACTGCTTGGACGTGCATAACCAACAGCACGCTTACCCTATCCTACTGCGTCCCCCCATCACTCAAACGGCGGGGTGGTGGTACAGGAATATCAACCTGTTGTCCATCGTCTACGCCTATCGGCCTCGACTTAGGTCCCGACTAACCCTGAGCGGACGAGCCTTCCTCAGGAAACCTTAGTCATACGGTGGATGGGATTCTCACCCATCTTTCGCTACTCATACCGGCATTCTCACTTCTAAGCGCTCCACCAGTCCTTCCGGTCTGACTTCAACGCCCTTAGAACGCTCTCCTACCACTGATACCATAGGTATCAATCCACAGCTTCGGTGATTTGTTTAGCCCCGATACATTTTCGGCGCAGCGTCACTCGACCAGTGAGCTATTACGCACTCTTTAAATGATGGCTGCTTCTAAGCCAACATCCTGGTTGTCTAAGCAACGCCACATCCTTTTCCACTTAACAAATACTTGGGGACCTTAGCTGGTGGTCTGGGCTGTTTCCCTCTTGACTACGGATCTTATCACTCGCAGTCTGACTCCCAAACATAAATCATTGGCATTCGGAGTTTGTCTGAATTCGGTAACCCGGGATGGGCCCCTAGTCCAAACAGTGCTCTACCTCCAAGATTCTCGCGTTTGAGGCTAGCCCTAAAGCTATTTCGGAGAGAACCAGCTATCTCCAGGTTCGATTGGAATTTCTCCGCTACCCACACCTCATCCCCGCACTTTTCAACGTGCGTGGGTTCGGACCTCCAGTAAGTGTTACCTTACCTTCATCCTGGACATGGGTAGATCACCTGGTTTCGGGTCTACGACCACATACTCATTCGCCCTATTCAGACTCGCTTTCGCTGCGGCTCCGTCTCCTCGACTTAACCTTGCATGTAATCGTAACTCGCCGGTTCATTCTACAAAAGGCACGCCATCACCCATTAACGGGCTCTGACTATTTGTAGGCACACGGTTTCAGGGTCTATTTCACTCCCCTTCCGGGGTGCTTTTCACCTTTCCCTCACGGTACTGGTTCACTATCGGTCACTAGGGAGTATTTAGCCTTGGGAGATGGTCCTCCCGGATTCCGACGGAATTTCACGTGTTCCGCCGTACTCAGGATCCACTCAAGAGAGAACGAATTTTTGACTACGGGGCTTTTACCCTATCCTGCGGACCTTTCCAGATCGCTTCGTCTAACTCGTTCCTTTGTAACTCTATGCTGAGTGTCCTACAACCCCAAGAGGCAAGCCTCTTGGTTTGGGCTCTTCCCGTTTCGCTCGCCGCTACTCAGGGAATCGATTTTTCTTTCTCTTCCTCCAGGTACTTAGATGTTTCAGTTCCCTGGGTGTGCCACAGATGCGCTATGTATTCACGCAAATGTACTGCTCCATTACGAACAGTGGGTTTCCCCATTCGGAAATCTCCGGATCAAAGCTCACTTACAGCTCCCCGGAGCATATCGGTGTTAGTGCCGTCCTTCTTCGGCTCCTAGTGCCAAGGCATTCACCGTGCGCCCTTATTAACTTAACCTAATTCGGCTTTCAATACACGGCGCATTTCTTCGTCAGCTTCGCTCGTTCACATCCTCACGTACGTTAGTACGTTCCGGTGTTCACTCACTCGCTTCCTCGAACTGCTTGTGTCTTGAAACCCTCAAATATAGTAGTTAAAAGTACTACACAAAAAATAATCACGAATGTGATTACAAATTGAATTTCTTGAATTTGTTGCTTTCAATGTCGTTTTATCCAGTTTTCAAAGAACAAGTTTGAAATGCTCAAATGAATGAACATTCAAAACTGAACTGCAAAACGTTAAGCTACAGATAAAGATCTGTATTCCGTGTTTATCCTTAGAAAGGAGGTGATCCAGCCGCACCTTCCGATACGGCTACCTTGTTACGACTTCACCCCAATCATCTGTCCCACCTTCGGCGGCTGGCTCCCAAAAGGGTTACCCCACCGACTTCGGGTGTTACAAACTCTCGTGGTGTGACGGGCGGTGTGTACAAGGCCCGGGAACGTATTCACCGTGGCATGCTGATCCACGATTACTAGCGATTCCGGCTTCATGTAGGCGAGTTGCAGCCTACAATCCGAACTGAGAACGGTTTTATGGGATTAGCTCACCCTCGCGGGGTTGCGACCCTCTGTACCGTCCATTGTAGCACGTGTGTAGCCCAGGTCATAAGGGGCATGATGATTTGACGTCATCCCCACCTTCCTCCGGTTTATCACCGGCAGTCACCTTAGAGTGCCCAACTGAATGCTGGCAACTAAGATCAAGGGTTGCGCTCGTTGCGGGACTTAACCCAACATCTCACGACACGAGCTGACGACAACCATGCACCACCTGTCACCGCTGTCCCCGAAGGGAAAATCCTATCTCTAGGACGGTCAGCGGGATGTCAAGACCTGGTAAGGTTCTTCGCGTTGCTTCGAATTAAACCACATGCTCCACCGCTTGTGCGGGCCCCCGTCAATTCCTTTGAGTTTCAGTCTTGCGACCGTACTCCCCAGGCGGAGTGCTTAATGCGTTAGCTGCAGCACTAAGGGGCGGAAACCCCCTAACACTTAGCACTCATCGTTTACGGCGTGGACTACCAGGGTATCTAATCCTGTTTGCTCCCCACGCTTTCGCGCCTCAGCGTCAGTTACAGACCAGAAAGTCGCCTTCGCCACTGGTGTTCCTCCAAATCTCTACGCATTTCACCGCTACACTTGGAATTCCACTTTCCTCTTCTGCACTCAAGTCCCCCAGTTTCCAATGACCCTCCACGGTTGAGCCGTGGGCTTTCACATCAGACTTAAAGGACCGCCTGCGCGCGCTTTACGCCCAATAATTCCGGACAACGCTTGCCACCTACGTATTACCGCGGCTGCTGGCACGTAGTTAGCCGTGGCTTTCTAATGAGGTACCGTCAAGGTACGAGCAGTTACTCTCGTACTTGTTCTTCCCTCACAACAGAGTTTTACGATCCGAAAACCTTCTTCACTCACGCGGCGTTGCTCCATCAGACTTTCGTCCATTGTGGAAGATTCCCTACTGCTGCCTCCCGTAGGAGTCTGGGCCGTGTCTCAGTCCCAGTGTGGCCGATCACCCTCTCAGGTCGGCTACGCATCGTCGCCTTGGTGAGCCGTTACCTCACCAACTAGCTAATGCGCCGCGGGCCCATCCTGTAGTGACAGCCGAAACCGTCTTTTAACATCCCTCCATGAGAAGGAATGGATTATTCGGTATTAGCCCCGGTTTCCCGGAGTTATCCCAATCTACAGGGCAGGTTGCCCACGTGTTACTCACCCGTCCGCCGCTAAATCAGAAGAAGCAAGCTTCTTCATCATCCGCTCGACTTGCATGTATTAGGCACGCCGCCAGCGTTCGTCCTGAGCCAGGATCAAACTCTCCATAATAGAGAACTTAAAAAGCTCATTTTGTTTTGCTGGCATCATCATTAAATGATGTCAAAATTGTTTGCTATCCGACTAACCAAAGCTAGTCTATCAAGCTATATGTCTTAACGTTTTGCATGTTCAGTTTTCAATGTTCATGTTGTTTATGTTGCCGTTTTGTTTTGGCGACCTTTGTATCTTAACACCCTTTTATATGCCTCGTCAACAGTAAAAAACATAAAAAGATGTAAAAACATAATAACATTTTATTCAGAAATATTCAACTATAATTATAAAAAAGTGTCATATCTTGAAAATCCCTTTATTCACAAAGGTCGAGAGCATTAGATTCAACATATTTATTCATTTCCTTCTATTTCTTTTATACTTTTTTACAAGAAAATACTTAATAAAAAAACAAAAAAGAGAGACGCAAGGTCTCTCTCATTTCGATGATTGATTATAAGAATATAAAATAACCGAGGAATACCACCCATAGTCCATACATAATTGGGTGCACTTCTTTTATTCGTCCTGCAATGATCATTGTGATTGGATAAAACAAGAATCCAATTGCTATACCAGTTGCAATAGAGTATGTTAACGGCATTGCAATAATAACGAAGAACGCCGGAACTGCAACTTCAAATTTAGTCCATTCGATATTTCCTAAGGAAGATACCATTAATACCCCTACTACTATTAACGCTGGTGCTGTTACATAAGAAGTAACAACACTTAATAATGGAAAGAAGAATAAAGATAATAACAGAAGAACTCCAGTTACTACTGCTGCAAAACCTGAGCGTGCACCTGCCGCAACACCTGCAGTAGATTCTACATAAGATGTGGTTGTTGAAGTACCAGCTACTGCACCTGCTGTTGTTGCAATTGCATCTGCAAGAAGTGCTTTACCTGCACGTGGTAGCTTTCCTTCTTTCATTAAACCTGCTTGGTTTGCTACAGAAATTAATGTTCCTGCTGTATCAAAAAAGTTAACAAATAAAAATGTTAGAACTACGATTAAAAATTGAGCTGTTAATAGAGACGATGGATCATTGAATATTGGATCAAGCGCTGCTCCAAAAGTTGGAGCCATACTTGGTACATGTCCTATAATTGCTTTTGGAATCGGTACTAAGCTAAAGATCATCCCTACTATAGCAGTGATCAACATACCATAGAAAATTCCGCCTTTAATACCTTTAACCATCATGATAACTGTAATGATTAAACCGAATATTGTTAGAAGGACGTTTGGATCTGTTAAATCTCCTAAACCAACAATTACGTTTGGATTACTTACGATAATTTTTGAGTTTTGCAAACCAACAAATGTAATAAATAAACCAATTCCCGCGCCTACTGCAAATTTCAATTCAGCTGGGATTGCATTAATAATTGTTTCACGAATACCGGATAATGATAAAAGAATAAAAATAACACCTGCTACAAAAACTCCGGTTAACGCTACTTGCCATGGAATTCCGAATTCTAATACAACTGTATATGCGAAGAATGCATTTAGTCCCATTCCTGGTGCTAGGGCAATTGGATATTTTGCTAATACACCCATCAGGATTGATCCGATTGCAGCCGCAATAGCTGTTGCTGTAAATACCGAACCTTTATCCATATACATAAAATCTGGTAAACCTTCTACAGTCTCAAGTGATAGAGTCATCGGGTTTACTACTAGGATATACGCCATTGCTAGAAATGTTGTTAAACCACCAATAATCTCGTTGCGATAGTTTGTCCCTAGTTCTTCAAATCGAAAATACTTTTTCATGAGATCCTCCATTTTTTTGTCTTGATAACGAAAAAAAGCATATGACCTATTAACGGTCGTATGCTTTAAAGTCCTTAATCAGTGAAAGTTTTACACTTTCAAACTAATCGTAGTCGAATCATTTACGGTGATTCGGTAGAGACTTTTGGGCCTTATTCCCAACGTTATACGACGACATATTCAAATTATGATAGTAATATAACACTATTAAATGTAAAAATCAATACCAAATCCGAACGTTTTTTAAATATCTTCACTTATAGTTCGTTATTCTGAAAATTTTACTTAATACAATAAGTTATCAACTTCCCAGAATCTCATAGTAATATTAAGTTAGATAAAATCCTGATTAGAAGTGAAATAGTATATGGGGGAAATCATAATGAAGACAGAAAGATTATTTTCGATTTTAGTACTTTTATTAAATATAGATAAAATTTCAGCGGAAGAACTGGCCAAAAAATTTGAAGTCAGTAAGCGAACAATTTATCGAGATTTGGAGTCATTATCAATGTCTGGTCTACCCATTACCTCCATTCATGGTAGAAACGGAGGAGTTGGTTTGATGCCTTCCTATAAAATGGACAAACACTTATTCACTGATGTTGAAAAACAAAAACTAATTGATGCATTAAATATTCATCAAAATATGTTGCAAGAAGATAACCAAATTCTCATAGAAAAGTTGGAAAATTTACAGGGCATTGCTGATGCGTTTGAAAACTTTTCTTACTACTCACCTACTCTTCACAGAAAAGAAATAGAAGAAGAAATAAAAGATAAAATAAAAGCCATTCGTAAAGCAATCACGCATAAGAAAAAATTGAAAATAAAATATACGTCTATGAGCGGAGAGAATACTAATAGAATCGTTTCCCCGTCTAATTTACAACTAAAAGACGGAAGTTGGTTTATGGAGGCTTATTGTGATAAGAGACAGGATAAAAGATTATTTAAGCTTACTCGAATTAGAGAGTACAAAGAATTAGAAGAAGAATGTATTAAAACAATAGAAAGTGAAACTGTCTCAACAAAATCTTACGAGGAAGTTGAACTGATTTTTTCCAAAAACCAATTAGGCAAGCTCTACGATTTTTTCTTAGAAGATGAAATAAAAATAAACCACAATGATATTACTGTCACTTTTACATATGATAATAATCAAAATCTATTACCTTTTCTATTGATGTTCAGCTCCTCTGTTGATGTTGTAAAACCAGAGGCTTTAAAAATTTCCTATTACCGCGAACTAAATAAAATTTATAAAAAGATAAATGATGACAATCAGTTGTCATACATTCCATGATACATTTTCAAATGAAAGGTGGAGATGTAAAATGAGAGTAAATATTTCTTCTATAGTGATTCAAGGTAACAAAGTGAGAACGAACAATAATAATAGTGATGTTTTTGCTAATCAATGGGGAGAATTTTTGAAACAACATACAGTGGAAGAGGACATTTTTGCAGTTTATACTAATTACGACAGTGATTACACTGGGAATTTTGATTTTATTATTGGAACTGAAAATTCAACCGGAAAATCAAGTGTCACTATTCCAAAAGGAAAATATTTTGTTTGGAAAGTAGAAAAAAACGATCCACATAGCGTTGGCATGGCATGGAAAGAAATTTGGCATAGTGATGTCCCAAGAACATACCAGACTGATTTTGAATGGTATAAGACAGACGGAACAATTAGCATCTATTTATCGGTTTCTTCTCAAGACTAAAAAAAGCCTAAAATCCACTCATTGGATTTTAGGCTTTTCTTTACTATTCCCACTCAATCGTAGCTGGTGGCTAGCTCGTAACATCATAAAGTACGATCGCCAACCACTGATATATAAGGATTTTACGCTTTTTATCAAAACAGAAAAATTTGTTCAAATGATGTAATTCTTGTCCTCAATTGTAGCTGGTGAACCCCCTGTTTACAACGTTATTATTTTGAATAATAGCTATGTCGTTTCAATGTCAAAATCAATTAGTGAGGAATGGATATCTGATGACGAGTTTTTTGTCACCGAATCTGAAATTTAGGAGAATAATAAACTCTATCATCAATTGAAAAAAAGAACTTCGAATAAGAAAAACATAGGGAGATTTTAGTCTTCCTATGTTTTCATTCATATTATTTATCTGTTTGTTTTTGCTTTTTTTTTCAAATACTCCGCACGTATTTTTTCAAGTTGTTGCTTTTTATCATATTTGGCAGGCTTGTGTTTTTCATGATACTTTGCCACAGCCACCTGACCTTTGGTATCCAATTGATATTTCCCCACTTTGTTCACCTACTTTTCTTGTCTTTAAAGAGAATCAATTTAACAAATATAATATACCTTATTTTACTGAAGTAAACCTTTTTACTTTATTAGTGTACTGCCTAACCTTGCATATATCAGTAAAAACTTAGTAAAATAATTCATAGCCAAATGGTTTTCATTATACTTATCTTTACGACCTTGAATTTGTTGATTCATTTTAAAGTCATCAATTAAATCACTAATTTTAACCAAAATAAAAAACCCCCTTCTAGTTACTTGTTATAAATAACTAAAAGAGGATTTAATTTTGACATATAAATAGTTGCACGTTAATCACTAAATCAGTGCTTAACAAAATGCATTAGACATTGGTACGACTGTGTTTATAACTTGTTCAAGCTATAATACTCCGCAATCCTATTCCCACTCAATCGTTGCTGGTGGCTTGCTCGTAACATCATAAAGTACGCGGTTGATATGTGGTACTTCATTAACCAAACGTACACTTATTTTTTCTAATACGTCCCATGGGATACGTGCCCAGTCAGAAGTCATTCCGTCAATAGAAGTTACTGCACGGATACCGATTGCGTAGTCGTACGTACGTGCATCACCCATTACCCCAACACTGCGGATATCAGGTAGCACGGTAAAGTATTGCCAGATATCACGTTCTAAACCAGCTTTTGCAATTTCCTCACGAAGAATTGCATCTGATTCACGAACGATTTCTAATTTCTCTTCTGTTACTTCTCCAAGTACGCGTATTGCTAAACCTGGACCTGGGAATGGTTGACGCCAAACGATTTCATCTGGTAAACCAAGCTCAGTACCAAGTGCACGTACTTCATCTTTAAATAATGTTTTTAAAGGCTCGATCAGTTTGAACTGCATATCTTCAGGAAGCCCACCTACATTGTGGTGAGACTTGATAGTTTGTGCAGTAGCTGTTCCACTTTCGATAATATCTGTATATAACGTTCCTTGCGCAAGGAAATCCATTCCTTTTAACTTAGAAGCCTCGTCATCAAATACATAGATAAATTCATTACCGATAATTTTACGTTTCTTCTCAGGATCTGAAACGCCAGCAAGCTTGCTCATGAAACGTTCGCGAGCATCAATTTTAATAACATTCATATGGAAGCCTTCAGAGAAGGTTTTCATAACACCCTCTGCTTCATCTTTACGAAGAAGGTTATGATCCACGAACATACAAGTCAATTGATCACCAATAGCTTTATGGATCAAAACAGCAACTACAGAAGAATCTACTCCACCACTAAGGGCACATAGAACTTTTTTGTCGCCTACTTCTTGACGAATTTTTTCGATTTCCATTTCGATAAAGCTTTCCATCGACCAATCACCTGTTGCGTGACAAACATCAAATACGAATTGACGAAGTAATTCAATACCATAAATAGAATGTCTTACTTCAGGGTGGAACTGAACAGCGTATAATTTTTTCTCTTCATTCGCCATTGCAGCTACTTCACACGCTGGGCTAGTTGCTATTACTTCAAAGCCTTCCGGTGCAACAGTTACGTGGTCACCATGGCTCATCCAAACAACTTGGTTTGCAGGAAGTTGTCCAAATAATGCAGTAGCATTTTTCACATTAATCTCTGCTCTACCGTATTCACGATGAGAAGCTTTTTCTACTTTCCCACCGAAATGTTGAGACATTAATTGCATTCCGTAACAAATACCTAAAATTGGAACCCCAATTTCATAGATCGCTGGGTCAATATGAAATGCATTATCATCATAAACAGAATTGGGACCACCAGAGAAAATGATCCCTGTTGCATTCATTTTCTTTAAATCTTCTGCAGTAACTGTGTGTGGGTGCAACTCACTATACACTCCAAATTCACGAATACGACGCGTGATTAATTGATTATATTGACTACCGAAATCTAGCACGACAATTTTTTCTTGTTCTTTCAACAATGGAGTTGAAGACATTGGCATCCACCTCTTCTTTTAAGTATTCCAAAATTGCTCTTCGTTTATTCTACACTGTATTGGATAAGATAAAAAAACGCGTAAGAAAGCACTTCCTCTTTCTACGCGTTTATGTTCTCTACATCAAAAAGGTGAATGCACATGTCTCAAAAAGACATGACTGCATTCACCTTCATAGTCAAGTTATTATCGGTAACTTGGTAGAGACATCCGAACCATATTATCGGACATATACGAGGGCAACTTGGTCAATTTAATTTGACTTCAGTTTACAGGTTGTAGAGCCTAAAATCAACCGCTTAACTGATTGATTAAATTTTCCCAACTTTCTCTCATTAAAGTATAATCGATTTCATTACGATTATCCCCATAAAAACCTCTTTCATACGTTTGGGTTAGCCTCTTCATATGACTACCTCCGAAGTATGTATCGATCTTCTTAGCATAATCGGTCAGCGTTTGCCCTTGGTCTTTATCGAGTCCATAAGAACTGAGTTGTTTCAGTAATTGATGGTACATTTTTTCGAATGTATCCCAATCATTCTTTCGTATACGATAAACAGGTATGAGCACTTTGGAAATCCATTTTCTTCTGTACTGATATGCTAGTAAACTCAAAATTAATAACCCTAGCAATGACCAGAAAATAAGCGCCTTTCTTTCAGAAATCCATTTCATTCCATCTTGCATCAATTCCGTAAAGCCTTTGGAAACTTCTTTCTTTTCCTTTTCATTCTCTTCCTGTTCGGGCTTTTGTTCTGAAGGAGGAACTGGTGTGTCTTCTTCACTAGTACTAATATCCAAATCATAATCTATATCAGGACTATTCGAAAAGCCGATAGTCGGTTCAAAAAGCATCCAACCTACCTCTGGAAAATACGCTTCAACCCAGGAATGTGCATTGTTATTTGTTATTTCATACACTGGTACACCATTATTATTACCAATAATTTCACCAGCAGTAAAACCTTTAACCCATCTTGCAGGTATACCAAGTGACCTTAACATTACGACCATCGATGTAGAAAAATTATCACAATACCCTATCTTTGTTTCAAATAAAAACTGATCTACATAATCTGTATCTCCCGTAGGAATTGCTGCTAGCATCTGATCGTATCGAAAATCATTTCTACTAAAATATCGTTCAATGGATTTAGCTTTGTCGTATAAGCTGTTATTGTTTTCTGTTATAGAAACAGCCAAATCTCTAACTCTAGAAGGAAGCGTATCTGGTAGTTGCAAATATCGTTCAAAATCACTTGTTAAGCCATTTAAGCTTTCCTCCGTCTGTCCTCGAAGAGCCTTCAAGCTATAAACAGGTTCACTATATGAAAGGTCATAACGAACAAGAGGAGCTAAATTTCCGTTGCTATAGCTTGTTATTTTTTGGTTGGCTCCATCGAGAGAAAGCGTGACGGGTTCATCTGCGTTTACATTCGTTAATCCATAGGGTTGCATGATAAATTCAAAATTAAATGTCGGGTTCATTTCAAGTCTAGCGGATGAGTTGTTTTCCTCGACTCCAGGTGGAATATCCAAAATGACTGGTGTACCTACCTCATAACTAGTAATCTGAGGTTCGCCCTCTGATTGTATCCAACCTTTAGAAGTATACGTATCCTTCGTTTCAATTTTCCAATACTGTTTTCTTGGAACAGTAGCACTAAACACTGGAGTATCATCACTTAGAAAAGCTCCGCCTAACTTTTCATCGTTTTCACCATAACCTACTTTTCGGGTAACACTCCCCCCTTTTCCACTCCCCTCTCCTTCTGCCAAAGGATTAGATGAAGTTAAAAATGGTACTGGGTCTGGCCAACTTGGTCCAGCTTTTGGCAAAACATATGCAATGACTCCACTAATTGCCATTAATCCAAAAAGAGAAACTATTATGGAAAAGAGAAATTTACTTGAGGCTTGTACTTTATTTTCAGTCATCACTTTTTGAGCATATAACAAGCCACTAATAATGAATCCACTTATTAATACAACAATAATACCTTTTTCACCGTTATATGGTGTAAACGTATCAAGAATAGTAATAAATAATACCGTTAATACAAAAAATAACAGTATATTTTTCCTTACACGAATCCAATAATTCAATAAATAGGTTGTCATCCACAAAAGGATAAAAAATAATAACGTACGGAAAGAGTCCGTCACTTCCTGCCATTGCTGAAAGATTAAGAACTTCACATTTTCCTGTAAAGTATTAACTAAGTAAGACATCGAATCGCTAGAGAAAAAGGATAGGTCCGTATGAATAGCAACAAGCACCCAACTAATAAATAGTATTTTAATCGGAATGGTAAATTTCCAATTTAATTTCACGAAGTAAAATAAAAAAGATATAGCTAAAAATACACTAAACAATTTCAAATGATCCGTATCAGTTAACTCTATTACTGGTTTCAGCCATTCAACTAGTAGTATGAATACAAAAAAGTAAATAACAAAGGATAAAAATGAAGTTTGTGGTCTTTCATTCATGAACGATTCACCTCCAAAAACGCTTGTGCAAATCGATCCTTTGTAATAACTTGAACGGCAATTCCCCTGCTAGCAGCGTATTGATGCAATGAACTCTCTTCTCGTTTTAACTTAAGCTCTTTATCTTTTACTAGAAAGCAAGTACAAACGCGTAAATTACTTGCTGTTTTTTGAATACTATCTATCCATTCATATGTCAGATTGCTCGTTATATATAAAAGAGAAGTTGCTTGTCCAATTGATAAATCATTTAAGATCATTTGCTCTATTGGCTTCTTCAAGTCAGCTTGAACCTTCGTCAGATGATACAGCACCCTATGAAGCTGCTCCTCACCTTGAACGGTAGGAACATAAAATCGAGAGTCCCCAATTGAAAGGAACGCACTAGATGCCTGACTTCGAACAATCGCTTGCATGATAGATGCTGTCAAATCTACAATATCTTCAAATAATACAGAGGGGCTTCGATCCATTAGTACAAACAAATCCTGCGATTGCCGATCCTCAAATTCTTTCGTCTTTAAAGTTTGTGTTCGAGCAAACGATTTCCAATGAATCCATGAAACACGATCTCCAGGCTGATACGACCGCACCCCAGTAGCCATAGAAGTATCTTTCATTGTTTGAATTCTCGACGCTGCCGCTCCTTGATCATATCTCGATTCTATAGGAATATACACCATATCCGTTAAGTTAGGAAAAACTAAAATTGTTTTCTTATTAGGAATAAAAACCTCTTTCTTTTCCCAACCAAATAAATCACTTACCCGAATGATTACTCCTTCAAGTTCATGCTCGCCTCTCGGTATTTGTTCTATTTCATACGTCCACTTATATTCTTTTTTCATTCCCCAAAATGTGATTTGCTTCCAAGATGTTGACTGTTGCAAACTGTCACTAACCTTTTCCTCAAACGATGTGTACATTAGTGGAAAACGATTGCTTCTTTTAACCAGAATCGTGGCAGAGAACTTCCCACCACTATATATCTCTCTTGTTTCAATCTTTCTTTCTACTTTTATTTTAGAAATTGGATAAATAAATAAAAGCAAAGAGTAGATAGATAGAGGTATGACTAGATAAAAAAGGAACCAACTAACAAATCCTCCTTGGAACATAGCGTAAACAAAACTAGCAACTAGAAGGATGAATATACTAATAACACCTTTTAGCTTCTTTAGTTGCCTTAAGCCTCTCATCATTGACTTACTTTCCTCTTAATAGGTACTGGAGTTTTTTTAATAATACGAGAAAGTACCTCTTCTGTAGAAATACCATCATAACGAGCTTCAGGTCTTAATATGATACGGTGACAAAATACAAAGGGAGCTAAATATTGTATATCATCTGGAATAACGTAATCTCTCCCTTTAAGCATCGCAAAAGCTTGAGATGCTCTCATTAAAGCAATAGAACCCCTTGGACTGACACCAAGATAAATATATGTATCCTCTCTCGTTCGACTAGCCAAATCAACAATGTACCCCTTCATCGTGTCATCCACTTTGACGTTTTTCACCTTCTTTTGAAGACCAATCAATTCATCCAAAGATACAACAGAATTTAGCTCATCAATGGGCATTCTTTTCTCTAATCTATTTAATACTTCTATTTCTTCACTTGGATGTGGATAGCCCATCTTCAACTTCATAAGAAAGCGATCTAACTGTGCTTCTGGAAGTGGATAAGTACCTTCATGCTCAATTGGATTTTGCGTTGCCATTACGAAAAATGGTTTCGGTATCGGCATTGTAATTCCATCAATCGTAACAGAAGCTTCCTCCATTCCTTCAAGAAGTGCAGACTGAGTTTTTGGGGAAGTTCTATTTATTTCATCTGCCAACACGATATTCCCTAATATTGGACCTGGTCTAAATTCGAATTCCATTTCCTTTGGATTATATATAGACACTCCAACAACATCTGAGGGCAAGAGATCCGGTGTAAATTGGATTCGTTTAAAATCAGCACCAATTGATTTTGCAAGTGCTCGCACCATCATCGTTTTCCCTACCCCAGGCACATCTTCCAGTAAGACATGTCCATCTGCCAGTAAAGCAACTACAGCTAATTCTGCAATATTCTTTTTCCCAATCATAACCTTTTCTATATTTATAATAATATCTTGAATCTGCAATTGATCATTCATCTGATTTCCCCCAGAGTCTTCTATTGATAGATTAGTTCGAAAATTAATAAAATATATAATTAGCATACCTAAAATTACAAAATAATACAAATAGAAACGGAAAATACAAAAAGCCGAACTGTCTCCTCAGAGTAGCTCGGCTTCTTGTAATTATTTCCAGAAATCATCAAAAACAGTAATTGGCATATATCGTTTATGCATAGAACGCTTATAATAACCTTCAATAACATCTGATGCTTCTTTTGATACTTCTTTACCCTCTAAATAATCATCGATTTCTTCATAAGAAACTCCTAAAGCGACTTCATCAGGAATAGCGGGTCTATTTTCTTCTAAGTCAGCTGTCGGCACTTTTAAATATAAATGTTCAGGACAGCCTAATTGTTTCAGCAGTTGTCTTCCTTGTCTTTTATTCAAACGGAAAATAGGTGTTAAATCTACCCCACCGTCACCATATTTTGTATAAAAACCAGTGACCGCCTCTGCTGCATGGTCTGTACCTAACACAATACCACTGTACATTGCAGCAATTGAATATTGTGCTTTCATTCGTTCTCTTGCTTTTTCATTCCCCTTCGCGAAATCTGAAAGGGTTACTCCCGCTTCTGCAAGCGCACGTGCACTTGCTTCTACGGCGTCTTTAATATTTATTGTGATGCGCTTAGATGGTTGAATAAAGTCTAGTGCATCTTGACGCTCTGCTTCATCAAACTGCACACCAAATGGCAAACTAACAGCGATAAAAGAATATTTAACTTCTCCCGCTTCTTCGTTCAACTCATTGACCGCAAGCTGTGCAAGCTTTCCGACTAGTGTAGAATCTTGTCCTCCTGAAATACCTAATACCATACTTTTTAAAAACGGATGCTTCTTTAAATAATCTTTCATAAAATCAATACTTGTTCGAATTTCCTCTTCTACATTAATGCTCGTCTTAACCTTTAAAGCTTCAATAATCTCATGTTGCATTGTAGTCATTTTAAATCAACCTCCATTTTGCAAAATAAAATTATGTTCCATTTCTTTAACTTCTTGAATATTACGCATTTTATTATCCCAGCACTTCTGACTTAAATCCACTGGGTATTCCTCAGGGTTTAGAGAACGTTTATACTCATCCCATAGCAAATCCAAATTCTCATGTGCGTATTTGCGCACATCATTCAACTCAGGAATGTCATAAATTACTTGGCCATTTTCAATTACTTTTACATGTAAATCCTTTGCTTCAAAGTTTGTTACAAACTTTGATACAAATGTGTGAACCGGGTGGAACATCTTTAAACGTTTCTCATGTGTCGGGTCCTCATCATGCATTGCAATATAATCGCCTTCTGCTTTACCATTTTCTTTATCAATAATTCGATATAGCTTCTTTTGACCTGGAGTTGTTACTTTTTCTGTAGTAGAGGAAATTTTTATCGTATCTTGCATGACTCCATCTTCATCTTCAATAGATACGATTTTATAAACAGCTCCTAACGCAGGCTGATCATATGCTGTGATTAGTTTCGTCCCAATACCCCAGCTATCCACTTTTGCGCCTTGTGCTTTTAAATTTAAAATTGTATATTCATCTAAATCATTAGATACAATAATTTTAGTATCTGTAA
Source organism: Bacillus sp. FJAT-22090 (assembly GCF_001278755.1). Classification (GTDB taxonomy): domain Bacteria; phylum Bacillota; class Bacilli; order Bacillales_A; family Planococcaceae; genus Psychrobacillus. The sequence goes on along the minus strand of NZ_CP012601.1, from coordinate 4,007,451 downwards.
ATCCAGCTTGATCGAGCATTTTCCTAGCTTCTTTTGAAAGGAAGGAGATATCCCCAGAATCTAGACGAATCCCGATAAAATTAATTTTATCCCCAAGCTCTTTTGCTACTTTTATGGCAGTAGGAACACCGGTTTTCAGTGTATTATAAGTGTCCACTAAGAAAACACAATCTTTATGGCGTTTTGCATATGAATGAAAAGCTTCATATTCACTTTTATAAGCTTGCACGAGAGAATGAGCGTGTGTGCCAGAGACAGGAATACCGAACATTTTTCCCGCACGAACATTACTGGTCGACTCAATTCCGCCTATATAAGCAGCACGAGTTCCCCAAATTGCAGCATCCATTTCTTGTGCTCTTCTAGAACCAAATTCCATTGCGAGTTCATCTTTTACCACTTGTTTGATTCGTGATCCTTTTGTTGCAATTAACGTTTGGTAATTAACAATATTCAACAGGGCAGTTTCCACTAGCTGTGCCTCTGCTAAAGAAGATTCTATGCGCATAATTGGCTCATTCGGAAAAACAAGTTCTCCTTCTACCATTGAATATACATCTCCCGTAAATCGAAGCGTACGTAAATATTCGATAAAATCATCTCTATATCCAAGTTCATCTTTTAAATAAGCTAAATCACTTTCGGTAAAATGAAAGTCACGCAAATAATCAAGACATCTCTCTAATCCAGCAAAAATTGCATACCCATTACCAAATGGTAGCTTCCGAAAGAATAGTTCAAACACGGCTTTCCTTTCATGCATATTATCTGCCCAATAAGATTCGGCCATATTAATTTGATATAAATCAGTATGTAATGCTAAACCGTCGTCTGGATAATTTTTATTCATGAATATCCCCTTCTCCATAACATATGAACTCAGTATACACTATTTACCCTTATTCTTGGATATTTAAGCATTATAAAACCAGTCATCATTTGATGACTCAGGCTGTAGACAAACTCGAGTTTATTTATATAGAATAGATCAGGTTTTCCGAAGCTTACCGCTCTCTTTCCGCGGGCGAGCGACGAGCCTCCTCAGGCCAACACGATGTTGGTCATGAAGGCGTTGCCTCAGGAAGAGGCGGCCTTAGCCTTCCTTCCTCCCTAGCGCTTCATGTGGGGTCTCGTCTGTCTCGCTTTTCCCGCAGAAGTCGAGCGGACGCTCCTCCAAACCAATAAAATGCTACCTTATTATCTCTATATACTCAGGAAGAATAATCTTGAGGTAATAGAAAATGATGAAACAAAATCAACATAATGAACGAGAACCACTTAGCTAACTGCGTTTTATCTTCAATCTAAGTTATACTTTATGACTGATTTTAAGTAAGTCGAAGAGAAGTTAAAGTAAATAAAAAAGTTCAGGAGAGAAAACTCCTGAACAATTTTATCATTTTACATCAGTTGCCCTGCGGAGAAATTACAGATACCACATAATCTGCAACTGCTTCCATCTCTTCCGCAGTCAATGTATCCTTGAATGATGGCATGGATACTCCACCATTCGTTAGTCGTTCTATGACTTGCTCTTTACTTTCTGCAACTTTACTATTTTGTAGGTTAGGACCATTGTGGCCATTTGCCCCTTGGTTACCATGACACGCTAAACAGTTGGCATCATAAACAGATATTCCTTTATCAGGATTTGCACTCACTGTTTCACCTTCCGTTGTATCAACTTTTGCCGAATCAGAAATTTTAACGGATGCATCAATTACTTGCCCTTCAGGTAAAGTTCCACCTAATTTAAATGTATAGATTTTATCCCCATGTTTTGAACCTGCAAGGGCGTTTCCTGCGGCATAAATGGTGATATATTGCTCCCCATCAATTTCATACGTAATAGACGGCGCATTTGCACCTGCATCCATCATATATTCCCACACTTGTTCGCCAGTTTTAGCGTCAAAAGCGATTAAACGACCATCATTATGACCTACAAACACAAGATTTCCAGCAGTTGTTAACACACCGCTATAGGCTAGAGCATCCCATTTTTGTTGCCATGCTATTTTATTTGTTTTTACGTCGATTGCAGTAACTGTCCCTCTTGTCGGTGCATTTTGAACAGGTCCAAAAACGCTACCAAAATACGCGTCACCTTCCTTAAACTCACTTAATTCACTTCTTTCGAATGACATGTAGTGGTCATTACCTAATACATAAAAATACTCGGTATCAGGATTGTAGGCGGATGGTGGCCAGTTCGCTCCACCAAATGGTCCAGGTTTAAGTGTAATTGGCACATCCCAAAACGGAGTGAAGATACTTCCAATTTGACCTGTAAATGCTGGGTCTAAATCGTTTTTTACATCTTCTTCCGTTACACCTTGTGGGACAAATGCATCTCCGACTGGAAACGGTTGAGTGGCAGCTGTTTTTTGACGTTCATCTTGTGGAACTGGTTTTTCTTCAATCCCTACTAAAGGTGTTCCATCTTGACGGTCTAATAAATATACCCAACCAGTTTTACCCGCTTGCCCAAGACCTTTACGCATTTCTCCATTCATTTCTACATCAAATAAAATAACTGGGTTAGTAGGATCCATATCCCAAATATCATGATGTACTTCTTGGAAATGCCATATATAATCTCCATTTTCTGCGTTCACTGCTACGATAGAATTTGCGTATAAGTTATCCCCTTCACGGCTACTACCATCTAAGTCAGGCCCTGTATTTCCAGTTGCAAAATAAATATAACCAAGCTCCGGATCTACTGCTGGTGTATTCCATACTGGTCCTCCTCCAGTTAGCCAAGCATCATTATCAGAAGGCCACGTATCCCCATCAATATCCCCTGGACCTGGAATTGTATAGAAACGCCATACTTCAAAACCTAAATCAGCATCATATGCCATCACACGACCACGTATACCATATTCTCCGCCAGATACACCTGTATAAACTTTACCGTTATAGTAAAGCGGTGCACTCGTCACTGTGTATCCTTCTTCCCACTCCGCTACTTTTGTTTCCCATAGTAATTCACCTGTTTTTTGGTCAAGAGCGATAAGGCGTGCATCTAATAATCCTACATATACTTTTCCATCTCCTACTGCAACTCCACGTGTTGTCCATCCACAACAAACTGTATCCATCTCTTGTGGAATATCAGGCTTGTAAACCCAAACTTGTTCTCCCGTTTTTGCGTCTATAGCGAAAACGTCGTTTGCCCCAGTTGCTATATACATCACACCATCCACAACTAATGGAGTCGCTTCACCTGAATATTTCCCTCCAGCACCAGATCCACCTAAACTACTTACCCAAGTTGGTTTTAAATCACCAATATTTTCAGTAGTTATCTGATTTAATGTGGAATAGCGTCTATTGAAGTAGTCGCCACCATGTGTCGTCCATTCTGTGGAAGCATAATCCACTTTTATATTTGGATTAGATGGACTTGGTGCAACTTTGGTTTCTTTCTCTGGTTCTTCTTTCTCTGGTTCTTCTTTCTCTGGTTCATCTTTCTCTGGTTCATCTTTTACTGTTATGCCGGCATACGGAACTTCTTCGTTCTCTTTATCCAAGTTCTCATAAGCTGCTACTAGATATATCATTAATAAAACTACAAAACCAATTAATGAACCTATAAAGATTTTTGCCCATACTGATAACCCTCTGCTTCGCATCTCTTTCCCCCTTATTCTATTAAAATCCTCTTCAATATTTTATGTTTCAAGTTCAAGGTAAATGTTATCGCTTTCATACTACAAATAAAAAAACTGCCCATGAGATTGAACTCATGAGCAGTTATATATATGTCGTTTCTTATTTAGTTAGGTCTTCGCAGCCCGCATAGATTAAATCAAATAATTCTTCGATATCTGATTCCTCTACACATGAAAATGCGACACGAATATCGGTTTTATTACTTGCAATGACACCTACTCCATACTGTTCCAACAAATGAAGTCTTAACGTTTCAGCATCAAGATTGTTTAATTTCAAGCACATGAAGTAGCCAGAGTTAAATGGATAGTACGTCCAATAAGGTGCAAACTTTTCGTTCGCAAGTACTTGTTTTGTTTTAACCGCTCTTCCTTGCATGATTTGGAACTTCTCTTCTTTTTCTTTTAAAAATTCTTCTGATTGAAGTGATTCCAAAAGAATCGTTTGAGAAATATGAGAACCACTTGAAACCGTACCTCGAATGATTCCTTTTGTTTTTTGTTCTAGCGCATCCAATACTTCTGGAGTAGCAGCATACGTAATAAATCCTACACGGAATCCCCAAACATAATTTTCTTTTGTTGCACCATCAATTTTTACTGGTAAAATATTCGAATGAATTCCAGCTAATAAACCAAATAGTGATTCTTTAATCGAATCTTCATAGAACAATCCAAAATATGCATCATCTAATAGAACGACTAATTTTGTCCCTGTTTCAGCAACATCTTTTAATACTTGAACAATTGCTTTTGCATCCTCAATGGAAGGTGTATAGCCAGTTGGATTATTTGGAAAGTTCAATAGCACAATTGCTTTTTCCTTTTGTTTAGCAACCGTCTCACGGAAAGCTTCCACATGGAACCCACCATTCTCATTGAACAATGGAAATGTTTCTACGTTGCCACCTCTTCTAATTTGAAAAACGGTATTATAGTTTCCCCAATACTGTTCTGGTGTAACAAGTACGTCACCAGCATCCATAAACAAATCAGCTGTAATACTTAGACCATGAGTAAGAGCACTCGTCACAATCGGTGTACCAATAGATTTGTCTTTCATAGATGGATTGTCTACTAGTAGCTTTTCTTTCCAAAGTGAACGAAGTGCCTCTTTACCTTGTGGTGGTGCATAAGGATATATATCTTTAGGGTTATAATCTAGCTTCCCTTGTATATGACGAAAATGCATTGGTTCTCCATTTTCCGTAGCTATCCCGATTGTTGCATTAAAGCGATGCGCTTTTTTTCCAGCTTCCGCACTTTGACTTAAAATACCTTTTGGGTAATATAAGTTCTTCCCTAAGTCAGATAACATTTCATAAATTGCAGGATTTTCTTTTTGCATTTTCTCGTTTAATTGTACGGCTAAAGCATTCATCTATAGGAACCTCCAGAATATTTTATTTAAAAATATTGTACTCTATTTAGCTAAAGTATTATACCCTTTCTCGTAATATATTGAATATTTCTCATCTAAGCTAGTCAATTTCTAAAAGAACAGGACAGTGATCACTGCCAAGTATGTGTGCATCGATGGATGCACTCTTTAATCTTAGCTCCAATCTTTTAGAAGCAATAAAATAATCAATCCTCCAGCCAATATTACGCTCTCTTACTTTATTCATGTATGACCACCACGAATAAGCACCTTCTTGATTCGGATAAAAATAACGGAAAGTATCTAAGAAGCCCTCGGCAAGTAAATCCGTCATTTTACCACGTTCTTCTAAAGTGAAACCTGAATTTCCTCTATTAGATTTAGCATTTTTTAAATCTATATCCTCATGCGCTACATTTAAATCCCCGCACATGATGACAGGTTTTAGCGAATCCAGTTGTATCAAATAGGCTCGCATTTCGTCTTCCCACTCTAAACGATAAGCCAGTCTCGTTAAATCGCGCTTCGCATTTGGAGTATAGACATTTATTAAGAAGAAGTCCTCAAACTCTAGTGTAATAATTCTACCTTCATCCTCCGACTCAAAATCCCCCACTCCATATCTTACGGAAAGTGGTTTAATTTTGGTAAATACCGCTGTTCCCGAGTAACCTTTTTTCATTGCATAATTCCAATACTGTTCGTATCCATCTAACTGCAAATCAATTTGTCCTAACTGCAGCTTCGTCTCCTGTATACAAAAAATATCCGCATTCACTTCATAAAAATAATCTAAAAATCCTTTTTGCACACATGCTCTTATTCCATTCACATTCCAAGAAACTAATTTCATTCCTATTTCCTCCAAAAATAAAAACCCGATCCATTGACCAGGTCACTCTGTCTATAATAAACCATTTTCAATTATACTGTTACCTTAGTAAGTATGTAAAATTGTCGACCCTATTAAGTCGACAGCTCCCCAATTAAATTATAGGAACGTCCTGATTGAATCGACTGGATAACTCCATTCGCTATTTCAGTATTCGTTAACCATCTTTTCCTATTATTTTCTCTTTGAAATCCTAATTGAATAAGATGATAACCAATCTTTGTGGATGGTTGATATTGCGTTCGAAATTGTTGTGCATCGCGTTGACTTCCTATTATGTGCCAAATGCTACTTTGGTCATCTAACAATCTATATATAGTTTCAAGTGAAGCTAATCCATCTTCATGCAGCCAAATTACTAACTCTGTATATCGGCCGTATTTGTGGATGTTATTTTTCAATAATTTTTGCAATGTATTGGAATCACAGTAATCTACTAAAATTTCTTTAATATTATCTGGCTTTGAACAAGAAAATTTCATTCGATTTAGTTTTTCTTCATTTCTCGCAACCACGGAAACAATACAGTCGTTTTCCGCATACCACTTTGTAACTTCCGCCAGCATTCCTGTACCACCAATTATGCAAATATGCCTCATCCTCGTTTTCTCCTTGTCAATTTATTATTAAAGGGTGAACCATCATAAAGTGGTTCACCCTTTTTTACTTTTTCGACATTCTTAATAAAACAAAAATTGCAATTGCTAGTACAAACAATCCTAATAAGATAACTAATGAAATAGCACCAAAAGCAAGTAAACCCATCTCAAAACACTCCCTTTATACTTCTATTTTATAGAAGTTAGATAGGGAGTCAATGCATACTCATTATTCCACTTTCGAAAACAAATCATTAAGCGATTCACTCATAGTTGGGTGTGTAAAAACCGTTTCTCGTAAAAAAGTGTAAGGAAGCTTTGCATCCATTGCTACTTTTACAATATTAATCATTTCACTGGACTCTTCACAAAATAATGTACATCCTAAAATCTCGTTTGTTTCGGGATCGATAAGCGCCTTTAACAATCCATTTGTCTGTTCAACAATACGAGCCCTTGGTATTCCTGCTGCGGGCATACTCACAACTTTATAGTCTATCCCCTTTTCCTTTGCCATGTTTTCATTAAGACCTACATGAGATAATACAGGTTCAATGAAAACAGAATAAGGGATGTTATTTCGTTCTTTTTTCGTGTAGGACCCGTCACCAAATAACTCGTTTTTTACAATTCGAAAATCGTCTAACGAAATATATGTAAATTGTGGTCCTCCATTTACATCGCCTAAAGCCCAACTATTATTTGCGGTAGTTTTAAGCGAATCATCCACGACGATTGCTCCACGATCGTTCACTTTAATTGTAGTATTCTCAAGCCCTAATGTTTCTGTATTCGGCTTTCTTCCTGTCGCAAGTAAAATTGCATTTCCAAACACTGAATTGCTTTTGTTACTTTCTTTGTAAGTAACAATTACTCCATCATCCTGATTTTCTACAGATTCTACATTGCTATTAGAGATAAATTTAATATTTTTTTCCTGCATTACTTTCAATGCTTCCTGTGCTATGTCACGGTCTTCCTTCGGTAGAAAATCCTTATTCCCATCGATAACCGTTACCTCAGAACCGAAGTTTGCATACATGACAGCAAATTCTAATCCAATATAGCCCCCTCCAATAATAATTAGTTTTTCTGGAAGCTCCTCACGCTCTTGAAGGGTTGTGGAATCATATATAAAATTTGCATTTTCTAGTCCATCTATTTTTGGGATAATTGGTGTGGCACCAGTATTAATAAAGAACTGCTCAGCTGTTATTTCAAGTTGTTCCTCCGAAGTCTTCACTTGAATTTTTTCATCGTTTAAGAAAATCGCTTCACCTGTTATCACTGTAATATTTTCTTGATCATCTAATAGTTGAAAATTTTTATTTCGTAATAAAGAAGTTAACTCATCTTTTTTAGCAATAGCATTTTTGTAAAACTGTTCTTTCGGTGTTTCAGAATTTTTTCTTTTGTCCGCTGAATGAACGAGTGATTTAGTTGGGATACAAGCAATGTTAATGCATGTGCCTCCATACATTTTAGAAGACTTTTCAATTACCGCAACCTTCTTCCCATGCTTTGCAAGCTCAGAAGCAAGTGTTTTTCCACCTTTACCAAATCCAATTATAACTGCATCATAATTTTTCATGTTAAAACCTCCTACCTTATCTGTTTCCTCTTTAGAAGTCCTTTAAACGAAAAAGCTCATTACAGTAGGCGATTCTTGAGATACTCCCGGGTTTCCTGAGATACTCCACGATTTTCTGAGATACTCTGAGATTTTCTGAGATACTTCGAGATTTTCTGAGATACTCCGAGATTTTCTGACATACTCCGAGATTTTCTGAGATTCTCTGAGGTTTCCTGAGATACTCTGAGATTTTCTGAGATACTCTTGAGATTTTCTGAGATACACCCGAGATTTTCTGAGACACTCCTGAGATTCTCCGAGATTTTCTGAGATACTCCCGAGATTTCCTGAGATACTTCGTGTTATATAAGATCAATTAAAAAAGACTACTTCCAATTTACGAAAGTAGTCCGTATATAACATTAAGCATTAACTTTTGTATTTTCTAACGCTTTCCCTAAAAACTTAGCAAGTTCCAACATTCCATATTTCTGTTTCTTCGCTTCTGCGTCTGCATTGTAATTAGTATTGGTGTTCACATCGTACGTATAAACCTCGCCATTTGCATCTTGTATAAATTCTATTCCTGCCACATCAATTTTATTTACTTGGAGAAATGATTCATATCGCTCAATCCAAGAAGCACCTATATCCTCTTTAATCTCAAACTTCATTGCTGGTTCTTCTCCAACAGGACAGAATGCATCTCCAATTTGGCAAGAATCTGCGGGACATAGTTCAAATCCTTCCGAGGTATCTACTCTCACAGCATATACATATTTTCCGCCAACAAACTCTGCTCTTGTAATATAGGATTCTGGTGATTGGATATACTCTTGAATTAGCGTGATTCCATCCACTGGTTCTTCAAACAACGGACCATTCACATACGCTTCTAAAGCTTCAATCGTTTGAAATAGTTGAACACCTAGTCCTTTACCAGCACGATTATGCTTTGTGATAAATGGCATTTTCCCAAGTTTTTGTGCAGCTAAAATAATTTGTTCTGCTCCTACTGCAGCAATCGTTTTAGGTGTTTTAATGCCACTTGCTTCAAGAGCAGTGTACTGATTGATTTTACTCAACTCTAAGTTTAATGCCTTTGTTCCATTAAATACAGGTCGTCCATGGTACTCTAGCCAAGCAAGCACTCCCCCTGCCAACTCAGGTGCATACCGATGTCCTCTTGTATGAGAAGAAGCACTCATTCTATTGTAAAATACACCTTGTGGAGGTTCCGAAGTTAAATCTACAATTCCTTTATCTAGATGCCAAGATTCATAAGGAAGATTCAATTCTTCTAATCGTTTCGTTAAATGAACAGTCCACTCATCATTTTCATGGATAATATATATTTTTGACATAGTATTAGCTCCTCCTTATTTAGTATAGTATCTCTGAAAAAATTCTCATAAAAATAATACCTATTAAACTTATAGTATTTATACTATTTCAATCCTATAAAGTCAATTTGTAAATTCTTAAAAAAAGCCTCGCTTTCTAATTCTTAGAAAGGGAGGCTGTCTTAATTAATACGGCTCTGCTTCGTTACTCTTCTGAATTGCCTTTTCTGGTGCTTCATCTCCATCAATATTGCCAAGTGGTTTGTTGGTTGACCCACCTTTTGGTGCTTTCTTTAAACCTTCTCTTAGATGATGACCATAATCTTTATCGGCTTCTTCTGCAAGAGCAATCATTTTTTCTTGTATTCTTTTATCACAGCTAGCAAGATCATTCACGAGATTGGAAATAAGTTCTGCTCTTTCCCATTCCTCGAATCTACGGTAAGTTTCTCCTGCTTGCTTCGTGTTGCTTTGACGATCTATCGATTGACGTACTAAATTTCCTTTAATCATCGGTGTATGTTCTTCACCAATTTGCTCTGCTTCTTGCAATCCATCTAAAATAGATGGCTCATAATTGATATGAGGATTTTGGAATGTACCTATGTCCCGTCTGTAAGACATTTGACCTCCACTTTGATTGGTTGCTACACGTTTTTTTGGTGCATTGATTGGTAATTGTAAATAATTCGCTCCTACACGATGTCTTTGTGTATCGGAATAAGAAAAAGTTCTTCCTTGAAGCATTTTATCATCAGAAAAATCGAGTCCATCTACTAATACACCTGTTCCAAAAGCCGCTTGCTCGACTTCATTAAAATAGTCTTCTGGATTTCTATTCAAGACCATTTTCCCTACAGCCTTCCAAGGAAATTGATCCTCTGGCCAAAGCTTTGTATCATCCAGCGGATCAAAGTCCAATTCAGGATGGTCATCATCACTCATTATTTGCACGAGAAGCTCCCACTCAGGAAAATCCCCTTTTTCAATCGCATCATATAAATCCTGTGTCGCGTGATTAAAGTTTTTTGCTTGAATCTCTTCAGCTTCTTTTTGAGTCAAATTTCGAATTCCTTGCTTTGGCTCCCAATGGTATTTAATAAGGACTGCTTTACCTTCCTTATTCACCCATTTGTAAGTATTTACCCCAGAGCCTTGCATCATACGATAATTTGCAGGAATTCCCCATGGAGAATAAACAAACGTTACCATATGAAATGATTCCGGTGAGCTGGCACAAAAATCAAAGAAGCGCTCTGAATCTTGGATATTTGTAACTGGATCTGGCTTAAAGGCGTGAATCATATCAGGAAACTTCATCGCATCGCGAATAAAGAAAATTTTTAAATTATTTCCAACCAAATCCCAGTTACCATCTTCTGTGTAGAATTTTACAGCAAATCCACGAGGATCTCGTAATGTTTCTGGAGAATGCCCGCCATGAATCACGGATGAAAATCGAACGAAAACGGGCGTTTGTTTCCCTTTTTCTTGAAATAACTTAGCACGAGTATATGTTGAAATTTCTTCCTCACCAACTTTACCGTAAGCCTCAAAGTAGCCATGGGCTCCAGCTCCGCGAGCATGTACGACACGTTCTGGAATACGCTCTCTATCAAAATGACTTATCTTTTCAATGAAATCATAATTTTCAAGGGTTGCTGGGCCTCTATTACCTACTGTTCTAATGTTTTGATTGTTGGTAATTGGATGCCCTTGTCTATTCGTTAGCGTATCCTCTTCCTCAATATTCGTTTCCAAGTTAGATTGATCTTTTTCCACACTTCATCCTCCTTAAAGTTATATAGATTTTCATACTTCTATATACTTTCCCGATTTTGAAGTAAATATTCCCATTAAAGATTAATGTTGCATGAAAAACGCATACTTATCCCATGCATTAACTTGTAGTGACTCTTCCATCCCTCTTTTGCTAGATACATACGTTTGCAGTTTTCCTTTATATATAAGTTCTAAGCTGGAAAGTTGTTCAAAATGATGTGGTTGAACTAAGCAAGGAGGAACATGTAACTTTGTAGATTCACATTCACTCAAAATAGTTGCAACAAATTGTGAGCAGAAAAAGGCATGCTCTCGTTCCAATTTTAGTTGCATCGCCACACCAAATAATCCAATTAAATTATATTTATATAGCTCTTTTTGTCGTTCCATTTGACGGATTTTATTTTGCATTCGATTATATTCTTGGGTGGTCACCTGGCATTTATAAATCGCACATGTCGCATGCTTAAATAGTCCATTTGTAGCTTCCTCTTTAACAAATCCTCCGTTAAAAGGATTGTTTTTATTTTTCCTACCAAAGCTATACATTTCAAATAGCTCTTCATCAAAAGCAATAGATGTATGATTCATTTCTTTTCTTGTATATACACCTATTGCCTTTGAAAACAATGTACCCGTATTACTTAACATAATGTAAATGTTCTTCTTCATTTCCCTCACCCCGTTCACAGGAAACATTTTGCCCCCGAATCTTCTATTCTAATCATCCATCATTCGCAATTTTTTCCAAACGGGCTTGAGAAGGAAAGAAAATACGTCTCGAGACGTATATCTTTTAACATGTCCTAACACAAAACAATAGTATCGCACCCTTTTAGGTCTCACGACTAAAAATAATATTTACTTTATATGTAATTCTTATTATCTATTTGAATATTTTAAATTCACTTTCTATACAACAGTCCTAACGATAATGTCGAGTGAGTAGTCATTATGTATCATTTTAATGATTGTTGCTTTGTCACAATATTGTTAAACTTTCATTGTTTCGATTTATATGTAAAGGAGAAGTAATGTGACTCAATATAACAGAGAAGAATTATCCCTACTAAATCAAGTGTTCTTCGCTTTATTTTTAGTAGCTGATTTTGCCCTTTTTCTTTATTTCTATCATACCGAGTTTCCTTGGTTTGCATTAATAGGATTCGGGGTTGGGCTATTCATCATTGTCCTTTGTTGGACAGGGAAAAAGTATACATACTTTCTTGCATCTTTACTAGTGTGTACTGGTTTATTTTCATTAGTTTATAATTGGCACGCAATTATACACTAATAAGCTCAATTTATATTAGGAGGATTAAATTATGTCAGAACAAGAAAAGAAAAGTTCTATTTTAGATAAGCGTTCTTCCAGACGAAAATTCATAAAGAATTCTGGATTAACAGTCGGTGGACTTGTACTAGGAGGAGCTATTGGAAGCCTCGTTGCAGGAAAACCCGAGAATATAACGAAAGCAGTTGATGGAGCTAGTCATGCAACTGTCGATTATAGTGAAACTCGTCAGTTTTTTGTACGTCAAAAGGATTTTGAGGCACTTAGTGCTGCTACCGAAATTATTTACCCAGAAGATGAACATGGTCCAGGTGCCATTTCACTAGGTGCACCATTCTTTATCGATAAACAATTAGCTAGTCCTTGGGGAAGTAATGCAGACGATTATAGAAAAGGTCCTTTTCAAGAAGGGGAAATCGCTCTAGATAAGAGTGAGATTATGTTACAAGGTGTACGAAAACTAAATGAAGTTTCAGAAAAAGAGCATGATGGAACAGTTTTTAAAGATTTAACAGAAGAACAACAAATTGCTATTTTAACATCCTTTGAAGCAGGAAAAGTAGAAATGGATCTAGTCAACTCAGCTGCGTTCTTCGGCTTACTTAGAACTCTTACTTTACAAGGTTGTTTTGCAGATCCTCTATATGGTGGAAATAAAAACATGGCTGGTTGGAAAATGAAAGAATTTCCTGGTGCACAAATGTCTTATACAGCTTATTTGGATAAAGATGAATTTGTTTTAATAGATCCTATTAGCTTAGGTGGACACAAGCAACATTAATAATTAGTTATTACTAGGAGGCTATTGTGATGGTTACAAAATTACCTAAAGTTGACGTAGTTACAACAGGTATGGGTTGGACAGGTGGTATCATTGCTGCTGAACTAACAAAAGCTGGCTACAAAGTAGTCGGTTTAGAACGTGGTGTTGAAAGAACAATCGAAGATTATTTACATGGACACGATGAACTAAAATACAATATTCATAAAGAATTAATGCAAAAATTAACGAAAGATACGATTACTTTTCGAAATAAATTAGATGAAGTTGCTAAGCCAGTTCGTGACGAAAATGCATTTGTAGTTGGTACTGGTACTGGCGGTGGTGGTGCACACTGGGGTGGGCAAACGTATCGTTACTTCCCGTACGACTTTGAAATACGTAGTAAAACTATTGAGAAATATGGAGAAAGCAAAATTCCTGATGGGGTAACGATCCAAGACTGGGGGCTAACATATGACGAAATTGAACCATATTATTCAAAGTTCGAACAAATGGCTGGTATTTCTGGCGAAGTAGATCCACTTGCGGGACCACGTTCTATCGATTACCCTACACCACCATTAAAAAAATTAACTCAAATGAAAATGTTCCATGAAGCAGCAGAAAAGCTTGGCTACCATCCATTTGTAGTACCAACAGCTAACGTTTCTGAAGCTTATACAAATCCAGATGGAGAAACATTAAATGCATGTCAATATTGTGCATTCTGCGGTAACTACGGTTGCGAATATGGAGCAAAAGCTGACCCAATCGTCACTGTGATTCCAACTGCGAAAAAAACTGGTAACTTTGAGCTTAGAACAAATGCTTTAGTAACACGTGTTTTATATGACGGAAAAAAAGCAATTGGGGTTTTATACAAAGACACTCGAACTGGTGAAGAATTTGAACAACCAGCTGATGTTGTAGTTTTAACAAGCTATATTTTTAATAATGTACGATTATTATTGTTGTCTGGCATCGGAAAACCGTATAACCCAAAAACAGGTGAGGGTATAATCGGTAAAAACTATACCGATCACCATACAATTACTGGGGCAATTGGTTATTTTGAAGAGAAGAAATTCAATAGTTACATCGGTACTGGTTCACTTGGATCTGCATATAACGACTTCAATGCAGACAATTTTGACCATAACAATGTAGACTTCATCCATGGCGGACAAATTGAAATGCACTTAATGGGCAACGAACCTATTGCAAATAATCCAGTTCCAATGGGTACGCCTATGTGGGGGAAAGAGTTCAAAAAGAATTCCTTACACTATTATTACCGCAATTTAATGGTCGTTTCTCAAAGAGCAATCTTGCCTCATAAAAATCATTATCTCGATTTGGATCCAACCTACAAAGATGACAACGGGGATCCATTAATACGTGTAACTTTCGATTACGCAGAGCACGATCATAAAAGAAATGAATTTTTAGTGGAAAAATGCGCAGAATTAGTGAAAGAAATGGGTGCTGACATTATCGATACAATTCCAATGTCCGAGCACTTCGGAGGACGATTTACTTTCCAACATGATGCTGGAGGTGTCATTATGGGTGACAGTCCTGAAAATTCTGCTGTCAATAACTACTTACAAATGTGGGATGTAGATAACTTGTTCGTTTGCGGAGCTTCCGCTTTTCCTCACTTTGGACCTACAAACCCAACTCCAACAGTAGCAGCGCTTACTTATCGTGCTTCGGAAGGAATTGTTCAGTTCTTGAAAAACGGTGGAGGTCAATTAAATACTGCAAAATAAATTCAATTCTCTATCAGAATTAGTCAACGTTTTTCTGGATAGATTTTGTTGCAGATAGAAGTTACATCCTTTACCATAATGGTTGGAGAGGCTCTCTTTCTCGTTTTTCTTGCTAAGTGTGTTATATTAAAAGGGATTCCATTTATAGAAGGAGGAAATTCCATGCCAAATATAGGGATACCAGGTTTAATACTCGTTTTGATTATAGCTCTTGTCATCTTTGGTCCGTCGAAGTTACCTCAATTAGGTAGAGCTGTTGGACAAACATTAAAAGAATTTAAAACTTCTACTCGAGATATTATAAATGATGAAGAAAAAGATGATAACAAGTTAGAAGCGAAAGAAACTCAAATAGAGAAAAAATGATAATACTAAAAACCAGCTATTCTTTAATGAATAGCTGGTTTTGTATTTTAGGACATTACAAAGGGAACTAGCTTAGTTTTCTTTATGATTGGATACAGAGTAAACAAATACATCTTTCCCCCATTTATGAACAGTCTTTTCTACTTTCATACCGATTCGTTCAGCAACTTTAGTTGATGGATAATTATTTACATCAATTAATGAAACCATCTTCCTTAATCTCATTTGTTCGAATCCATAATTTTTGCAAGCTAATGCAGCTTCAGTGGCATATCCATTACCCCAGAAACGTCTAACAAACAGATAACCAATCTCCATTTCAACTATTCCATCTATTTCTTGAGGAACAATTCCACATTGTCCAAGAAACTCCCTAGATACTCTCTCCTCTACTACCCAGAGTCCTAATCCGTGCTTTGCATAATTATTTATTGTCCATTCAATCCAATCAATCGTCTGCTTTTCGTTTTTCGTGGATGGATAATATTTCATTGCTTCTTGGTCTGCGAATATTTTCAATAGACTCTCCATATCATCTCTATTCATTTTCCTCAATACTAATCTTTCAGTACTCAGTATGAAATTATCCATTTATCCCCCTCCTCTACGCATATTAAGACCTTCAAAAGAACACACATATTTATTAGTTCAATAAAAAAATGCATAATCCCTCCTTGGATAAATGCACCTTGTACTTTATATATATTTATTTAAACTTAAACAAAACTTCTTTTGTCTTAAATATTTCTAAAAGATTATCCGCTATTTCTTCTGGTGATTTTAGGCAACCACCCTCAATCCATTCTAATATTACGCCATAAGATCCGTACATCTTATACGTATTAAAATGATCCAAATTTATTTCTTTGTTTTCATTGTTTATATAGGTAATTGCATGAAATATTTCTTTAAATTTGTTTAAAAATTTCTCTTGAAGCCCTGGGATTGTATCCTCCATTTTTAAAAGACCATAGAAATATTTTTGCTCATATATATGTTGAAAAAAAGCATTCGATGTAGGCAAAATATGTTTATAATCCACAATCATTGTATCTTCAAAGGGACGTCGAAATGCTTTATTTAATTCATCTAATATTTCTGTTACTAATTCTTCAGCCAAATCCTCTTTATCTTTAAAATACAAGTAAAAAGTACTTCTATTATAATCTGCACGGTCCACTATATCTGTTACTGTTACATTTTTATATCCTTTTTCTCTCACTAAACGGATAAAATGCGTCTTAAAGATACTTTTCGTTCTTCTAATTCTTCTATCCCCGGTTTTATGGTTTTCCGAATTCATAGAACCCCCCCTATCGAACCAATTCATACTATAGGATAAATTATCTATCATAATAATTCAATCAAACTGGAGGAAGATGCGACTAATGGAATAAAAAAAATGCCAAGGAAAATCTAATTTCCTTTGGCAGTTATTTTTCACTTTTAGAATAATGAAGAATCACTTCTTCCAACAAATCGATGCCAACCATAATATCATCTAGAGGCGTGTACTCATTCGGATGATGACTAAGTCCATCTAAAGATGGGATAAAGATTAGGCCTGTCGGACATAACTTCGCCATGTTCATTGCATCATGCCCAGCACCACTTTGCATTATTTGGTTGGAGAAATTCTTCTCTTCACAAATATTACGCAGGACATCATTTATTTCCTCTGATAGAAGCACAGGGTCTTCTGAACTAATCTCAATGCTTTCAATATCCAACTGTCTATTTTGTTTTACTGTTTTAATCGTCTCCTCTAAATGAGTAAGCACTCTCTGTCTTGAATCTACGGAAGTAGACCGTATGTCAATTTTAATTTCCACATCCCCGGGCACTACATTCATAGCGCCATTATGAACATTCATTACTCCGATCGTTGCAACAGTACCATATGCCTCTTCGCTTTTTGCGGCTTTTTCAAGGGCTAACGAAATTTCAGATGCCCCAAGAAGGGCATCTTTTCTCATACTCATAGGTGTAGTTCCTGAATGCGAAGCAGTTCCCTTTATTTTCACATGAAGTCGCACAGGTGCTGCTATCCCTGTAACAATACCAATTTTCTTACCAGTATTTATTAGCACTGGTCCTTGCTCAATATGCAACTCAAAAAATGCTTTAAACTGTTCGTTTTTCCTGCTTGCTTGATCAACTGTATTAAAATCTAGCGCACATAGTGCAAATGCCTTTTCCATCGTAATGCCATCTTTGTCCTTTATATTTCGATATCTATCTTTATCAAATTGGCCAGCGATTGCTTTACTGCCTACTGTCGAAACACCAAAACGAGCAGATTCTTCACAAGCAAAAGAAATTATCTCAATTGGATGATCGGTTATAATTTTTTTTTCATTTAACCGTCTAATTACTTCAAGTGCAGCTGTGACTCCAACTACCCCATCATATTTTCCACCTTGATACACAGTATCCAAATGAGAACCCATGACGACAGGTGGAAGTCCGTCTATTTTACCTTGCCTTCTTGCAATAACATTTCCACATGGATCCATTCTAATATCTAACTGCTCCGCCATACACATACGCATAAATGCGTGTGTACAAGTTTGCTCTTCATTCGTATAAGCAATTCTTGTGATACCCGTATCCCCGGTGTTGTATTGGTTAATATTGTTAAATAGTAGCTCGTATCTCATTTTACTATCCATACAACAATCCCCTTTCGTTATTAACCAACAGTTACTGCTATGTTCATTTTATACAGTTTGACTATTCCTGTCATTGTGGAATAAAACCAAGATACTTCTTAATATATTGTGCAGAATATACAATGGAGTTAAGGAATTTAAATGATATACTGTACTTCTTATATATAAACATTGGACGTGAATAAAATTGTTTAAACAAACAGTCGTTTACAAAAAGGATAATCATTTTACATTAGAAGCAGATTATTATAGAACTACCCAATCTAATGCCCCGGTTGTTATATATATTCATGGTGGTGGATTACTTTGGGGAATGAAGGAAGAACTTAGTGAAGAAATGATTCAACTATATACGAGTAATGGATATGGATTATTTTCTATTAATTATAGACTAGCTCCTGAAACAAAACTACCAGAGATTTTAGAAGATATAGAAGATGCAATTCAATGGATCCAATCCGAAGGACCGAATCTGTTTTCTATTAACCCTAAAAAGATTGCCTTAGTTGGAAGCTCGGCTGGTGCCTTTCTCGCACTTAATGCAGGAACTTTTAAAAACAAACCACTAGCAATCATTTCTTTTTATGGCTATGGAGATATTAGTGCTGAGTGGGCAATTTGTCCAAATAGCTATTATCTTCAAAAAGACTTGGTAACGAAAGAAATGATTAAAGATTTCATAACTAATGAAGTAAAGACAGAAGCATCCGTAGAAGAACGCTTTCTATTATATTTATACGCTAGACAAACAGGGGAATGGATTCATCAAATCACCGGCTGTTATCCAACTAATAATGAAGAGCTATCAAGATATAGCCCTATTTTTCATGTGACAGAAAGCTATCCACCAACATTATTTTTACATGGAACAAATGACAAAGATGTCCCATACTTACAATCGGTATTTATGAGAGCTGCATTAATAAAAGAAAATGTTAGAACAAGATTAATTACAATTTCAAATGGAGAGCATGTATTTGAAAAAGATTTTCACAATCCAGCTGTTCAACTTGCACTTAAAGAGATGTTTGAATTCCTCCATACTCATTTAGTTGACAAGACGTAAATAACCTTTGCCCTAGAGGCAAAGGTTATTTTTAACTAATCTACTTCACTAACACCTCATCTACCTTGCTTCCACGATCCATTAAATATTTCACGATAAACAGCAAAGCTACCATTAGATATGCATATACAAATTGCATAGATGCCTCTTGGGCAAACCCTACTGTACCTGCATGAATGATTCCGAACAATGAAAGGATAGAAGCAATTACAGCAGCAATTGCGGCACGAATCGGTTGATTGTTTATAGAAAAAATCGCTATACATCCCCACATTAAACTACTTATTGGAGCACCATTACCTAAATGAATTAGTCCATTATAATATACTCCTTTGGCTGCAAGAACTTGAGCGCCAACTGCTTGACCTGTAGTACCAGCTGCGCTAAGTACATTGTTAGCGAGTGACAATGCCCAGTTCGCAATCCATGGAAACAAACAAATAAATATGACCGGTACCTCGACTTTCGGAGTCTCTCGTACAACTTGATTGGCAGTTACAATACCGACGTAGACCAATATAGGGACGATTGCGACAACAGGAATTATGGCCAATAAGAGTGCACCTATCCCGAAGAGGGAAATGATTAACATGGACGTACCAGTTGCTAATGTATAACCTAAACCAGCACCCATAGATTTCCAACCTGCATGCCCAATATATACTGTTACCGGATATGGGTTACCTGCAAATGCTCCAACACAGGAAGAAATACCATTTGCTAACATTACTCTGCGTGTTTTATATGAATCTCCGGCAGCATGCGCACTTTCGATATTCTCCAAATCAAAAATATAATTTGCAAGGCCTAATGGTACAGCAGATGCTAAATATGGTAGCGCATGAGGAATTCCTGAAATTAGACTAGTAATATGAACTTCTGGAGGGTTAAAACCTAAATTTTGGAGAGCCACAGTAATTGCCTCGGGACTTTGTAATCCAAATACCCAAGCTAATATAGTTCCTGCTGCTAACAATAAAAACCCCGTAGGAATCTTTGCAAATATAGGGGATTTTCCAAACCAGTTAAGAAATATAATAACAAGTACGACAAAAGCTACGATTGGTGTTTCAAACGACTGTAGCATTGGATTCATTGCGAGTAGTAATAAACCAAGACCAGATAAACAAGACAAAAGAACTGTCCTTGGAATTATCTTTCTTAAAGTATCCCCTAGAAAGGCACCTAGCATTAAGATCATTGCCTCAAACAAACACCAAACGAGTGCTATGGAAAATGCAAAATTCGCATCATTCGTCGTCTTATAAACAGGTAGAATAACTAAAAAGGTAACGGTAAATATAGATGGAGCACTAGGACCTGATGGTAACGCCGTTACATCTAACCTTCCTGTTTCCTTTATAAGCATACGACCAAATATAAAGTAACAACAACTCGCTAAAAAGATACCTAGTCCAAATCCAGGGACTATCCTTCCATACACAATCTCCGTAGGAAAACCTACAACGAAAAGTAATAATGAGACCATTGTTAATAGATTTGTTAAATTGTTCGCGAGCAACCCAAAATAAGCGGCCCAGTCACCCTTTTTCCAATACTTTAAAGTTTCGGCCATTCCTTGCTCCCCCTTTTATTGTTGGTATAATATCAAAATAGAAAGCGCTTACAATTCGAATTATATACAGTTGGTTTTATGCAGTCACTGTCTATTAAAACCAAAAAATTAGAGTTATTTTGGTCAAGTTGTACAATAGTTTTATTGGAAATTTGTGTATAATAAAAAGAACCGTGCTATTAATAAAGCTCCGGTTTTACTTAAAAAATAGTTTTACATATTCGTTTTTTCTTTCGTTAAATTATGAAAATGCTCCCATAGGTAATCACAGTCTTCTCGATCATCCACTTTAATCATATTTACTACACTTTCATCTTTACCAGACAAATAATCTCTTAAATGCATGTCAGAAAATCCATTTTTACTAGCATCATCTCTCGTACTGCAATAATGCACTTCTTTCACACCCGACCAAATGATTGCTCCCATGCACATAGGGCACGGCTCGCAAGTTGCATAGATGACGCAATCCGATAAATCCATTGTGCCTAACTTTTCACAAGCTACTCTTATTGCAACCATTTCCGCATGTGCTGAAGGATCTGTGTCCTTCATCATCGTGTTACTTACTGCCGCAACAACCTCATCACCTCTAACAATGGTTGCCCCAAAAGGTCCTCCATACCTTTTATCCATTCCTTCAATTGTTGCGTCTACAGCCATTTTCATATAATCCATTATTTTTGCTCCCCTACAATTATTTTTCTAAATTTTGCTTCAGTGTTGTACTAAAAATTGTATATAAGATAAATGAAACGATTAATCCACTAAAGAATGCAAATTCATTCATTTTAACTAAAAATGGTACACTCTTTAGAAAAGCACCAGACATTGGAAGGATGAAGCTAATTGCTAAAACAACCATTGCTACCGGATTATAACCATTCTTGTATTCCCCATTACTTTCTTGAGGCACATAGATATTATCAAGATTTAGCACTCTCTTTCTATGAATGAAAAAACTAGATAGCATGATACCAGCTATTGGACCAAATATCGAACCGATAAAGCTATAGAAGTAAAATAAAGTAGAAGCACTTTCTACAAGCTTCCAAGGTAAAATTAATGTACCAACGATCGCAGTTAATATCCCTGCTGATTTTACAGTAAATAATTTTGGGAAGAGAGCTGACATTTGTAATCCAGATGGAAGTAAGTTTGCATATACAACGAAAGCTATTGCTCCAACATTAAGAGCTAATATTAATACAACAACTGCAAATGTGCTGTCCATCTTATCAAGTGCATGTACGATATTGAAAATTGGCTCTCCAAAAGCAATTTCCGTACCTGCTATTAAAGCAACACAAGTAATCGCGAAAAGCACATAAGATAACATAAATCCTAAAGGTAAACCTATCATCATATCTCTTGGTGATTTAGCTCGATGAGTGAAATCAGCCATATTTACTACTGGGCCAGCCCAATTTGAAACTAATGCACTGACACAGGCAATAAACACGAAAATACTGGCGTTAGGATTTGCCGGAACGTAATCCATAATTGGACCAAAACCACCAGCTATATTAATAGCCCATACTGCTGCTCCAACGATAAATATGTACACAACAGGTGAAGACCAATTACCAAACTTACCTAGAAAACTCATCCCACCTAAGAATAAAAGAACTGTAACAGTCCAAAGAATTAAATACGATATCATTGTCGGTAAGGTTAAACCGAGAATATTAAAATCTCCACCTAGATTCATATAGTCAGGGAAAAATCTCGAGAATATAACATTTAATGATTCAGCCCCAACTACAGTAGTTGTTCCAAAAAATACTACACCAGCAATCAACCCTCTACATAATGCTGGTATTATTGCACCTTTCACACCGAATGAATCTCTTAGCAACATGGTAAATGGAAGTCCATATTTGGATGCCGAATAACCATTTAATACATAAAATGTGGAAACAATAATAGCAGATAACATAACAGCTAATAGAACTTGTTTTGTATTAAGACCGAGAATAAAAAATCCCGCTACTGTCATATAAGACATAATATTATGAACTGCACCCATCCAAAGTGTAACGTAGTTAGACATACCCCAATCCCTTTGGTCTGGCTTTTTAGGAAGTAGATCTTCCGCATAACCGTAGGACTGATATTTGTCGTAATTCTCTTCTATTTTTGCTTGAGCCATCAATTAACACTCCTGCCTTTTTAAATAACTCCATTGCCCTTATCATCCATATGATAGCGTTTTCATTCTTCTCATTCATAGCTTTCTTTAGTGCTAGGTCAGCTCTGTAGATTATAAATGCCTAGGTGAGGCTATAAGAACCTACACCTAGTCTATTAATGGATTATATGAGTACCTGCTTTTTCATTAATTGCTTCTTTCAAGCTTTCTGGATTTGTAATAATAACCCTTTTTCCTTTATGTGCTAAGAAACTTAAGCTCGCCTCAATTTTCGGTAGCATACTCCCAGCCGGAAATTGATTTTCTTGAGCATACTGTTTTGTTTCCTCCACCGTTACAGTTTCTAAAACTTGTTGATTTGGTTTACCAAAGTTTATATAAACACTTGAAACTCCTGTTGTAATTATTAAAGTTTCTGCTTCAATTTGTTCTGCAAGAAGGCTTGTTGCAAAATCCTTATCAATTACTGCATCTATTCCCTCATACGTATTATTCGCTGATTTTACAACAGGAATTCCCCCACCACCTGCTGCGATAACTACATAATCTGATTCAATTAATAGCTTTATAGCATCTTTTTCCACAATATCAATAGGCCTTGGCGATGGAACGACTCTTCTGTACCCACGACCAGAATCCTCTATGAAATGCCATTCAGGATGTTCCTTTTTCATTGATTCGGATTGTTCAAGTGTAAAGAACGATCCTACTGGTTTTGTTGGGTTTTGAAAATTTGGATCCTTCGGGCTTACTTCTACCTGAGTGATAATGGTTGCGACTTTTTTATTAATACCTCTTTTTGCAAATTCATTGATCAATGCCTGTTCAATCTGGTATCCAATTCCGCCTTGTGTATCTGCCACACAGTTAACTAGAGGGATCATTGGCATACCCGCTACTTCATTTGCTATCTCAGATCTTCTAAGCCCAAAACCTACTTGAGGACCATTACCATGAGTAACAACCACCTTGTAGCCTTGCTCAACCATGTCAGCAATATGGACGACAGTTTCTTGAACTGCCTCCAATTGATCTTGAATGGAATCCCTACCATTTTCTTTCACTAACGCATTGCCTCCTATGGCAACGATTGTTACTTCCCCCACTTGTCTTCCTCCTAAAACGATGAATTACCTGTCTTTCTTAGTAATTCAATCGATTGTTCTTTGTGTGAATGGTACAAAGGATTCGTTGGATCATTCTTTATAGCATTCTCGATGGCTTCAATTGCTTCTTGATGTTTTCCTAACGATCTTAGACTGTTTGCTTGATGGAAGGAAAAATCATATCTATTTGGTTGAAGTGCTAGAAGCTCATTCATTTCGATAACCGCTTCTTCATGCCTTCCTAGCTCTCTTAAATAATTTGATTTATGGTAACGATAAAACGTCTCAGTTGGATTAATTGCACAAGCTTTATCATATTCACCTAATGCTTCCTCTGGCTTTTTCCACAATCTCAAACAGTTTGCTGTATAAAAATAAAAATCTAAATCATTCGGAGTAATCGCTAATGCTTTATTGTACTCATCAAGCGCTTCTTCATATCGCTTTAACTCTTGTAGAAAATATCCTTTGTAATAAAGGTAATCCGTATTTTGATCGTCCATGGCAAGCGCAGCATTCATTTCATTAAGTGCCTCTTCATATTTGTCTAGTTTAGCAAGTGACTTAGCTTTAGAGATGAACTGAGAATCTTCTTTCCAGTCTTTTGCCAAAATACGAACTACTTTATGTTGATTTAGCTCTATCGCATGTTGGACAGATGATTTTCCGTCATGGTCTACTAAATGCACATCCGCACCTGCATCAACAAGCGTTTGAATGATATCAGCGTATAAACGCCCTCCATTCCCTAAAATAACCGCCTCAAGTAGGGCAGACCATCCTAAATTGTTCACATGATTCACAGGTACACCAGCATCTAAACAGATTTGTACCGTTTTCCAATATCCTTTTTCACTCGAAGGTAATAATGCCGTCCCACCAAAACGATTAACGCTCGTTAAATCTGCTCCTCCGTCAATCATCATTCGCAAAATCTCGTGAAAACCATTTGCTGCTGAGCAAATAAATGGAGAGAGTTGTGTAATATCCCTCGTATTTACATCACTCCCTGCTTCTATTAACATCTTTGCAGCTGCAATCTGATTTTTCTGTGTAGCTGCCATTAAAGCAGTACGTCCCGCTTCATCTTTGAAATCAACACTTGCTCCATCACTTAATAACTGTTCGATTTCAGCAAGATCACCTAATTCAGCGGCTTTTAAAAGTTCTATGTTAAAGGCATAATTCACCATTTTTCTCTCCTCAATTCAGACTGATTTGTGTCAAGCTACACAGAAGAAAAAAGCCTTGATTCTCCTGTGTAATTAGGACAAAAATGTTGGATTCGTTCAATCTGTTCAGAAATTCGATTAAAATATCTTAGTTTACTTAACGCTTTCACTTAAAGCTATTATTGCCTTTTCAAATGCTTCCATTGGTGGATTCGTAATACCAGCACCGATCATTCCAATTCCTGCGTCTTTATGAGCAATCGCAGTGTTAATGATTGGCATAATACCTGTTTGAATTACTTTTTGGACATCGATTCCAGTCGGAATACCCATGAAGTTTAATAAGGGAATTGTGACGTTTTGGTTTTCAGTTGTTGTGATTTCCTTCATTTGAGTTGAAAAACCAATAGCATCGTCAACCGTTCCACCTACGAGTGCAACAATAGCTGGTGCTGTTGCCATTGCAAATCCGCCAATTCCATAAGTCTCTGTAATTGCACTATCACCAATATCTAAACCGGAATCCTCTGGTTTATATCCAGCAAACATCGGTCCAATTACTTTTTGAGCTGGACCTGTAAACCACGTGTTACCTGCCATTCCACTAACGCGAATACCAAATTCCACTCCGTTACGAGCCATCGTAGTAACAATTGTGCTGTTTTCAATACCATGTGCTGCATCAAGTGCACATTTACATAATGCCATCCACGTAGGACCAGAAAAGTAATCACTGCTAGCTACAAAATCAAATACTTCTTTCTTCTGTTCTGTAGTGAAATCCGTTTGAATAAGATAAGGAGTTAACGCTTGAATAAGTAATGTAGTCCCTGCAACATTACGGTTATGACACTCATCTCCCATATGGAGTGCTTGTGCCAACATTAATCGTAAGTCAATTCCATTAGGATTTAACTTCATTGCGTCTCTTAACATTGGACCTAATACATCGCGCATCCAATTTAGACGGTTAATAACACTCTCATCGTTTGCGCCCATACGAAGAATTTTAGACAATTGCTCACTTAAATTAGTGAAGGCAATATTTCCATATGTTTTATTTTCAACAATGTGCATAAACATCGATGCAGAAGTAACCCCAGCCATTGAACCTACACAGTTATGTTCATGACAAGGAGAGAAAGTAATTTCTCCTGAAGCTGCTAGTTCCGCTGCTTCCTCAATATCTTTTGCTAAACCTTCAAACACCAATGCTCCTGTAACTGCACCTTTCATTGGTCCATTCATTTTGTCCCATGTAATTGGTGGTCCTGCATGTAAAATAGTCTTTTTCGTCATACCAGGCACTACATTGATCGCTTGGTCAAAACCTATCAATACAGGTTGTGAGTTAATAATTCTTTCTACCGCAATTTTGTTTGCAGCATCAATTTTTTCGGCTATGCTTGGTTCTTCTAACTGATCAAGAGCAGCAATTATATCAGGATTCCCTCTACCTGGTGGCATCCATTCTAAATGTGTAACAGCAGCATTTTGCTTTAGCATATCATCCTTAAAAGATTCGATTCCCACGTTAATAACATGTAATTTTTCATTAAAAAGCTCATTTATTCTACTCATTGTTATTCTCCTTTCACAACAAATTCTCTTGCCAATAATCCAGCGTTTTGGCTACTACTAGCGTGGGTTGCACCTGCAGCTAATAATTTGTTTATTTGGCCCTCTATATTTTGACTGTCTAATTCCGTCCCTAAAATATATCCAATAATTTCTAGATGTCTTCCTTCATTCTCTGCTAACTGTTTTGCCTCAATGATTGCGGGAAGCATTGCTCCTACTGGATCCTCATGAGCACCGAAGCCTAAAACAAAGTCCATTACAATAACGCCAACTGAAGGGTCTTTCGCTTCTTGGATAAAACGTTCTATACGAGTAGATGGGTCTATCATTGGGTGTGGTTTACCTTGTGTAAACTGATCGTCCCCAAAATCAATAAATGTATGCGATTGGCTAACTTTAATATCTTTTAAACGGAACTCTGCATCTCTTTGAATATTGCTATAAACGTCATCAAATTTTTCCATAGCGATATGCATTGCTTCATCGCAAAGAGTTCCTCCACTAAATAAGCCACGAATATACTTTTGCTCAGGCTTTAACTTGGTGCGAACCTCTTCGATAAGAGGGAGATTTAGTGCACGTTTATTTAGCTTGCTTTCGTCTGCACCCGCAAGTAGAACTGCTTTTAAAGCTGCCTCTTTAGACATTTTTGCAAAATGTCCTCCAGCCTTTGTTACCTTCTCTTCATCTCCTCCAACAAACCAAACAACCACTGGCTTCGTACAAAGTTTGATTTGTTCCAGCACTTTTTCTTCTACACTTGGCGCAGGCGGTTTCGATACAAGGACAATCACCTTTGTCGCTTCATCTTCTTCAAGGGCTTTTATACCATCAAGCATCATAATACCGCCAACTTCTTCACTTAGATCGCGGCCCCCTGTTCCAATCAGTTGTGTAATACCTCCTCCAAATTCATGGATTCGAACACTTATTTCTTGGCTACCAGTTCCTGATGCACCAACAATCCCGATATTTCCTTTTCTTACTGCATTCGCAAAACAAAGTGCAATATTTCCGATAATTGCAGTTCCACAGTCTGGCCCCATCATTAGTAGCCCTTTTTCATGTGCGATAGACTTTAACTCAATCTCATCTTCAATCGAAACATTATCGCTGAACATCATAACGTGAAGATTATTTTCTAATGCCTTTTTCGCTTCTCTAGGTGCATAAGCCCCATTAACAGCAATCACAGCTATATTTGCTTCAGGTATATGTTCTGCAGCTGATTTAATAGTGGAATATTTTATTTCGCTCGTACCTTTGTTATTTGTGTTTTTCTTTGTTAATAATTCCTCTATACTTTCGAAAGCGCTTTCACAAACTTCCTCGTTTTCACCTTTGACGACGATCATTAGATCACTCGTTTTTGCAGCTTCCACTTCTGGCGTTATTAGACCAACATTTCTAATTACCTCTTTATTCATTTCAGTACCCATTGCAATGATGGCTTGTTCAACGCCTTCTATTTGGTTTGCTTTTGTCGATAGAGACATTAAAGATACAGAATCGAAATACGTATTTGCTTTTATTACAACTTGAACAGTCATAATGTACCTCCAATTTTTATATTTGCTTCTAGTCCGTCTAGAATACCTAAAGCTATATCTGTTCCAGACGAAGAACCAATAGTTAATACTTTTCTTAATGAGAGAATCATATTCTTTTCATTTTCAACAAGTAAAGCAGAGACTAAATCGACAATTGACTCTCTCACCTTTCCCGCTGAAGCTTTCTTAATAGCAATATAGCTAATATCATTCGTAGCAGTTTTTGCAACTTTTTCTATCTCTTCACAAAACCATCTTTGTGAAGAAAACGGACTGCCTTTCAAATGAAAGGTCGTGAATAATCCTACTAGAAAATCATCTCCAGAAGGTGTTAACCCTGGACCAAGACCTATAAGGGAAATCGCATGTGGTACAGCTGATCGAAATCGTTTGCTTAACAATTCCTTCATCAGAAGGTCAGTTCTTTCCTTAATCATTTTTGCCATTTCACTTTCAAAAGAACTTTCATTCATGCTCTTACTTTTAATGCCTCCACTTTTTCCGTGGATTTCGATGTATTGCTTCATAATCTTTACATTTTCCTTTAAACATTCCGTATTGGTGGGATATGTAGGCAAGTCGCCTTCCCAACTTTCGGCCTTATCGATCGATATGGACATTTTGTTTCCGATGGATAGACGCTTATTAGCTGCTACCACTTCATCATAAACATTGATATTCATATCTTTAAATGTAGTCAAATCAACGACAAGGGTATTTGGTCCATTATCTAGTTCATTACATGCAATGGTATACAGTTCGCCATCTTCAAGACATTGTATATTGTAAGTGCGATTAAAAGTGCTATGAACAAAACCACTTAAGTTGGAGTGGAGAATTCTCTGAATAAAATTACTATCCCCCGATTTCGCTAACACCACTAGTACCACCTCTGTTTTTGAAAGAATGTATTGTATTGTTTGTTTCTACAATAAAACACCTCCCTACAAGCCCTCTATTTTTTGTTCACCTTATACAATTTGCCTTTGACATATATCACCTTTACATAAATACTATAGAATAGGGTACATGCTAAGGTCATCGTTTATTCAAACCAAAAAGAGTGGATATAGTTTGTGCACGTTGTACAACTAAAGAAAATTAGATTTGGTGCCGAAGCCTAGACGAGTAGATATAAATTATGTCTTAGGGGTGTGAGAAAATTGCTTAAAGTAAAAGACCTACTAGAAATAAAAGCGATTGATGGTCTCAAGATAGTTGCGGGAGAAAAAGGTATTCATAACGAAATATCTATTGTTAATATTATTGAAAATCCAGATGCATTTGACTGGCTATCACCAAATGAATTATTACTATCTACTGGGTATATATTCAAGGATAACGAAGAGCTACAAAATAAAATCATCAAGGAGCTTTCAGAGATTAACTGTGCGGGGCTTGTTGTTAAAATGAAAAGATACTTTGATAAGCTTCCACAGAATATGATTGATGAAGCAAACAAACATGGTTTACCCCTTCTTGAATTACCGATTGGGTACACACTTTCGAATGTCATCGCGATCATCAATGAAAAAGCATCGGGCAGATATGACCTATTAAACAGACAAACATTGGACATGCATAATTTGTTCTTTAGAATTACATTGGAAGGTGGAGGAATCACAAGGATTTCCTCTATGCTTTGTGGCACAATAAATAATCCAATCATAATAGTGGATAAAAACTGGAAGCTTTTAAACTACTCAGAGCATATGGACAACCCTTATCCTCTCGAACATTCACTTAATCTAAAAACAGACAAGTCCATTTTTAATAAGGAATTTATCAATACCATTCCTGATAATTTAAGTGATATGAAAAAATCAATAAAACGAGTCTATGATTTAAACGGTACAAAAATAATTTGCAGAGTCCTCCCGATAGCAGCTTCACAAGATATATATGGGTATATGGTTATTTGGCAAACCGTCCGGAATTTAACTGAATTCGATTATATAATCTTACAGCAAGCTTCTACAGTCATGGCACTAGAAAGAATAAAAGCAAAGGAAATTGAAGAGGTCAAACTAAAAATTAGACAGGATTTCTATGACGATTTACTTTCTGGGAAAATTACTTCTCCAGAAACTTTACAAACTTTATGTGACTTGCACGGATTAAATCCAAATTATATGTATTACTGTCTCGTTATAAATATTGAAGCAAATGAAGTGGATAAATTCGAGGACATGATTATTGGAAAATATAAAATGGAGAATATAGCACAAAAAAGCGTAGAAATAGTTTATGAAATGTCTTATAAAGCAAACGGAGAAATAACATCCTTCTATCGAAATAATCGAATAATCGTTTTAGTTGGTCAAAACGAAGATCGACCGCCAATAACCGTTAGTGAAGCAAAGCAATATGCAACCGATTTACATGAAAAATTAGTTGAAAGATTAAAGAAGCCCTTCTTAATTGGCATTGGCCAACAGTACCGCTCAATAGGAACTCTATATAAAAGTTTCTCAGAAGCAAACGAAATGATTAGGTTAATGCAACAGATGAACGAAACAAACGTAGTATCCCACTTTGAGGATTATTCTGTATATCATCTATTAGATGCTAATATAAACTCCGCTGAATTAGAGGACTTTTTCTACAAATGCCTGGGTAAAATCTATGAACACGACAAACTAAATGGAACAAGCTATATATCCACTTTAGAAAACTACTTTTACAATAATCAAAATGTATCCGAAACATCAAAAGCTATGTTCTTACATAGAAACACACTAATTTATAGAATTGAAAAGATTAAAGAAATATTAAATACGGACTTAAAAAGCTCCGAAGAATTACTTCGTATTCAAATCGCTTTAAAGATTTTCAGGATTCTAAACAAAAATATTTAAACTTCGTTAGGATAGAGCTTCAACCAGCGGAGTTAAAGAGTAGTGTGCAAAACCAGCCGTATTTCTACTCTGAAAGCACCTTTTATGCATAGACTTTACCGGATACATCACCAACTATTGTCATTCACGCTGGCCGCACGTCCGCATGAGCCGCTGTATGCGCAAGCGCATACACCTGTCTCATACGGCACGTCATGCGGCTGGCAAGGCTCGAATGCCAGTGTATTCTTTTGATATAGAATACGTAGATTTTATATATTGTTTTGTTAATCAATCATTCTGAATACAGAACATATTCAAGGGATTCTACCAGATTGTGGAGCGACTCATTCTGCTGAGGCTCATGCGTAGCGTGCGGCAAGTGCGTTTCCGTGTCTCATGCTACTATTTAAGTAGATATTTTCTTCATAAACTATGAAAGAGCATGTTTGGAAAATACTAATCCAAACATACTCTTTTTTCCTATCTTATTCTTGTTGTAATCGTATCAATTAATTCGTCTATAGTTCCAATCACTATTTCTACTTCCGGCAAATGATAAAATGTGCTCGTTGTTTCTAAGTCTCTAACATCATCGTTTGGTGAGTATAGAAAAACCTTTTTACCCTGTCCCAGCGCTATTCCAAATTCTATGTGACTCCCTTTTCCTGCGGGTAATAATACCACAAGAATGTCGGCATTCAGGACACCATTTTTCTCCTCTTGTCCTATTGCTTGAAGTTTTTCTATAGTTGAAACTCTTTCATTTTTAGTCCAGTCATATGTATGAATATAACCTTTGTTTTTTAGAACTTCACTTACATATTTAACAGAATCAATATTTTGAAAACTGGATGCAATATAAAACTTCATTCTCACTCAACCTTTAACAATTACTATTTTTTATTTTCTTTTCGTTTTTGAGTTTCAATTTGAAAGGTAAGATATGTAACTCCTAAAATTCCAACTATGCCAAAAATCGTTGCTATAATAGCTTGTACTGAATAAGTAAATTTAGAAAAACTAATTATCAAACCGATTACTACAAAGCTATAAAATAGCCAATGTTTATACCTAGACCAAACACTATTCATATCTATCACCTTCCTCAGTCCCAATTTTCAATAAACTCAAGACCTTTAATTACTTTTTGTATGCTTTTATTATAAACGTTGCAGGCACTAATTGTGCTTTTTGTGTTGAGTACCATTTGGAGGGATTATCAGAAATATTGTTATCAGGGAATATAACATCATCTATTACCTTATCGATGGTGAAACCACATTCAATGAGTGTATTTATATATGTACTTAGTTTTCGATGATGTATAATTACCTCGTTATGCCATGCTTCGTTGTATTCTGGACCTTCTACAATGTAAGATTTATTGAAATAAAACGATGACTGTTCATAGGACAAACGATCATGTAAAGGGTGCTCCCAACTAAAGATAAATAATCCACCCGGCTTTAAGTAGTGATGGATATTTTTCAATGTCCGCTGTAAATCAACTGTCCAACCTAATGCATAAATAGAGTATGCAATATCAAAGTAATCACTAGGTAGTCCTGGATTTTTCTCCATAGGAGACTCGAATAATGTTACTTTAACCTGTTGATTACTTAATAATTTATTTGCTGTTTCTATTTGCTTTGTAGAAAGGTCTAATCCCCATAGTTCCTTAGCTCCTCGGTTACCCATATACTGTAATGAATGACCACTACCACATCCAATATCCAATACCTTTTGATTTGAAATGTCTCCAAATAGTCCGTGCTGTTCCTCGTTTATCGAAAAAGGCCCATATTCGGGAAGAGCTGTTCTTCCGAAAAATCGTTCCGCAGATTTCTCCCAACTATCCTTATTCATGTCCAAAATTTTAGTTTTTGCTTCGATCGTTACTACTTCCTTTCGTTACAAAGATTTTCTAAATGAATAACACCATTTTTCATAGTTTAATTTTTCCTCATAAAAACGATGTGCATTATTTCGTTGAATGCCTGATTCTAATGCAACATATTCTGCTCCGTTTTCCTTAGCCCAGTTATGTAAATAATTTAATAATTTCTCTCCGTACCCGAATGACCGATGCTGGTAATCTGTTACGAGATCATAAATGAAAATGTGGCGTTTATTATAAAAGTTTGTTCTCCAACTAAAACCAGCTAAGGATACAATCTTATTATTCTCATATAGAGCATACAATGTATAACCGTCTTTTTTCATTTCTTGAAGTAACTCTAGATAGGTATCCTCTGTCAACTCTGTTCTTAACTGTTTCATAACTTGAAAGGCTTCTAACCATTGTTCTTTGTAAGTAAGTTCTTGTATATTTTCAGACATTAAATCTCCATTCCTTTCTGTATTTTAAAGAGATAAAGAATGTTGCTTTATAAGATTTTTAATGAGCGGATTGAGCCCTTCAGGTAGTTCCGTTACTTTAAAAAACTGAACTTCCACAGTTTCTTCACCGTCTGCCTTTAAACTCCCACCCTTTAATTCGTTTGTCATATAAGCAATTGTCACTGGATAGAATTCATCCCCATTTGGTAATTGAACAAAATACTGTTTTCCAGAGAAAACACCTACTAAATCAAGTTTACCTACTTCTAATCCCGTTTCTTCCAAAACTTCTCTTCTTCCAGCTTCCTCAGTTGATTCCCCTAGTTCGATAAAACCTCCTGGAACACCCCATAATCCATCTTGTCTTTTTTGCAATAAGAATTCCCCTTGTTCATTAATCACTGCAACTGCAACTCCAACTAATATGAGGGGTTGATTTCCAACTGTCTTACGTAATTCCTCGATATAACCCATATTAACCTCCATTGTACTATTTTATTTTTTGGCAAACATAAATCATTTGTTCGCTATCATCTGTCAAAGGTGTTTCATTCCAATCCTTGTACACATGAAGAATTTCGAATCCATTTGAAAATAATAGTCGCTCCATTTCCTTTGGAAACACATACCTTAAACTAATATTTGTTTTTACCTCTTTCACTATTTCTCCAATTTGATCTTTATATCTTCTTATCGTTGTGTAATGTTGCACTTGGTTTAAGGACTCATATCTACTAATCGTGTATACATCTACTTTATGGTGAGTTTCCTTATCCGTATAAGTTTTCCAATATTCTTCTGTGTTTGGTTGTAACAATTCCTCTGCAGTTGGAAATCTTGTTCCAAAAATGAAGATTCCTTTGGTTTCTAGATGCTTATTTACAGAGGTCAACAATCCATCTTGATCGTCATTTGTAAGGAAATGTTGAAAAGAATTTCCAACAGAGAATATCAAATTACTTTTTATATTCAATTCTAATTCGGAACAATCTTGTTCGATCCAATCAACTTGTAAATGAAGAGCAGATGCTTTCTTTTTTGCTTCATTTAACATACCGCTATGTAGGTCTACTCCAATTAGTTTATATCCTTCCTTGGCCAATGGAATAGTAGCTCTACCCGTTCCACAAGCCAAATCTATAATTATTCCTTCTGTTTTAGCAGCCCATTTCATTAAGAATTTCACATCATCTGAATAAGCGTTATTTTCAAGATCATATAAAATAGGATTATCATATTCTTCAAAATTGTCTAATGTCATTATGTTAAATTTCCCCCACTAACAATTTAGGAACTATAAAAATTAATACTAAACCTGTGAACATATAAGTTATATACTTTTTTCGATCAGCACCTACTCTGATTTCCCAAAGTGCTAATGTAATACAATACAAACCAATCATTACGATTATTATTGGTATCATTAAAAATAAAATAAAAGTTCCTCCTAATAATTAATTCCTATAAACCTTCGACGTCCTTCCTAAAATACCTGCTTTTTCTAGGTTGTCCATTTTCTTTAAGAAATTAAAAAGAAAGGGGAGCCCCCCTCTCTCTAGTAAATTAAATTCTTAGTAACCGTATCTTCCTTGATATCCTGGATAACCATATCCCGGATAATAAGGATAATATGGATAGTACGGATAATACGGATAGTATGGATAATACGGAAATCTTGGAAATCTTGGAAATCTTGGATACTGCGGATATCTTGGGTATCTTGGGTAATCTCGGTCTCGGTCTCGGTCTCGGTCCCGACCTCCATCTCGATATCCATCTCCAAATGGCAAAAACATTCCACTTCACTCCTAATGATTTAATAAAATCTCTATAAATTATGCAAGTCGGGATAAAGTGTCTAGGTAAGAATAAGCGATTTGTCTATATACGGTTGAACAAGAAACCCTGTGCATATGCTTTTCGTCCATATGGTAAGCAATACAAATTTTTGCAGAAAGCCGAGGTTGGCTTATGAAAAACTTTTTACGATTTGTTTATTTACAAGCAATTTCTTGTATTTTTCCGGTAATCATATTTGCAGCTCTGGCCTTTTCGAAATATGTAGATACTCCATTTTTACCAAGATATGATTTAATTTTAATAATTTGTATTGGTGCTCAAGTATTCATGCTTGTCTCTAAATTAGAAACAATCGATGAGTTCAAAGTCATATGTTTATTTCATGTAATTGGTCTAGCCCTGGAATTATATAAAGTCCATATGGGTTCTTGGAGTTACCCAGAGGATGCATATAGTAAGGTTTTTGGTGTCCCACTGTATAGTGGTTTCATGTATGCGAGCGTCGCGAGTTACATTTGTCAAAGTTGGCGTCATTTAGATTTACATATTTATCATTGGCCAAAGTCCTTTTGGGCAGTCAGTATTAGCATTCTTATTTATCTTAATTTCTTTGCTCATCACTTCACCTATGACATTCGTTGGTGGTTGAAGGGATTACTCTTTATTATTTTCTTCCGAACAATCGTCACCTTCCAGATCAACGATAAAATCTATAAAATGCCGATGATTCTCTCCTTCATTTTAATTGGTTTCTTTATTTGGATTGCTGAAAATATCACCACATTCTTTGGTGCATGGCAATATCCAAACCAGGAAGCTGCATGGTCCCTTGTCCACATCGGTAAAATCAGCTCCTGGTTTTTACTTGTCATTATAAGCGTCATTATCGTGGCACAATTGAAGAGAGTCAAAAGTGACAAGGAGCTTGTTCAATAAAAACAAGTAATTGGGAGATTGATCGATTCACATTTTTCCTCAAAAAAACACCACCAACCAGTTGGCGGTGTTTCATTTTTTTAGTCGACTACAAAATATCTCGCATCTGGATGTGCGAATACGATGGCAGAGACCGATGCTTCCGGCTCCATCATGAACTCTTCGGTTAATTGCACACCGATGTCCTCTGGTTTAAGTAGTCCAAACAATTTTGCTTGATCATCTAAATTTGGACAAGCAGGGTAGCCAAAAGAGAAGCGTTGTCCTTGGTATTTTGCTGCGAATCGGTCACGCATTGTAAAATCAGTTGCATCTGGGAAGCCCCATTGATCTCGGATTTCCTGGTGTATACGTTCCGCAAATCCTTCTGCCAGTTCCAGTGCAGTTGCCTGCAATGCATGACTTTCTAAAAACTTCCCTTGTTCTTTTAGTTTATTAGCCGCTTCCCGAACACCATGTCCTGCTGTAACGAGCATGAATGCAACATAATCCATTTCACCACTTTCGACGGATTTCAAGTAGTCCGCTAAGCAAAGGTATGGTTCTACAGATTGACGAGGAAACGTGTATCGTTCTATTTCTGTTTTGGCATCCGTTGGGTCATAGATTACTACATCATCGCCATCTGATTGTGCAGGGAAAAATTGATACATTCCAGATGGTTTTAAAATGCCGGCTCCTAGAAATTCGGTTACTAGTTCATGTAAATCCACCGCACGCTCGTCGCCTTGTTCTAATAATTTATCACTATACCCCTTTAAGCCTAAGTGATGCCCGATCAGCGTTCGCATATTAACGTATGGATATAAGTGTGACACTGAATAATCTTTTAAAACGTGTCGACGTAAGTCTTTAGGGTTAAATACTTGGACATCTTCACGTACTGTTTTGACTGGTATCGTTAAAACAGCTACAGCTTGTTTGGAAGCCCGTGCGGCTTCTGCTACCTTCCGTTTTTCTTGTTGCGTTATTAATTCCTCCAGTAAAACGGATTTATCTTCATCATTTTGTAGACGATTTGCTAGCTCTAATCCTTGCATCGCATCTTTTGCATATAGGACAGGTCCGTCGTACTCAGCCGAAATTTTTGTTTCTGTAAAACGACGAGATAGAGCTGCTCCTCCTACAAGCATTGGAACTTCAATACCTGCTTCTTTAAAGTCTTGTGCGGTAATAACCATTTGTTGAGCAGACTTTACGAGAAGCCCTGATAGACCTACGATATCTGGCTTTTCTTTTCGAATAACTTCTATTAAAGTGGCAGGGGTTACTTTTATTCCAACGTCGATTACTTTATATCCGTTATTGCTTAATATGATATCGACCAAGTTTTTTCCAATGTCGTGTACATCACCTTTTACAGTCGCAAGAACAATTTTCCCTTTACCAGAGTCATCTTCTTTCTTTTCCATAAACTGTTCCAAATAAGCAACCGAAGCCTTCATCACACCAGCACTTTGTAGCACTTCTGCCACTATCAATTGATTGTCATTAAAAAGGCGCCCTACTTCAGACATACCTTCCATCAATGGACCATTTATAACTTCTAATGGGGTATCATACATTTTAAGTGCTGCTTCTAGATCTGGAATAAGCCCTTCTTTCGTACCTTCCACAATATAATAAGCAAGACGTTCGGGTACCGTTTTCGGGATATCCGCTTCGGTCTTTTCTTTCTTTTTGTCTCGATAAAAGTCAGTAAAATCAGCTAAAGTTTTATCTGTTGTTGTAAATAACAGTTCATTTGCCATCGCAATTTCCTGTTCAGGAATAGATGCATATCGCTCTAGTTTTTCTGTGTTTACGATTGCATAATCAAGCCCTGCTTGTGTGCAATGATACAAATAAACAGCATTGAGCACTTCTCGACCAACTGGTGGTAGACCGAATGAAACATTACTTACTCCTAAAATAGTTAGTGAGCGAGGCATCTTATCTTTGATTAAACGAATTCCTTCTATTGTTTCCACAGCTGATCCAATATATTGTTGATCTCCTGTACCTACAGGGAAAACTAGTGGGTCAAAAATGATATCTTCTGGTGCAAGTCCCCATTTATTTACGAGCAAATCATAGGAACGTTCTGCAATCTCCAGCTTCCGTTCACGTGTAACCGCCATTCCCACTTCATCAATTGTTCCAACTACTACAGCTGCTCCATATTTTTTTACAAGTGGCATTACAGCATCAAAACGCTCTTCGCCATCCTCTAGATTGATCGAGTTGATAATTGTTTTACCTTGTGAATATTTCAATGCCTCTTCAATTACATTTTCATCAGTGGAATCAATGACAAGTGGCACTTTCACTTTTTTCACAACTTCCTTCATGAAATTGGTCATGTCAGATAATTCATCTCTGTCAGGGTTTGCAAGACAAATATCGATGACGTGAGCACCACCTTTTACTTGTGCACGTGCAATTTCTGAAGCTTCTTCAAACTTTTCTTCCACTATAAGTCGTTTAAATTTTCGCGAACCAATCACATTTGTTCTTTCCCCTATTAAGAGTGGACGCATTGTTTCGTCATATTGTAATGGTTCAATCCCAGAAACCACATGACCATGACCAGTTTCAGCTGGCTTCCGGGGTGCAATATCTTTTACTGCTACGCGAACTGCTTGAATATGTGCCGGAGTAGTTCCGCAGCATCCACCTACAACATTTAACCATCCTTTTTCTGCAAAGCCTTTTAACTTCTTCGAAAGCGATTCAGGTGATTCATGGTAATGTCCTTCTTCATCCGGTAATCCTGCATTTGGATAACAGCTGACATATCCATCTGATAACTCAGAAAGGGAGCGAATATGATCCGTCATAAATTCTGGTCCTGTTGCACAGTTGAGTCCCACAGAGAGTGGTTTAATATGTTCAATTGAAATGTAGAATGCTTCAATACTTTGACCCGCAAGTGTCGTTCCCATTGGCTCGATTGTTCCAGATATCATGATAGGAAGCTCTTTCCCTGTTTCTGTAAATGCTTGTTGTATACCAATGGTTGCGGCCTTCACGTTTAGCATATCCTGACTTGTTTCCAATAGGATAACATCGGAGCCACCTTCGACTAATGCCTTTGCTTGTATGTAAAAGTCATTTGTTAACTCATCGAAGGTTATTCCACCAGTTACAGACAATGTTTTTGTTGTCGGTCCAATTGCACCAGCTACAAATCGAGGCCAGTCAGGTGTAGATAATTCAGTCGCAACATTCTTTGCGAGCTGTACTGCACGAAGATTGATTTCATGTGCTTGGTCACCAAGATCATATTCATTTAACACGACTGGTGTTCCCCCAAACGTATTGGTACAAATTATATCTGCACCTGCCTCTAAATATTCCCGATGAATTTGTTCAATGACAGTTGGATTGATAACGTTTAAATACTCATTACATCCCTCGAATTCTTCTCCACCGAAATCTTCTGGAGTTAGATTCGCATTTTGGATCATCGTTCCCATTGCGCCATCAATAATAAGAATTCTTTTTTGAAGTTCCTGTTCAATTAGATGTTTGGACATAACTGTTTTCTCTCGCTTTCTTTCCGTCAATCTCTTTAATATGGCGAATCAATTCAAGCGACATATCCACACGGAAAAATGGCGTAATGATGTAAATTCCATTAAATAACTCCGCTGCAGTGTCAATAAGCTCTTTTGCAATTTGTATACCTTCCGCAGTAGAACGCTCTTTATCTTCACCACAAGCACGCATGCGTTCTAACACTTCATCTGATAATTTAATACCTGGCACTTCATTGTGCAGGAACTCAGAATTACGACTATTTGTAAGAGGCATAATTCCAAGGAAAATAGGAGTGGACAAGTGTTTCGTCGCTTCATAGATTTCCTCCATTTTTTCTTTTGAATAAACGGGCTGGGTAATGAAATAATCAGCTCCACACTCTATTTTCTTCTCTAGTCTTTTAACAGCACGATCCAGTACGCGAACGTTGGGATTAAAGGCAGCTGCCACAGAGAAGTTGGCTTTTTTTCGAAGCGATTTTCCTGAGAAGGAAACACCTTCATTTAGCTGTTTAATTAATTGGAGTAACTCTAAACTTGATACGTCATATACACTGGTTGCTCCAGGAAAATCTCCTATTTTGGTCGGATCACCTGTAACAGCCAATATATCATGAATTCCAAGTGCATCCAGACCCATTAAATGTGACTGTAAGCCAATCAAATTGCGGTCACGACATGTAATATGAGCTAGAGGACGAATATTATTTTGCAATTTTAACATCGAGCCCATCGCCATATTGCTAATACGAGGAGATGCAAGTGAGTTATCTGCCATCGTTACTGCATCAATTCCAGCTGCATTCAGCTTCTCTGCACCTTCCATAAAAGTAGTAGTGTCTAAATGGCGTGGAGTATCTAGTTCCACGATGATTGTTCTTTCGGTTTTTGCTTTTTCATGTAGTGGTTGATTGACGGTTGGTTCTGCTTCCTGAATGATTATTGGCTTTCTAGGCGTAACTATTTTATTTGTAATTGGAGGTAGAGTTCCAATTCTTTTTTTCACGGCTTCAATATGCTTTGGTGTTGTCCCACAGCAACCCCCTATTAAACGAACTCCTGCTTCGCGAAGGTATAACGCTGCTTTTCCAAAATAATCTGCCTCAGATTCGTAAACAATACGGCCATCCTCTACATCAAGTAAACTTGCATTTGGATAAGCAGACAGAAATGCTTTTTCTGGTAGCGTCACCCCTTCGAATGCTTGAATTGTATGATGAGGACCAAGTCGACAATTGACTCCTACAATACTTGCTCCTAATGCCTCTAGTTGATGTAATGCATCATTTAGCGATAAACCGTTTTGCAAGATACCTGGCTCATGCATCGACACTTGTGCAATGATCGGTGTATCTGTCAGCTTTCTTAGATGCGTAACCGTTGCGGAAAGCTCTTCAAAATCATAGTACGTTTCTAGTAATATTCCATCCGGATTTCCTGATAGTAGTTGGGTAGCTTGTTGATTAACCGTTTCGATAATTTCATCAATAGTCGCATCACTCTTCCGAATACCGCGTATACCACCAATCGTACCAAGCACAAATTGACCACCAGGCGCAGCTACTCTTTTTGCGATTTGGATCGCCGCTTCATTGATTTCTTTCATTTGATTTTCTAGTCCGTACCGCGCCAGTTTAATCGCATTTGCACCATACGTATTCGTCTGAATGATATCCGCGCCTGCAACTATATAGTCCTGGTGAATTTTCTCAATAATCTCTGGCTTCTGGATGTTTAATTCTTCGTTACAATAATCAATTCCATATGAATAAAGCAGTGTCCCCATCGCTCCGTCAGCAGTCAAAACATTCGTTTGCAGCTTCTCTAATAAACCCATTCACATTCATCCTCTCTAAAATAAAAAAAAGCCTTCCATGAAAAGAAGGCTTTACGAGTATGTAAAATTCGTCCCTTCTCATCTATCAGACACATAAGCATCTGCTGGAATTAGCACCTGACCAAACGGCTGGTTGCTGAAGCTTCACAGGGCCAGTCCCTCAGCTTCTCTTGATAAGAATTCAATATTCAATTTTTTATTAGACTTATCGTACCTTTATTCAACTAAAGCGTCAAGACGTAGATTGAATTTTCTTGCATCTTACTATTGGTGGATTGAGCGATTGTTTAGTGAGATTGAGCGATTTCGGGGAAAGATTGAGCGATTCGAACTATAGATTGAGCGATTATCCCAGTAGATTGAGCGTTTCACCATTTCCACTTATAAACTATAGTGTTTTTTGATGAACCACCCCTCACTAAATCCATAGATTTAAGTAATCTTGATGCAACATGATAGGAATTCAACCGAAGAAAATATCTACATTGCCGATTATTAATATTTTCCCCGACTAGCATAAACCAATCACGAATCGCCTTCTCATGCGCCAAGCGATCTACGTGGCCACAACGTAAACAAGTCCAGCCGTTTTTCTTTTTAAGCATTCCATGCGTCTCACACTTTTCACAAAAGACCCCTGTCAGCAAATCATTTGGATTAATGCTCCATCGACTGCACAGTGGAAATGGAAAGTACACTTGATGACACGCAACCATTTTCTCTGCCAATTCATGCATTGCTGGCACTTCTAGACATACTTTCTCTCGAGTCATATTCCGCAAAAATACTGGAATCGTCGAATAAAGTATCGTTGGATATTTGATGGATGGCTCCACTACCTTCACCCTTGAATTCGTCAACACGATTACACCATGAACAGGAATACTCACACCTTGCAATCTTAACCAATCTTCAAGTAAATATATATTCCGTTCAATCTGTACTTCTGGACTTTCAAATACATCGACTTTACCCTCTTCATTCTCTCGTTCAAGCTGGGAAGGATTTTTCTTAAACTGCAAACTTCCACTTATATTTTTACTCTCTAATACCACTGCAAAGTATTGTGTCAAAAATACCGAATCTATTTGAAACTTGCCGTACGATTCTAAACTCACATCTTGCAACACCAAGTATTGGAACGGAAAAGAATATTTCTGAAAAATTCCATCCATTCTTTCTTCCCCATATATTCCTGCCTTAGCCATTTGCATTTTAGAGTGAATCAACTCTTTCATGTCGTGCATTTTTGGTAAACGTCTATCTAATGACTCCAAAGCTATATAGCTATACTCATGCGCTCGAGTTTTTACAATCATTTAAACACCCCCAATCGCATCGTATCATATATACAAAATTTGTAAATTCCTCTAAGTGACCAACAATTTCATTCCTACAATAAAAAAAGGACCAAAATTAAATTTTGGCCCTAACATCCTTCTTAAAATTAAATTCTCTCAGAAATTAATTGTGCGGTCTCTTTTCCATTTTTAATGCAAGCGCCAATACCAACTCCATAATACGAGCATCCAGCAAGAACTACATTTGGAAGCATAGATGATAATTTCTGATTTAATGATTTTATCGCTTCTCCGTGCTCCATATGATAGTTTGGCATTAAATCGTTCCATTTAGTTACTTCCACAACTTGAGGCTTGCCGTTTAGTTTCAGGCTCTTGTCAATATCCTGTAAAGCTACTTCCACTAGCTCTTCTTCACTCATATGCTTCATGCTTTCAAAAACTGGATTGGAGCTTTTGTAAAACATTCGTACTAGTAAATTACCCTTTGCAGATGTATGCTTCCATTTTCGGCTAGTCCAAGTACAAGCATTACATTTCACGTCACTGTTTTCCGAAACGATAAAACCAGTTCCATCAGCTGGTAGCTGTTCATCTGGAATATCAAAACCAAGATAAATACTAATTAATGAGGAATTTTTCAATTTATTAAAATCCACGTCTAAATCATGTTCTTGCAAAATACGCTGAGTCACATCATGCGGAGTAGTTAATACAACAAAATCTGCTTCTATTGTCTCTCCATTTTCTAATAAAACCTCGTATCCCGCTTCTTTCTTCGTTACTTTCTCCGTATGTACTCCCTTTAAAATCGTACATTCTCTCAATTCTTCTTCCAAGCGATTGATTAAAGTAGAAAGTCCACCTTTAAACGAGATGAATTTTTTATTTGCAGCTGCTGCGAACTGTTCTTTATGGGCTTCTAATCCTTTAATGATGCTGCCGTATTCGTTTTTATAGTCAATCAAATAAGGTAATGTGGAAGAAATAGTGAGATCATCTAGTCTCCCTGAATACACTCCGGACAACACAGGGGCAATTTGCTTCTCCACTAACTCTTTCCCTAAGAAATGCTCTAAAAATGAGCCGACAGAACTCTCTTTCGTAAAGTTTTCGTTAGGGGAATCAAGATCTTTCAATGCTTCTTCCTTACCCTCATCTGAAACCAACGTACTACTTTCTAAAGATTCTTCACTTGTTGGAATCCCAAATACCGTATCTGCAGGGATTG
This sequence comes from Bacillus sp. FJAT-22090, assembly GCF_001278755.1. Classification (GTDB taxonomy): domain Bacteria; phylum Bacillota; class Bacilli; order Bacillales_A; family Planococcaceae; genus Psychrobacillus. Next base: position 3,963,325 of record NZ_CP012601.1, on the reverse strand, counting down.
CATGTAATTCATTGTTCGTATATATATAGGAAATACCTGTTTCATTATAAACGAGCTTTTCTTGCAGTTTTAGCTCTTCTACTAGAGGCAAGACTCCTTTGTTACGTGCAACGATTGAATCCGCACCAGTTTCCATTATAAAGCCATCTGCACTTACCGAATGAATTTTACCACCCAAATAATCATGTGCTTCCACTAAAACTAAATCTACATCTAATGCTTTTTCTATCTTAAGTCTTTGTAAATAATGCATCGTAGAAAGTCCTGTAATTCCTCCACCAACCACAACTACTTTTTTCAAGATACTCACTCCTAGTTCGAAATTACTCGTACTCCTAGTATAATCGCTTTTAAAAATATCTGGTATGACTTACCTCACTATTCTTCCTCTATTCCAATAAAAGTTTACTTTTTCGTCAAAATTGCAGGAGAAAATTATAGTATCAACTACTAACACCAAGTGATAAAATTAAATTAGATTGGAGGTTTTTTTATGTTAGACACACAAAAAATCATGGATATAATAAGACACCGCTATCCCTTTCTATTAGTGGATAAGATATTGGAATTGGATGAAGGAAAACGAGCAGTGGGCATTAAAAACGTGACAGCAAATGAAGAATTTTTCAAGGGCCACTTTCCAGGTTACCCTGTCATGCCAGGAGTATTAATTGTAGAAGCTTTAGCTCAAGTAAGTGCAGTAGTAATGCTAACGAAAGAAGGGAATGAAGGAAGATTAGGGCTTTTAGCAGGCATTGATAATTGCCGTTTTAAAAAGCAGGTCAAACCAGGAGATCAGCTACGATTGGAAGTTGAAATTACTCGCCTAAAGGGACCTATTGGCAAAGGAAAAGGAATTGCTACGGTCGATGGTGAATTAGTATGTGAATCAGAGTTAATTTTTGCATTCGGAAATTAGCTATATATAAAGGGGAAATTTAATGAACGATTATTACGGAGAGCTGTGTACACAAATTTACGAAAGTGATAAGTCATTTGCAGACGGGAAAGAACTCGAGTTTTATCTATCTTTTGTGAAGGAAAAGAACATGAAAGTATTAGAACCAATGTGTGGTAATGGAAGAATGCTACTTCCTTTTCTGCAAAGAGGAATCGATATTGAAGGATTTGATATTTCAGAAGCAATGCTGAAGGTTTGTAAGGAAAAAGGTAAAAAGGTAAATCTGAATCCTCCAGTAACTCTTGGAAAAATAGAGGAATTTCAAAGTCCTAACAAATATGATTTAATCATTATTCCTTTTGGTTCGTTTTCTCTTTTGCCTGATCATTTAGTAGCCGATAGTCTTGCAAATATGAAATCTATGTTAACAGAAGACGGTAAGTTACTTTTAACGATTATGACAAACAGAGGGAAATTTAATGATTTCCCCGAATGGAGGGAAACAAATCGAAAGCAGTATGACATCGGAGACATTGTGGAATATAAGCAGGAGCATTATGATTCAGAAAGCAAGCTGCTAAAAATTAAGTTGAAGTACCAATTAGTAAAAGATGAACAGATAGAAAAAACAGAACTGATGGATTTCCCTATCCGTCTTTACGAACTAGGAGAAATTGAAAATATTCTTAAGTCAAACGGATTTAATCAAATTATTCTACACGAAGTAAAAGACGGTTATGGAATTGGTAGCACGTTTGATGTATATGAGTGTGTTTGAAATAACAACACACTCTAGTTCTTATAAATATCGTTTGAAGATAGCCATTCTAAAAATTGATGATAGGGAAAATACGTAGTTCCGTTTAACTCTATTTTTGGTGCATTTGGATATTTTCTGAGCAATTCCTGTATTTCTTCTTTACTCAACCCAAAATATATCGGCAAATCCTTTTCATTTATGAGAATAGGGTATCCGGATCCTTTCGGGTTTTTAAAGTTCTTTAATCCATCCCCTATAAAGTAGCCTAGTGCTGCAAGCCCTACACCTATCCAAAAAAAACTTAAAGCCATTTCTATTGCCTCCTCTAAAATTTATATATCATATACGGAGGGATAAGAAAAAAGTTTCATTAGTATACTAGAACAATAGATATTGGAGAGGAGTCATGCGGGTATACAATGGTTAAATTTTATTTTAAACAATTCCTAAACGAGCCTATGTGGTTTAAGCTATTAATCTCTATAACATTGCTAAGTACAATTATTTTTAGCAGTTCATTTTTTTCATCTAATTATTATTACGAAAGCTTATCCAAATTAGCTGCTGCTATCTTTTTTGGAGCCTACGGTTTTAAATTGAGAAGAAGTAAGTTCAATTCTTCTATTCTTTTTATTTTAGCAATTATATGCGTCTTTCTTTCGGTATTCGCAATTTTGTAAAATAGAAAAGGATAGAGTGTCTCTATCCTTCTTTCCATTATATCTGTCTCAGCACGGCTCGAACGGGACTGCCATCGGCTCCTTGAATCTTTAGAGGCAAGGCAATCAGTTCATAATCCCCCGGAGTGACATCTTGTAAAAATAAATTTTCTAGAATATGAACACCATGACGATAAAGTGCATGGTGCACACGTAATTCTTTATCGTCTAATGCATCAACAGAAGGACAATCGACGCCAATTAAAATAATTCCTTTCTCCTGCAAGAATGCACCAATATCCTCTTTTAATACCATAATACTAGTTGGAAATTGCTCCACATTAACATGTTTAGTAGTTTTTAATAGTAAGCGTTCTACCCCTTCTAACTCAAATGACTGCAATTCATCTCGACCAATTGATTCCAATCCTGTGACGTCAACTACTTTGGCACGACCAATATAAATATGGATGTCTAACTGCTCAATCGTAGGTGCGTCATTGTCAAAGTGATAAGGTGCATCCGCATGTGTCCCAGTATGCACACTTGTTGTAAAACGACCAATATTAACTGAACCTGTCTGTTCCTTCGAGAAAGCTAGTTCAAACTGAAAAGGTGTATCTCCTGGCCAAGTACCAATATTATTTGAAAACGACTGTGAGATGTCTATCCAGCGTTTCTCCATTGCCATCACCCCTTATAAACTTGTTCTTAAATCCCAGAGCTCTGGGAAAAAACGATGATCTAATACTTTACGTAAATAATTTACTCCTGAGGATCCACCGGTTCCAGTTTTAAAGCCAATAATACGTTCTACCGTTTTCATATGTCGGAAGCGCCATTGCTGTAGCCAATCCTCTATATCCACGAGTTTTTCTGCTAATTGGTACAGATCCCAATACTGGTCCACGTTTTGATATACTTCTTTCCATGCCTCTGCGACTGTCTCGTCTCCTCCATATGTAACGGAATAATCTCTATTTACAGCAGCTGGGTTCAAATTGAACCCAGCTTTTGCTAATGCTTGAATTGCCACATCATAAATACTAGGTGAGTGATATGCTTTTTCGAGCTCATTGTATAACTTTGAATCTTTCTCATAAATTTTAAGAATAAACTTTGTTTTATAACCAAGTGCAAATTCAATTTGGCGGTACTGAAAGGATTGAAAACCAGATGCTTTACCGAGTTTATCGCGAAACTCTAAATACTCAGCTGGTGTTAATGTCGAGAGCACATCCCAAGCTTGAATTATCTGTGTCTGAATCTTTGTTACTCGAGCCAGCATTTTAAAGGCGGCTTGCATCTTATCTTCTTGTATCGCTTGAATGGCACTAGTCAATTCATGTAAGATCAACTTCATCCAAAGCTCACTAACTTGATGAATAATAATAAATAACATTTCATCATGATGACCGGACAATCGTTTTTGACTGGACAATATCATATCTAGCTGTAAATATTCTCCATAGGTCATATCATCTTGAAAGTCCGTATGAATCCCTTTTTCATCATCTAGCTTTTCATGCAGCCTCGAAATATCCTCCGGCATATAAGTCCTCCTTTTTATGCAACAACATCACGCTTGTTTTCGTACTTTTTATACGTTTCTTCTGTCATGATTTTCTTCAAAATCTGCATAGTATTCCACACATCTTCAAAAGAGTTATACAATGCAACAGGTGCTAGACGGATGCCATTTGGCGAGCGAAAATCAGGAATAACCCGGTGATCTTTTAATGCCTTACAAATGCGAGCTGCCTCTTCATGAACAAGATAAATATGTCCCCCTCTACGCTCATGGTCGACTGGATTGGCAATGTTAAATTGAAAATCCCTTAACTCTTCCTTTATTAAAAACATCATATAATCAGTTAGAGTTAATGACTTGCTACGAATAGCATCTATACCGACCTCCGCAAACATTTGTAACGAACCATATAATGGGGCAGCACTTAATATATTCGGTGTCCCAATTTGATATGCACCTGCATCTGATGCCGGTGACATTTCTATTGCCAGGTCAAACTGCTTCTCTTTATGGGAGCCGAACCAACCTGCGAGTCCAGGTCTCTTTCCAAAATGCTTCTGATTCACGAACAATCCCCCAACTGCACCTGGTCCTCCATTTAAATGCTTATAATTACACCAAAACGCAAAGTCTACATCCCAATCATCCAAATTGTGAGGGACAGATCCAATAGAGTGACATAGATCAAATCCAATGATAATATTTCGTTCGTGCGCAGCTTTAGTAAGCGCTTTCAAATTTAATATTTGTCCACTCCGATACAGCACACTTGGTAACACGATTAGAGCTATATCGTCTGTCATCGATTCTATTATGTCTTCTTCTAGTAGAGTATTCCCATCACGGCTTTTCACGAACTTCATATGTTCTTCTGGGTTATATCCATGCAACGATAACTGACTACTAATGGCATACAAATCAGAAGGGAAGTTCAATTCATCCACCAATATTTTAGTCCGTTTTCCATGGGGATGATAGAAACTAGCAACTAACTGATGTAAATTCGTAGTAGTTGAACCTGTAATCATCACTTCTTCTTTCAATGCTCCAACAAGCGGTGCACACATTTCACTCAACGTTTCCGAAAAATAAAACCAAGGATGCTCACCTTGTGTCCACCCATCTATTCCGTATTTTTTCCATGAATCAAGTATAGATAACAGCGACTGCTCCGCTCTTTTAGACAATAAACCCAAGGAATTCCCATCCATATACAAGATATTTGGCAGCAAATAAAATTCATCTCGATAGTGTTTTAATATATCCTGTTTATCTAATTTCCTCGCATATTCCAATGTAATATCCATTCGTTGAGACACCGTCCCTTATCTAAATTTTCTTTCTATTAAAATAAATCATAGGCATTAAGATAAGTAGTGTCAATAAGACAAGGTAAACTATCAAGTCCATTTTACATAATGAATTCTTGCTACTTCTAAATCTAAAAGAGCAATGGTGTAAATTGTATGTTTCAGAAAAAGTTTTTTGTGGAAAAATAAAGCTAAGGGGAATCTAAAACTAGTTTTAACGCATACTTATTATATCGTTTCAACAGAGCCTTAAATTTATGTGAAAGAGAGGAGTTCAAAAAATGAGTTTAACTCCTAAGCAAAGAATTGAGTTACATGGGTTTAATAACCTTACAAAGACCTTAAGTTTTAATATGTATGATATTTGCTACACAAGAACGAGAGAAGAACGAGAGGCTTATATTGACTATATCGACGAACAATATAATGCGGAACGTTTGACAAAAATATTAACGAAAGTGTCGGATATTATTGAGGCAAATATTTTAAATATTGCACAGCAAGATTATGAACCACAGGGAGCAAGTGTAACCATTTTGGTTTCTGAAGGACCTGTTGACGATTCTCCAGCGGATTCATTTAAAGAATCACCAGGTCCACTACCTGAATCAGTAGTTGGCCATCTGGATAAAAGTCATATAACCGTTCATACTTATCCTGAGTATCACCCGGATGAAGGAATTAGTACATTCCGGGCGGATATTGATATTTCCACCTGTGGAGAAATTTCTCCTTTGAAAGCACTGAATTATTTGATTCATTCATTTGAGACAGATGTTATGGTGATGGACTATCGTGTACGAGGCTTTACTAGAGACGTAACGGGACATAAATTATTTATCGATCATGACATTAATTCCATTCAAAACTATATTCCAGTCGGCTTACAAGAGTATTATCAAATGATCGATGTAAATGTATACCAAGAAAATATTTTTCATACAAAATGTAAACTTAAAAAATTTGATTTAAATAACTACCTATTCGGTTACACAGAGGACGAGTTAACCGATGAAGAAAAGATATCCATTACGAAGAAGTTAAAAACAGAAATGGATGAGATTTTTTATGCTAAAAACATGGCAAGAACAGAATAAATTGTGAGGACCAAATTTTTGGTCCTTTTTTTATTTATATTTACCATTGATTAAGAATGGACCTTAAAATATAAGTAACAGCTTTCAAGTGAAATAGGATGGATTATAGTCCCCCTATTACCTCTTTATTATATAAAAGTGAATTTGTATAAATATATCTATTTATACTGATTGTTGCTATATAAATGGTTATTGGAGAATTTTCACTAGCCATATGGCTTTTATTTAAAGGAAATAAAAGCCTAAAAAATCGAGTGTTCTCATAATATTAAGAAAGGAGGAATAGTTACGAAGGCTATAATTTCTAACAAATATGGTTCACCTGACATTCTAGAATTGAATGAGGTAGAAACGCCGATTCCGGATGACAATCAAGTTCTGGTAAAAATTCATGCAGCATCTTTAAATTACGGAAACTTAGTTCTTTTGAAAGGGGAACCGTACCTTGCCCGCTTTGCATTTGGTATATTGAAACCAAAATACTCCATACCTGGAGGTGACTTTGCAGGGAGGATAGAATCAGTCGGCAAAAATGTTAACCATTTTAAGCCTGGTGATGAAGTGTTTGGAGACTTATCCGGTTGTGGTTGGGGAACTTTTGCTGAATATGTCGCAGTACCTGAACATGTATTGGTATTAAAACCGTCTAATCTTTCATTTGAGGAAGCTGCTGCAGTGCCTATGGCAGCTACCACTGCCCTTCAGAGTTTAAGGAATAAAGGCAAGATTGAATCAGGACAGAAAGTTTTGATTAATGGTGCATCTGGTGGTGTAGGGACTTTTGCAGTCCAGATTGCCAAATCATTTGGGGCGGAGGTAACTGGGGTATGTAGTACGAGAAATTTAAACATTCTCCAATCAATTGGTGCAAACTTTGTCATTGATTATACAAAAGAAGACTTCACCAAAAATACACAACGTTATGACCTAATTCTTGCTGTGAACGGGTATCAACCTATTTCGGCTTATAAACGTGCTCTTCGTCCGAAGGGAAATTATGTTATGGTCGGAGGTTCCGGAGCCCAATTAACTCAAGCTATGGTTTTAGGACCTTTCTTTTCCATGACTGGGGGTAAAAAGATGGGTAGCTTTTTACAAAGAGCAAATCAAAAAGATTTGACTTTTATCAAAGAACTAATAGAGGCAGGTAAAGTTAAACCTGTAATTGAAAGAAGTTATAAGCTGAATGAGGTTCCCGAGGCTTTCAGGTATTTTGAAGAAGGTCACAATCAAGGAAAAGTAGTCATTACAATGTAAAGAGAACATCCAACCTCCTAGCAGCTATGCAAATTATTAACTAGCTTGCGAGCTGCTCGAGGTTGAGATTCATAATCATAGTTTAATTGTACTGTTGAGTTGAAGAGGAACTACTTGTTGTTGCGGTGTCATACGCAATAAGCGTAACTCCAAGTTTTTCTTCTAGCTCATTTAGTTCCTGCAACTGCTCACGGTCTAGTTCTGCAAATTTAGTCTCGTTCATTTCATCATTCATCCTTTCTTTAAAAAATAGTTTATCCTGGATGAATTCGATTATACAAAAATGTATCCTTTCACAACTGCAGAAAAAGCCTTACAATTTTAAACTTCTTTATTCATATTCCTCCCCAAGTCCTTTCGAGATAATAACCTCTGTCACCTTGCTTAACAGTTCCTCAGCATCTTCTCCTTCGGCTGAAATAGTGACAACTGATCCGGTAGTAATAGATTGAGCCATTACACCCATAATGGATTTTAAGTTTACCGATTTTCCATTATACGTAAGTTGTGCCTCTGAATTAAAAGGTGTAACCGCTGAAACTAATAACGTGGAAGGCCTTGCGTGTAGACCTTCAGAAGTTGTAATCTTAAAGATTTTTTCCATTTATCAAGTCTCCTTTTCGAATACGATTTGACCTCTGCAAATTGTTATTTGAACATGTAAGTCCTTGTTAAGCAATACTAAGTCGGCATCTAAACCTTCCTCAATAAATCCCTTATTAGAGAGCTTTAATTGTTTCGCAGCATTTGTAGAAGACATGGAGACTAACTCCATAAACGAACAATTTGTTGCTTGTCGGAAATGACGAACTGCTTGATCCATCGTCAGCATGCTCCCTGCTAATGCACCATTTGATAGATGCGCTCCCTTCTCTGTTACACTTACCATTTGTCCTCCTAAATCATAGCTTCCATTTGGTAGCCCTTTTGCTCTCATAGCATCTGTGATCAGAATTATTCCGGAAGCTCCCTTTAATCGATATGTCAACTTAACTGCATTCGGATGACAATGAATAAAATCTACAATAAGCTCCGTTTTTATTTCATCCGAAATCAATACACTTCCTACCACTCCAGGTTCACGGTGGTGAAATGGGCGCATTTGATTATATAAGTGAGTTGCTTGTTTTACACCTAGCTTAACCGCCTGTTCTACCTCTTCGGAAGAAGCATCAGAATGTCCAATGGAAACAACGATACCCTGACTACTAGCTTTCTCTACAAATTCAAGACCCCCTGTTACTTCGGGAGCAATAGTAATTTGCTTGATACGGTTATTACTTAGATGCTGCCAACTATCAAACTGCTCCAGAGAAGGTTCTATTATATATTCAAGTGGTTGTGCCCCAGCTCTTTTAGGAGAAATATATGGGCCTTCCACATGTATTCCTAGAACTTCTGCTTCATCTGTCTTACTAACAAAACTTGCGATATTCTTTAGTGCAGCCTCTATTGCATTAGTTGTTTGTGTCATCGTAGTAGGTAAAAAACTTGTGGTCCCTTCTTTTACTAAAGAACGTGCCATCCCTCTTAGCGCTTCCTCTGTTGCGTCCATCGTATCAAAACCAGCAGAGCCGTGAATGTGCATATCTATAAAACCCGGGAATACAATCCAATCTTTAGAAGCTCCGTTAAGATAAATATCTGCTTCGTTCGATAACTGTGTTCCTATCTTTTCAATCTTTCCATCTTTAAGAAATAAGTCCCCAACTACTTCTTTATCATGATTTACGATTGTTACGTTGGAAATTAGTATAGTTTTTGGCATGATTCACTTCTCCTTGGTATTAATATGTATACCAATTATAATAAATGTTTAGTAGAAAAAAAGCTGTTTATGAAAGGAACAATCTCCTTAAACAGCTTTTTTCTACTATTTCTAATTCCTAATTTTTTCGATTTCGTCCGCCACAAATTGCACACTAGTTCCTACAATTACTTGAATACTCGTTGGACCGACAACGTTGATACCAGGAACACCAGTATCTTTTATTTTCTTTTGATCTACCAGAGCCATATCTATTACCTCTACCCGCAAACGAGTAGCGCAATAGTCTACAGAAGTGACGTTTGCATCCCCACCTAACCCATCGTAAATAATAGAAGCTAAGATGGAGAATTTACTACTAGATGAGTTGTCAACAACTTCCTCGATTTCTTCCTCATCCTCTTCTCTACCTGGTGTTTTCAAGTCAAATTTCACGATTAAGAATCGGAATAAGAAATAGTAAATAACAGCAAAAACTAAACCTTGAACAACTAACATTAATGGTAAATTTGCAATTGGAATTCGAAGACTTAAGAAAAAGTCTATGAACCCTGCACTAAAAGTGAATCCTGCTGTCCACTGGAAGGATGCAGCAATGAACAATGATAGACCAGTTAACGCAGCATGCACTACATATAAAGCTGGAGCTAAAAACATAAATACAAACTCAATTGGTTCTGTAACCCCTGTAAAAAAAGATGCAAAGCCCGCTGCAAGCATTAGGGAAGCCACTTGTTTTTTTCTTTTCGTCTTCGCTGTATGATACATCGCCAGTGCAGCTGCTGGTAATCCAAACATCATTATTGGGAAGAACCCAGCCTGGTACATCCCTGTAACACCTTTAACACCTGAACTATCCCAGAACTTTCCGATATCGTTAATACCAATTGTATCGAACCAAAATACTGCATTTAACGCATGATGCAAGCCAGTTGGTATTAACAGACGATTGAAGAATCCATATATACCTGCGCCTGCTGCACCTAGGCTACTAATTGACTCACCAAACGAAACTAACCAGCCATATACGATTGGCCAAATAAAGAATAATGCTACGGAAACAACTAACATCACTACCGCAGATACAATCGGAACAAGCCGTTTTCCACTAAAGAATGCTAAAAAATCAGGTAGCTTTACATGACTGAAGCGATTAAACATTGCTGCTGCAATAAGTCCAGAAATGATACCAACAAAAGCATTATCAATCTTCGCGAAAGCTGCATTTACATTAGCAGAATCTATACCTTGTAACAAAGCAACCGAATTAGTGGATAACATAGTCGTTACAACTAGAAAGGCAACTAAACCACTTATTGCAGCAGAGCCGTCTCTTTCTTTGGCCATTCCAAATGCAACGCCTACCGCAAATAGAATTGGAATATGGTCAAGAATAGAAGCTCCTGCTTTGATTAGAAATGCGGCTAATACATTTCCAGAACCCCAACCCGTAGGGTCAATCCAATAACCAATACCCATCAAAATTGCAGCTGCCGGTAAAACAGCTACTGGTAGCATTAAAGAGCGTCCGAGCTTTTGAATATATTTCATCATAATATGCCCATCCTCTTTTCTTATTTATAAGATAATTAAGATATAAAAAAATAAAATGATTGCAGTCTACAGAATAAAGTCTCTTAATCTATTAAAATTAAACCTCCTTTTTTCGCTTTATTTTGGAAATACTGTCATCAATAATGTTTCACCCACAATACCTTCTTTTGAATCTTCGAATCGTATAACTCTTTCTGCACTATTTGTAATAACTATTGGTGTGACTATTTTTTTATCTTGAGCACGAAGCAAATCCCAATCCACTTCTACTAGTGGTTGCCCGACAGAAATCGATTCATCCTGTTGAACCAATATCGTAAAGCCACTTCCCCCTAATGAAACCGTTTCCAAACCAATATGAATCAAAATCTCCGTTCCGTTTTTTGAACGAAGTCCGATTGCATGTTTGGTATCGGATAGAAGAATGACTGTACCTTCTATTGGAGAGTGAACCTTGCCCCCATTTGGTATAATAGCAAGCCCTTCTCCCATCATCTTTTGACTAAAGACGGGGTCTGGAACTTCCTCGATTGGAATTATTTCACCGTTTAGAGGGGCATAAATTAGTAGTTTCGATTTAAAAAACTTGGACAGCATTTGCATTGGCTCCTTTGTCATGAAGACTCAAAAAAATTGTATTCCTAATATATATTGTCCGAACTTGAAAGGCAGAACATAAAAAAGCATGGGGCAAATGAAAAGAATAAAAAATTCTTTTCAATTCACCACCATGCCAGAACAAGCATTGGGTATATTCTATTATTCCAATCATATTGGCTTAGCCAATACACATAAATGCTGAAAGTTACGTATGGTGAACAATATGGACTAGTTATACGTAGTAAGTCTAGATGGGGTACAGTGATTCGAATTACAACTCCCAAAAACCTACTAACTCTTTAAAAGTTAGTAGGTTTTTTATCTATTAACATATCTTTACTATATAGAATTGTTATTTATCTATCTTTCGATGTTTAAATTACCATTAATTCCCGTGACAAAAGCAGAAATAACTATCGTACAATTAGGTGAAACGAGATAGGAGGATATAAGTGGATAGTTTATTTTTAGTAATATCGATCGTTAGTCTGTTTGCAATTTTTATTTTCGGAATAATTTCATTCGTTTCGTTTATTAAGAAAAACGGGACAAAAGGTAAAAAAATGCTTATATTTAGTGGTATTTCTGTATTAGTTATGATTATTTCATTTTTTGCTTTTGGATTAACTACCGATACGACGACAACAGCCGAAACGGAAAGTGCAAAAGAGGTTGAACCAGTTAAGGAAGAAACTGCTGAAGAGAAAGCAACTCGTGAAGCAAAAGAAGCAGAAGAAAAAGCGGCTGCAGATGAAAAAGCTAAACAAGAAGCAGAGGCAAAAGCTAAAGCAGAAGCTGAACAGTTAGCAAAAGAGGAAGCAGAAGAAAAAGCAAGACAAGAACAACTTGCAAAAGAAGCTGCAGAAAAGAAAGCAAATGCCCAAACAATTGAATACGCTCAATTGAAAAAGAATCCAGACCGTTATAGCGATGAATACGTGAAATATACGGGCGAAATCGTACAAATATTAGAAGGCGACGGTATGACGAATATTCGATTGTCAGTAACAAAAGAGTCATATGGTTATAGTTTTAATGACATTGTATTTGTCGAATATGTAGGCTATACAGATTTCGTTGATAATGATATTGTCACGATTTATGGAACAGTATATGGAGAATATACATATGAATCACAAGCAGGATATAATATTTCTCTTCCTGGTATTATAGCTGATGAAGTACTACCAGCTGAGTAAACCAATTTAATACACCAAAACAAAACCCTCTCCCGTCTTTGTACGGGGAGGGTTTTGAAATGTTTTAGTAACGGATGCCATTTCCTTTTTCAGCGATTTCGTGAGCTAATAGAATGGTTGAAACAGCCAACTCTGCGTAAGTCACTTCTTGAGCAGGATTGAATTGATTTTTTTCAACTTTAAATAATCCCATGGAGTTTGCTAAAGCTACATATCCTATATACTCTTTTTGCACCTTACTTGCATCTGCAAAGTCTATTTTATAGATGTTACTATGTTTAGCTGCTTGCTCTAAACCTAGAACTCTAATATACCACGCTGCTAGTTCTTCTCTTTTGATAGGTGCATCCACATCAAAGTTCTTGCCAGATGGTTGAATTACTCCCATACTTACCGCACGTTCTACTGCTTGATATAGAGGATGTTTTGGATCGATATTATCAAAAGTTTGTTTTAAATTTTCGTTATTATTATAATACATTCCGTCATAGAAATAAGTGAGAGAGTTTAATAAAACTTTTAATGCTTCTCCTTTAGAGATTGCTGCATCACCGTTGAATTTTTTAGGATCTTTTACTTCTAAGACTTTCGCGCTGATTAAATAATTTAACTCCTCTTCAGCCCAAGCATGTTTAATAGTTTCAGGACTTTTAAAATTGTTCAAGTTATTCCATTCACCCGTAGTAGCATCTAAAAAGCTAAATGAGTTTTCATTAAATACTGGAACATACACAAGGTCATAATGATTTTTTTCTTTGTCGTTACTTGGTTTCAAATAAGTAAGTTTTATATTAAGAGCTTCTTTTAATTTAGCCAACGCGTCTTTTTCAGAAATTACTTTATCAAGTGCTGGCCAATCTTTTATCTCTTGATAACCAACGTGAAGGTTTTTTAATGATCCGTCCCCAGCAATACTTACATTAATTTGATCGCCAATCACTACAATACCATTTACTACTCGAGGGAAAGAGAAGTTATAGGATCCTTGCATATCATCATAAAATGCTTCTTCTACTGGTAACGCATAGTTGTGAAGATAAGATGGAATCATTTCTTTTACATATTTTAATGCCTGCGTGAGAGCATCCTTTTGAGTAAGCTTGTTCTCACTAGGTTTTTCTCCGTTTTGTTGTAGAATATCTCTTGTTATATCATAATATTGAATAATTTCACCAGTATTCTTATTAATTTCTAAGCTAGTTCCATGTCCACCATTTGCATATTCGTACATATAGTCAACTCTGATCACGGATTGGCCATTATAATTTTCAACCTCATCCATTGATTGAATGGTTAGTTTTATTTTGTCCGATTTGGATTTAATAAACTTTTCAGCAATTTTCTTAGCTTCTTCTAATGTAACTCCATTTTGTTTTGCAGGCAGTGGGTTAGCAGAAATCTTTTCAAGTTTCGTTTTCTCAGGATATTCTGTTGTGTAATCGTTTGAAGTCAGCCACTTACCTGTAGATGCATGAATTCCGCGTACTTTAGTTGTAGGTTGGTAAATGAGCTTAACACCCCGTTCACCAGTTCTGTAATCAAAATCAATTTGATATTGTTTATCAATAGAAAGGTTATCTTTAAACTTTTTTAATAGCTCCGCTTCATCTTTTAATTGTTTAACATCATCGAATGTAGCAGATTTCTGAACTGGTGTCTTATAAAAATTAACGACTTCACCATTTCCAAGAACAGTTACTTCCATTCTTTGTTCAGAAATAGATATATCATTTTTGGTGCTAGTAAAAGAAAAGTTGTAACGAATAGGCTCGGTTAATATTTGTTGCGGGTAATAATTGTAGGAGTCTGTTTCTAATTGATATTCTGCATTTGCAATAAAACTCTTCATAAAATCTTCTGCAATTTTTTTTGCTGCCTCTTTGGAGACTTTTGCAGGAAACAATGCTTCTTTTTCATTGGTTGGTTGGAAGTAATAATTTTCTAATTCTAATTTTTCTCCCACAAATCCAACGCCTCCACTTGTGTGCTTACCATTTACTTCCTTAAAGAAAGACAGATTATATCTTACTTCCTTATCAGTTGGGTAATAGTAACCGCTTCCCATATGGAAATCATTATTGGATAGATGATCAAACTTCTTTGGAAACAATTCTTTTAATCTCTTGATTAAATCATTTTTCGTGAAAACTTTTTCTGTTTCCGCTACTTGAATTTGTACTTGAGGTGGCTCATTTGTTGAAGTTGAAGCACTTGCAATGGATGAAAACATTCCTAACGTTAAAGCTGAAGAAGTTAATACAATTCCAAATTTCTTTAATTTAGCCAAAATAATCCTCCTAAAATTGTAATATTTAAAGTGTACACTAAATTCTGTAAATTGTGAACAATATTATTCCATTTGGAAATTGTAAACAATTCTATAGAGTCTATGTTTAGTTTAGGAGGAAAATGTCTTATAATATTAAATCAGGTTTAAAATTAGTTATTTTTACATTACTAATAAGACTTTATAAGTAGGCAAAAAGTTTCTTTCAAAATATTGTCATTACTTATATAAAAATAAAAAAGATAGGATAGCATTGTATTTGCTATCCCTATCTTTTTTAAGTTGATGATATTTCTTATGTTCCACAAAACGTACGATAAGAACTGTTTTCTTGGTCAGGCAGTTTAGTATATTCATCTTGTTCAGGAGTATGAGCGTATGGTCTTGATAAAGCGTTTAGTAACCGCTCCATTACACTGTAGTCACCTTGTGCAACAGCTGCATCCAGGGCCTCTTCTACCCGGTGGTTTCTTGGGATTACAGCAGGATTACTGTTTCGCATCAAGTCATGAGAGGATGCTTTCGATTCCTGCTGTCTACTTAACCTCTCCTGCCATTTCTTTTTCCACTGAGCAAACTCAGGTGTTCCAAATAATTTCGTATCCTCATTCGTATCGAAAGTTAATGCACGAAAAGTATTGGTATAATCTGCACCATTCTTTTGCATTATACGGAGAAGTTCATCCACGAGTGCCTCATCTTCTTTTTCCTCGTTGTATATCCCCAACTTAGCTCTCATCCCTGATAGCCAATTAGAGAAATATAATTTAGGAAAATCTTCTATCGCATTCTGGGCTAGTTTAATTGCTTGCTCTTCATCTTCATGGAGTAGCGGTAATAAGCTTTCAGCAAATCGTGCTAAATTCCATCCAGCAATATTCGGTTGATTGCCATAAGCATAGCGACCATTAACATCTATAGAGCTAAAAACAGTTGATGGATCATAGGCATCCATAAACGCGCAAGGACCATAATCAATAGTTTCTCCACTAATGGCCATGTTGTCTGTGTTCATGACTCCGTGAATAAAGCCAACCAGTTGCCATTTTGCAATTAGCGACGCCTGACGTTTAATCACTTCCTGAAGTAGGAAAATATAACGATTAGGGGAAGTCTCTCCTTCTGGATAATGTCGTTCAATTGTATAATCAGCCAGGTCTCGAAGATCTTCAAAAGTTCCCCATTTCGCTGCGAATTGAAAAGTACCTACACGCAGATGACTTGCAGCCACGCGGGTCATAATTGCACCAGGTAGATTAGTTTCACGAATGATAGATTCACCGGTAGTTACCACCGCTAAACTCCGTGTAGTAGGTATACCAAGCGCATGCATGGATTCGCTAATAATGTATTCTCTTAGCATTGGCCCTAGTGCCGCACGTCCATCTCCCCCACGAGAATAAGGAGTTCTACCAGAACCTTTCAGTTGAACATCAAATCGCTCACCTTGAGGTGTAATTTGTTCTCCAAGCAAAATAGCTCGGCCATCTCCTAACATGTTAAAATGTCCGAATTGGTGCCCGGCATAAGCCTGAGCAAGAGGGAAAGCACCTTCTGGATTTCGGTTTCCAGCAAGTTGTGCAACACCATCTTCACTTTTCAGTGAATCTATATCTAACCCCAAGGATTTAGCCAACGAATCATTAAGAATGGACAATTTCGGTGAGCTCACAGGGTTAAGGGTGAGGCTAGTAAAAAATATGTTTGGAAGACGGGCATAACTGTTATCGAAGTTCCATCCTATTAGTTCTTCTCGGTTTGTCATCTTATCTCCTTTGCTTCTTCTGTCATTAAGTCTAAGTTTTAGCAATTTTCATATGCTCAAAATGCTTCTATTTTAGTGTCCTCTGCTGCTACTTTATTATACCCTTCCGACACCAATAAAAGTTTTGACTTGTGTATTTCCACTATCCGTTTCCTACTATTTTTACAATGAATTTTGCAAACATTATTGATCCCATTGCAAATGGAGTTTGTAAAATAAAACCTAGTGCCAAATAAATTAATATTTGCTTACATGTTATTAAATTATCTGAGAGAAGCTTTTTAATACTAAACAAACAAAAAGGGACTAAAATAAAAATAGAAGTGATGACACCAGGTACATATTTTTGAAAGAAAATACTTTGCAAAATATGCCCAATACCATTAGCTAAAAAAATACCAGATACTAAGATCGAAAAGTATTGTATAGGTCCTATCCCTATAAAGTCTTTATTCGTTGCTGCAAACATACAACCAATAAAAACAATCAACCATAATATACTAAAAGCCAAAATGAATTCTACTGTTGTAACTTTAAAAGGGAGAACCATCGAAAAATATTCAACAGTTAAAATTTCTTCAAGGTCATGAATAAAAAATACAATTGGAAACAACCATATTAACCATCTAATTTTTAATAGTTCCATCATACACCCCATTATTCTTTCGAATAAATAGCTATACTTCTCTATAATTGACTGTATATTTATTATATCAATAAGGTCATATTTAAGAGATAACTATAAGCAAGTGAGGTGAGAAACATATCCATTTTACGTTCTATTCGAAAAGCCTATCAATTTTTTGTAGATATACCATTGAAAGCAGGTACAGTCTTAAACCAACAATATGAGGTTTTAAATGTTATTGGAACAGGAAGCTACGGCATACTTTATCGATGTAAAGACCTAAAAACGAACGATTACAAAGTGGTGAAACAACTAAGACTAAGTAAGCAACGTTCTAAAAAAGAAATAAAGCTATTTGAAAATGAAATCTCCATTTTACAAAAGTTAAACCATGAAAACATGCCTAAATTTTTTGAGGCTTTTACACATAACGAGCTACTATTTTATGTTATGAACTATATGGAAGGAGACAATTTAGAGGACTTGATTTTTTATAAAAAGGTTACTTTCAATGAAGAACAGTCTTTAAATTTGCTAGCGGACCTCCTTGTTTTAGTAGATGATTTACATAATAAGAACGTCTATCATGGCGACTTGCGTATTCCGAACATTATTATAAATAACAACCATTTATTTTTAATCGACTTTGGATTGTCTAAGCTGAATCCCTCAAGTGGTGAGATGAAAGAACAGGACTACTTTGATTTAGGTGAGATACTCTTATATTTACTTTACACAACCTATCCTACAAGAAATAAAAAAGCTCTTCCTTGGACAGAAGAACTTTCTTTAAAAAATGAAACAATTTATTTACTTAAAAGACTTTTACAAATAAAAGAACCTTATACAACTACTAAAGACATCTTGAAGGATCTACAAGCTGCACTTCTCGCCAATAAAAAGTGAAAGAATTAACTACTGCTTCTGCCCTTGCGTTTGTAGTAGTTACTTCCACTCATTGGATTTCTTCTATAATTACTGCTACTGCTTCCACGCTTATAATAACTTTTTCTTCGATCGCTGCTACTACCTCGACGATAATGACCATGTCTACGCTCGCTACTACCTTGAGAAAGTTGTTTGATTTGCTTTAATATTTTTTTAAACATATTACCCTCTTTTCATGTTTTTATTTGTTTTCAGTCTAGCACAGAGGAATGAGAAACCTAAATAATTTGCCTTTTTAAACCGAAACTAAGGGAGAGGTGACTAGAATTGGATTTGTTTCTTGAATATATTCTTTGGATTACTCCTGGATTTTTAATTCTTTTAGTGACATATTTACTATTACCTAAAAATGCATTCTCCACAAAAATATTTATTCTCATTCTAGGTTTTATCTTAATTAGAGACAATATGACTACGTTTGATTTTTGGCATTTTGGAACAACAAACAATCTTCCTTGGATGAGATTCACAGAGAATGGTAGCTTACTTATTTTAATGGGTGTAGTTTCACTAATGATTACAGGTGGAATCATCTATCTTCAAAAAGACATGCGACACTTACTTTTCTGGATAGGAAATCAAAAAGTATTATCTCTTTTTATGGGAATCTTAGGCGCTATCATTGTGGTACTTCCTTTCTTCTTTATATATCAAGGGATTCCTCTGGAAAAAAGAGGCGGTTATTTTCCTACTGAGGTTCTACCATTATTATTCTTTTTCGCATTATCCGGTAATTTGATGGAAGAAGTTCTATTCCGTGGTTATTTACAGGGATATTTTGAGTCAATCACTGATTCCATTCGTGCAGCACTTCTTTCAGGTCTGATGTTTGGAGTAGGTCATGTTTTTCTTGCAACAACAGTTACCACTTTAGGATTACCAGTCATTTTATTTACTTTTTTCGAGGGAATTATTTGTAGCTTTGTTCGCCTGAAATATGGTATTTTTCCTTCAACACTTACGCATGGTCTCTCTATCTTTGTTTTAGCTTCAAGTATTTTTTAGTAATTAACAGCGTCTATAAAATTTATATGAAATGAAACAAGTAAATATCTCATTTTTGCTCATCCTAAATCAATAACGATATAGGAGGTATAAAATGCGAATATCTAACAATAAAATCATACTGACAATTATACTTGGTATTGCTACAGTCGTCCCAATAGTAGCGTTTAGTCCACACTTTGCTTCCACCGAATTCGAAAAAATGAATGCACTTGAGACACAAGTTTTATGGGGAATCGATGCTGATAATATTTACAACAATATAAGGGTTTTATCAAAAACTCCTCGTGTTGCTGGTACTGCTCAAGAGAATGAGGCGGTTGCATATATAAAAAAACAGTTTGAATCATATGGTTACGAATCTGAAGTTCAATCTTTCCATTTTAATAGCTATACACCACCACAGACTCTAGCGTTATCTGTAAAGGGTTACTCCCAACGTTTACAGCCTATTGCGTTTGAATATTCAGTTAATGGTGATATATCAGGTGAAATTGTTGCAGCTGGACTTGGAAAAATGGAAGATTTAAATAAACTAAACTTAAAAGGAAAAATTGCACTCATCCAACGTGGAGAAATTACCTTTGCTGACAAAATATCAAACGCCACTGCCAAAGGTGCAATAGGTGTCATCATTTACAACCAAGAGTCAGATACGATTAATGCAAGTTTAGGGGACGCAACTAAGACAAGCGTTCCAGCTGTTTTTTTAACAAAAGAAGAAGGGGACGACTTAATAAGTCATCTAAAAAAAAATCCTGGGTCTATCGGGCAACTTAACATAAAAGGCGCAAGTTTCAATCAAAATACTTCTCATAATGTCATCGCTATAAAAAAACCAGTAAAATTAAACAACTCGACGAATAATATCATTGTGATCGGTGCACATCACGATTCCGTTGCAGGAGCTCCTGGTGCAAATGATGATGCATCTGGTACTGCGATGACATTGGAACTCGCTCGTGTATTAAAAAATATTTCATCCGATACAGAGATCCGTTTTGTCACGTTTGGTGCTGAAGAGTTAGGTTTACTAGGTTCTTCTCACTACGTAGAAAGTTTGTCGGAAGATGAAAAAAATCGAATCGTTGCAAATTTTAACCTAGATATGGTAGGAAGTAAAAATGCAGGTAATTTAATTCTTCAAACGATAGACGGTAAACCTAATCTTGTTACAGACCTTTCCCAGGAGGCTAGTGAAAAGTTAAATGGAGAACCAACTCCATTTAACCAAGGAGAACGAAGTGATCATGTGTCATTTGCTGAAGCTGGTATTCCTGCAGCACTCTTCATCCATCATCCAACAGAGGAGTGGTATCATACACCACAGGATACAATAGATAAAATAAGCAAAAGTAAGTTACAAGATGTGGCTGAAATAGTTGGTTTGGCTATACTAAATCAGATTGTTTCTGAAAACCAAAGTTCAAAATAATCAATATCTCTGAAAGATAAAAATTTAGTTTAAGCATCAAGAAAGGGTCATACTTAACCTCTAGTATGACCCTTCTTTTTATTTTATTAAAACCTTCATAAAAGATCTCTTTATTAAATATTTTTTAGAAGGTCATCAAGTCGTTCGTATTGCGAAGAGGTTCCTTGGACTACCCCCATGTCTAGTACTTGCTGAAGATTTTCTAAGGTAGCGAATTCAGACCGAGTAATGAGTTTTGTCTTATCTCCATCTTCAGTAAAAATCATTGTAACTAGTAGTTCAGGCATGCCAGCAATCGCATTTCCTTTATCATCTGCAAACATGTCTGTGTAAACAATTTTTTCAGGAGCAACTATCTCATGATAGATAGCCATCCCCCAAGATTCTTGTCCATAAAAGTCTCCTTGATTTTCATCTTCGCATGTCATGCAATAATGCCATACTCCTTCTGGCTTAAACTCAAATTGGCGATTTATTGTCTTCCATCCCTTTGGTCCCCACCAGCTCTCCAATCGTTCTGAATCTGAAAATGCTTCAAACACAAGAGAACGCGGTGCGTTAAAAATCCTCTCCATGACAAGAACTTTTCCTTCCGTGAACGTCGTTAACTCGTTTGTTGATTTATTCTCTGACATTTTAATCCCTCCATCTTTTTCGTAGATTTTTGCAGAGGCAAGGTTGTTAGAATAATGAATTCCATCCGACCCTTCCATATTAAAGCGCTGAATACCGCCTTGGTCTTATACTAATTTCTATAGTTGCAACAGAAAATCCTTTTGGTCCCCAAAATAATCTTTTAAATTATTTATTCATAATAAAAAGCATTACTTCTATTGAAATAATGCCCTTCTATAATTATTGATTTCAATCTAAATTATTATCCTCGTTAACTTCAAAAGTGTATGCTTTTTCTACTTTAGAAATCCTTACTGAGAAGTTTTTATACCATTCAGATTTACCTTTTTCTTGCGCCACTTTATGCGCAGAATTGTCTTTCCAGCTTTTTATTGCTTCTAAAGAGTCCCAGTAGGAAATGGTTATTCCCAATTCATGATCACGAGCACTCTCTATTCCTAAAAAGTCTTTCTGCTGTGATGCCAATTCTTCCATTTTTTCTGCCATTCTTCCATAGCCCTTTTCAACATTTGTACGCTGCGATGTAAATATCGCTGCATAATAAGGAGGTTGGGGAAGCTTTGCTATTCCACTCATCTTTGGACACCCCCATCATTTCTTGGAATTATAAGTATGATGGTACATTAATAATCTCTATTTAGATACATAAAATTAAAAAACAGAGGAGAAAAAATTCTCCTCTAAGGTTATAGTGGCAGGCAGCCCAGTAATCTTTTTCTACTTCTCGAAAGATTGGATGTTCTTCTCGGAAACGGGTTGCCTCTTTCAAAAAAAAATTGAATTAAAAAAAGAAGAGCTAATTTTGCTCTTCCTCTTGGTTTTGATTTTTTATTTATTGCTAGCTTCAGCAAATGCAGCAGATACTTTTTCAAATTCCTCGTCAACCTCAATAAAAGACAATTCTCCCTCGTCTTCTATACGGAAAAAGAAAACATCAATGTCATCTTCCGTTTCTGCTTGAATATCTTCTACAAAGCCGACTGCAGCGTAATCAACTTTCTCGACAGTCAACAGACCAAGCACTTCCATATCTTGCTCCTGATCATTTTCATCTAGCACCGTAAAGATATTACCTACTTCAATTTTCCCTTGATTTTCTTCCATTCTAAAAACCTCCTTCAACTATTTTTTTCAAATTAATCTTTCGACTTACAACTAATTATCCGTTAAAAACGAATTATTAGCAAAAAGAAAATCTATTTAGTTTTCTCATGAATAAATTTTATACTAGCGCCTGTTTTTAATCTTCTATTAGCTCTTCCGTGCCGTCTTGACCATAAGAGATGCGAAAGATAGCAGGATTTAAATGTTCTTCTTTAGCTTGTCCTCATTAGGTCGGGGACCAATATAAAAATCTCAATTGATCCCCATTGAAATACCTTTTTAAAAACTGTCATTCTGTTTATGACGAACACAGTTCAAACCCATTAGTACCGTTTATTCTAAATCTTCTCTTGCTTCAATAAAGGCAGTAGATACTTTTTCAAATTCCTCGTCATTATCGATAACACACAATTCATCCTCTTCAATTCTCAAAAGGTATACTTTTAAGTCTTCTTCGGAATCCTCTTGGTTATCTTCCGCAATTCGGACAGCAGCGTATTCTGTATTATCGACAGTCATTAGATCCAGCACCTCGATCTCTTGCTCTCGATTATTTTCATCCATCACTGTAAGAATTTCCCCAACTTCAATATTATCTATTCTCTCTTCTATTTCTTTCAGCTCCTTACATTATTTAAGACATCGATAATCATCCTACCCTTTCGATTACCGCTTTACTCATTGTTAATGTATTCTGCATGATAGAAATTTTCTCCATCATGAACAAATAACAGTGTATCTGCATATCCAACAAGTCTGTTCATTAGTTCTTCGTCGATACTGTAAACGAGATAGCTGAGCGCTCGATTATTCCTTTACTACGCATCTTCTAAAAAGCAATTCAATTGTGTACTCTCTTATCCTTTACAAAAACAAAATGAATTACACTCGCCATTGCTCCTATTCAAAAAAGTGCCAGTTGCCATGTCAAAAATGAATTTGATGATTTGGCATTGACACTTTAATTAGTTTGCGTTTTCGGCTAACCAGTTACCAATCATAGGATGAATTTCATTAATCGCTTTACTTCCCGTCACTACCGAAACATGGCCAGTATTCACTAAGTGATATGTCTTATTTTTACTTGAGACTTTATCATTGAGCGGTTCGGCTTGTCTTGGATTAACAATGACATCCTTCTTCCCAGCAATATTTAAAAGGTTTGCTGTAATATTTCCTAATTCTACATTCTGCCCTCTTATATAAAGATCGTCGTTTATTAACTTATTTTGTTGATATAATTCACCAATCCATTGTCTATAAGCTTCACCAGCAAAAGGGATTCCATCCGCAAGCCACTTTTGCATTAGCTTCCAATTTGTAACGAACTTTTCATTTTCCCCACGATCGACAAGACTAATATATGGTCCGTAATAATTGCCAATCGGGTTCAATAATTTGTTTCCGAAATCAATCATATCAGGAGGAATTAAACCAAGTGTGTCTACTAACTTATCCACATTAAAATAACGTTCATCCAACCAATTTGTATATAATCCTGCATCAGAAAAATCAGTAGGACTCGTCAATAATACTATGTTTCGAATAGGTAATTCTGGGTGTAGTGCCGCAAATATTGTAGTCATCGTTCCGCCCATACAATAACCTAACAAACTGATTTCACTAGCATTAGACGTTTTGAGAACTTTTTTAACGGCTTTCGGAATATAATCTAAAATATAATGATCTAGCTTCATATGCCTATCCTCATAACCAGGTGTTCCCCAGTCAAGTAAATAAACGTCGTGGCCTTGATTAGTTAGATATTCAATTAAGCTGTTACCAGGAGACAAATCTAAAATATATGGCTTATTGATCAATGCATAGATCATCAGAATTGGTACACGGTTCGTTTTCTTACTCTGCGGTTGATAGCGATACAATTTAGCTTTGTTCTTAGTCCAGATGACCTCTTTGGGAGTTTGACCAACTTGTGGATCTGGTTCTTTTGTAATAACATCCACTACTCTTTTATATCTTCGATAACTATTTTTCACATCGTCTGGTAATGAATTTAACCAGCTATCTAATTGATTTATGTTGGAATACACGATGGTTTACCCCCTATTATTTTTAGGGGAACTCCTTTTGGAGATCCCCCGTTATATATGAAATTACAGGTTACATATATAAGCCGCCATTTACGTTAATCGATTGACCTGTAATATAATTTGCGTGAATAAGGAATAATACAGCCTCGGCAATTTCATCCGTTTGTCCTAAACGCTTCATAGGTATTTTGGAAACGATATTCTCTCTAACACTTTCAGGCATCTCTTCCACCATTTCAGTCTCTATGAAACCTGGGCACACAGAATTGACAGTTATTCCGTTTTTAGCTGTTTCTAAAGCAAGGGATTTTGTTAAACCTATAATGCCAGCTTTAGAAGCTGCATAGTTTGTTTGTCCGAATCCTCCCGCCTGTCCGATAATTGAGCTTATATTAATAATACGACCATAATTCTGCTCCAACATGTGGTTGATCACTTCGGAAGTTGTATAAAATACACTGTTTAAGTTAACATCAATTACCTCGCTCCATTCCTCATTGGACAGTTTACGGAACGTTCGGTCTCTTGTAATTCCAGCGTTATTAATAAGAATATCGATTTTACCATAACGATTAATCAATTCTTCTATAAGATTCTTTACGTCGTTCGGCTTTGATACGTCAGACTGGATCGCACAGGAAACTCCGCCTTGCTCTTCAATTTCCTTCACAACCGCCTCTGCACGGTCCATTCTTAATTGATAATTAATGACAACATATGCACCATTTTTTGCTAGTTCTTTTGCGATTGCAGCCCCAATACCACGAGAGCCACCTGTTACTACCGCCACCTTACCTGCTAGCGGTTTATTAATCGGGTTTAATATAGTTAATTCAGCCTGACTCATTGTCATAGACTATCATTCCAATCCTCTTTATATTTTTTATTCCATTATTTTTCAGTAACTTCAAGAGCAATAAGAAGCTTATCGATTTTTTTGTCTAAGCTAGAAACCGCTATTTTTAATTGATTAATCTCCTCATCCATTTCATCAAGTGCGTCCAGTTTGCTTTCTACGTTAATGACAAGTGATGCAACATCTGCAATTTCACTACGGGTTGGCAAATTGACACTTTTTAAAAAGGTTTCCGTTTTCTCATTCATCAGCTTTTGAGCTTGAAGGTATTGGTTTAATGTCTCTCCCATCCCTTCGGAGAAAGATTCTTTTTTTAACATTTCTTGAATTGCACCTGACCAGTTCGCTTCCGTTTGTTCATAAAAGTTTTTCCACATGATGAATGGATCAAATGGCAATGTTTTTGTCAAAAATCTCATCTCCCTACAATTAATTTAGTCATAAAATAAGTTCTCTGAACGACTTTATTACTCTATGAACATATGCCCAAACATATGCATGAAAAAATTAATCTTTTTTTTTTTTTTTAAAGTCATATTTTTTATTCCCTATGTGTAAATTACATGTATGGGATACGCCTTATTGCCCTAGCTTTGGAACATTTTTTTACTCCTATGTGTACATTACATGTATGAACATTCTTTCGATTGGTGGTGAAAACAGCTGGAAACAAACAAGGAGTCCAATAATAATGAAAAAAACACTAATTTAGGTACTCCGAAAAACTTCCTTGTACCAATCATGCTTTTACATCTTCGAGATTTTAATTCCCACGGTTATGAGCTAATGCAAAAGATTACGCAATTCGGTTTCAACGCGGTGGATCAGGGAAATCTTTATCGGATTTTACGACAACTGGAAAAGGATGGGAAGGTAACATCTGAGTGGGATACAGAATCAGAGGGTCCAGCAAAACGGATTTATTCGATTACAGATGCAGGTGAACAATACTTAGAGGTTTGGGCAAGTTCACTTGCAAACTACCAAAATATGATCAATCAATTTTTTAATTTATACCAACCTTTTTTTCCCTTTCAACAGCACACGAAAAAAACAGATACAGAAAAGTAAATAATGGTACCAATGCGCTTTGGTGCATCTCATATAACGTAATTCGGTTACAATTAAAAGGAGGAAAATGGAATGAGTAATGTTGAATCGAAGAATCAAAAATCGAACGGATTAGATTTAATACTGGATGGATGGTTGAACAGCTATAAAGTATTTCAATCTTTTCAAACGGAAATTGCAGAAAAATCATTACAGCATCTTCATATTCAAAGAGACATCCTAAATTCTACTCGAGAGACATTCAGTAAAATAGAAGAAGATAAAAATAAATTTGAAGAAGAGTGGAAAGCTGTATTACAAAATACGATCAAGTCAATCAATAATGAACAAATTGAACGATTATTATCTGCATGGGTCAACCAAATCGAAGAAATAAACAGTTCCATAAAAGAAATTTCTGGATTGCCTAATCAAGCTATTTTAGACTTATTTGCACAATCTCATGTTCAATTGGAGACCAATGTGAAGGCGGCACTAGAGCAACAACAAAAAAACAGTGTAGAAGTCTTCCATAAAGTTGAGTTGCTTACTGAGCATATAAAACAAGCACATCATGTATTACTACCAACAGTTTAAAAAACAAAAAGACTACCTCCAATTTTCATTAGGAAGGTAGTCTTCTTGTGTTACTTGCTTTCATTCGATTGTAATATGCGTAACCTATAGGAATTCATTGCAGTCTCTCCCAGTTGGTCAAGTAAATTATAATTGGCAAATGCCCCAACCACTGCTCCAATACCAGGAACTAATTGAAACATCTTCACTAAATCTATATAGTCCCGATACTCCTGTTGGAAATCACGCCAATCCATATCGGCAATCACATGCTTTTGTTGTTCCCAGTTTTCAATGATAAATAAAGTCTCTTTTCGCTTTTCCTCACTTGAAAAAGCCAACAGGAAAATATGCAAGATAAAGAGGCGTTCTTCATAATCCTTTGTGTCATATCCGTAAATAGAAGCAGCCTCAAACAAAAACTTCATTTTAATGGATAAAAGCAATGGAAAGTCAGCGAGACCAAGAAGTATACCTCCTGCTCCAGTACCAGCCCCTTCCACAACTGCTGTTTTTCGATAAGTGGAAAGCTTCTCTCTAAGTAGTTCATCTTTTTCAAAAAGACCAATGTCCAATGTTGATCTTTTTTTCGTTGTAATATTTGATCCTACGAGTGTTGCTTTCACCATATTTTTGATGCTATCAGTCATTACTTGATGAAACTTTTCTGGAATAAGACCGTTTATCTTTGTCTGAGCAGCCTTCGATACACGACTGATACGACTAGATCGTTTGGTCATTTTGCGCTTCCAAAAATCAAGTTCCCTTTCTACTTCCATTATATAATCGACCATATGCCCTTCCCTTTCTAAACAATTCCTCATTACATTCTAGTATAAAGTATTAAAGGTTCATTCCAATGGACGTAAGCTGTGTTTGCATATAAGACTAGAGTCGTAGGTGTTTTCCATTGAAAGTTCAACCTCTTCCGCTGTATCTGTGTCTTCCTCTAATGTATTCTCTATATCTTCCGACTTATTCACTGTAGTAGGATCACTTTCTGGTTTTTCTAGATCTATAGTTGGCTCTTTTGTAACCGTCGTTACATCCAACTAATAATATAAATGGTATGAAGATTACTAATAATTTTTTCATGGTTTCCTCCTAGAATAATGGATACTATCTATTAGACATCCAACTATCTTAAAAAGTGTTGTTTTTAGAAAAAATTATAGTTTTCGTGTCTCTTTGGATCAATTCCAAATAAAAATTGTATCCTTCCGATTTAACTTATATAATAATGAAGAAATAGGAAAACGATCTTGTAGCTCAGTTGGGAGAGCGCCACCTTGACAGGGTGGAGGTCGCTGGTTCGAACCCAGTCGGGATCATTGGGTGCCAAACTCCCAAGAACCCTTAAAAAACAAGAGGTTCTTCCATAAAAGCATCATCTCTTTAGAGGTGGTGCTTTTTACTATGGATGAAAGGTGGGTTGCAATATGGGTTGAAATTTTATTAAGAAAAGTGCATTCGCGCCAGTTTAGCTGCGACAAGCCCTGGAGAAAATCTCCTAGTGTGCTGCACACATAGAGACTGTAGACCGCCACCTCGAGCAGCTGACGCGAATCCTAGACATTGTTCAAACGTCTAAAATTTATACTTTCTTGTGCTTTTATTAAACAGCATTTCTATTCCTTATACAAACGCGTCTTTTGTTGAAAATAGTACTGTTCTAACCTATACTCAGGGAAGGAAAATATGAATAGAAGTTTATTTAATTGGAGTTCCATGGAATATCTAATATAAACATCTTTTTATTACAGAAAAACATATCCATCATCCTCTCTGTTAATATCACCATAAGGAACTACTACTCGTCTTATCAATTCCGAATTTCGCAC
The DNA here is from genome assembly GCF_001278755.1 of Bacillus sp. FJAT-22090. Taxonomy (GTDB): domain Bacteria; phylum Bacillota; class Bacilli; order Bacillales_A; family Planococcaceae; genus Psychrobacillus. Next base: position 3,934,507 of record NZ_CP012601.1, on the reverse strand, counting down.
GACTTTGTTTGTTTTGTATATTTCATTCATAAAGTTCAACAGCATCTCCTGTGTCTTAATGAGTTGCGATCATTTTATACTTTTAAACTCCCTTGAAATACTATTATGTCTTTACTGTATGACGATTTTTTTAACGGAATTGATTGTTAGTAAATAATAAAAGAGGTAAATAACTATATAGCCAGACAGTGATATAGCAATTGGTACAGTGAGATTCGTTCCAATTAAAGCGGAATAAATATTCGAGCACATCTTCAAAATTACTGCCCCATGAACCATTCCGATTATTAGGGGTAAACCAAATACAAATAAAGTTTGCATCCGAATAGTGGCACTCACTTCTTTCTTGCTAACGCCGATTTTGTGTAGGATTTCATAACGTCCTTTGTCTTCGTGAGCTTCTGTCAGCTGTTTGAAATAAATAATACTCCCGGTTGCCGCTAGGAATACAAGGCTTAAAAAGCCTAATACAAATAGATTTAAACTAGCTGATTCCAATCCTCCCCGATATGTTTCATAATAGGTGGAGAGTTGATTTTTCCCTTCCGCAAACTTCTGCAATTCATCCGAAGTTTCTTTGGTTGTTTTCTCATCTTCTACTTTATAGGAAGCAATTGATACGGGTGTCAACTGTTTTGTCAAGTCCGAAAACAATTTGTCACTAATCACTATGCCGAAATCTGGGTAACTCCATGGCATGATTCTGTCTTCAGCCATTGTGCTGAACCTTATTTTTTCTTCGCTCTCAGGCGTCTTCAACGTAACGGTGTGTCCCTCATAATCGGCAGAAGAATACTCTGTTAAAAGCGGTTGAATACCCACAGCTTCGTTGCCTGAAAGGTGAACAATTCCGTCCTGATTTAGTATTTCCAACGCTTTATTATAAGTAGTTTCAGATACTAGCTTCACAGGACCTTCTTTTAGATAATCCTGCAGCAGGGGATTAGTTACTTCTCCCTCTACATTAAGGACAGGAATTTCTATTTGCCCGATAACAGGATGAAGTGAATCAGATACAATGATTTTGTCTATCTGATTACCAATTTCTTTGTCTGGGGAAAAATACGAATAGCTAAACGGTACTTCCTTTTTTGCTTGTACTTCATTTGTATAATAAAAACTGTAACCGACAGATATAGCGCTTATTGTAATGGCACTCAATAAAGCAATGATGGTTAATGACCTGGCATTTCCTTTAATGCGATAAAGTAATTGAGAGATGCCTATTATATTTATTCCTCTGTAATAACTGGATTTTCTTTTTTGGGCGAATCTTAAAATATAAATTGTTAAAAAACGGAATAATAAATAGGTGCCGAGCACGATGCTAGCTAAATACGACCCAAGGATCATCATCATTTCCCATTTGGATGAGGGGGACTTAAATCCAAGCCAATAACTGAATCCAATTAAGAGGATAGCCAATAAAGCTGGCGCCAAAGAAGCTTTCGGTGCTTGTTCTCCTTCTTTTTCTGCTTGGAACAACTCAATCAATTTAAAGCGGTAAATCAGGCGGTACGCATTAAACGACGTACACAAGGTAATGATCGAAAAGACAATGGACGTATTGATTATCGCTTCCGGAGATATACCGAATCCTACTTCAACTGCTGAATCCAGCATTCTTAATAGTAGCATGGTGAACAATTTAGACAAAAAAGTTCCGAGGACGATGCCGATCATGACTGCTACAACACTCATGAGCATGTTTTCATAAAAGAGCATTTTACCGATGTTTTTTTTTCTCATTCCAAGAAGTGAGAATAACCCAACTTCTTTTTTCCTTTTCTTAGTAAAGAACGAATTGGAATAAAATATAAATATTGCTACAAATAAAATTAAAATTACCGAAGCTCCGATGAAAATATTAAGGAGACTGTTCGATGATTCGATACCCATTTGTACTTCTGGACTGTATTGGATGGAAACGAATGTGTAGTAAATAACAACACAGAAGATCATGGAAAGGATATACAGCAAATAGCTTATAAAGTTCCCGGTCACATTTTTCTTGGCTAAACTAAATAGTGTCATTAACCCCACCCCCAATTGCAGACAGTACATCCAATACCTTTTGGAAAAATTCTTTGCGTGAATGATTTCCTTTCACAAGCTCTGTAAAGAGTTTTCCGTCTTTGATAAAGATCACTCGCTGACAGTAGCTTGCTGCAAATGCATCATGTGTAACTAGAAGGATGGTTGCTTTATCTTCTTCACTTAAACCTTTTAAAATCTCTAACAAATCAGTTGCCGATTTGGAATCCAATGCCCCTGTTGGCTCATCGGCCAATATAAGACTTGGTTTTGCTATAATCGAACGTGAAGCAGCTGTACGCTGCTTTTGACCACCTGATATTTGATACGGGTATTTTTCTAAAAGAGAACTTATTCCAAATTTATCTGCAACTTCATTGACTCTTTGCTCTAATTCTGCTGCGTTCACTTTGGCTAGTGCTAATGGAAGTAGGATATTTTCTTTCACCGTCAAAGTATCAAGCAAATTATAATCCTGAAAGATAAAACCGAGTTTATTCCGCCGAAAAGCCGATAAATCCTCTTCATTCACTTTAATAAGATTTACTCCGTCAATTGTCACTTCCCCAGTACTCACTTCGTCAATTGTGGCCAGCACATTAAGTAAGGTTGATTTGCCTGCTCCCGAAGGTCCCATAATTCCCACAAATTCACCTTCGCGAATCGTCAGGTCGATTCCGTCTAATGCCGTAAATACATTTCCAGCGGTGCCGTAAACTTTTTTCAGCTGTTTTGCTTCTACTATCGTTTTCATTTCGTTTGGTCCTCCATTCAATTTCTATTCTCATTCTAAACGATGAATTCTGCATTTAACCTTACAGGGTGGCAGGTACTCTTACAATTTTGTCACTTTGGCCACAAATATGGTGTGGTAAAGTAACGATAAGAAAACTCTTATGGAGGCAAATTAATGAAGATCATGATTATTGAAGACGATGTGACAATTCGGGATCTATTGAGTGATACACTAAAAAAATGGTCCTTTGAAGTGGCAAAACTCGAGGAGTTCGATCGAATAATAGAAGCTTTTATACATGAAGATCCACATCTTCTGCTTTTGGATATCAATCTTCCGTTCTTTGATGGCTTTCACTGGTGCCGTCAAATACGGGAAATTTCACAAGTCCCAATTATTTTCCTTTCATCCCGGAATACACCGCTGGATACCGTCTTGGCGATGAATATGGGGGGAGATGATTTTATCCAAAAGCCGTTCGATACCGACGTGCTGCTGGCCAAAATAAATGCTATATTGCGCAGATCCTATTCCTATACGAATTTTGAGACGAATTTGCTGGAATATGATGGAGTGGTATTGAACTTGAAGGACAGGGAAGTGATTTACAGGGACAGAAAAGCAGAACTGACAAAGACCGAATTCGTTATTCTGAAACTTCTAATGGAAAATAAGGAGTCAATTGTCCATAGATCGAAAATCATGCGTAAGCTTTGGAAAGACGAAAACTTCATTGATAATAACACCTTGACTGTAAATATCGCTCGTTTACGCAAAAAACTGATTGAGCTTGGGAAAGAAAATTTCATTGCTACGAAAAAAGGGGAGGGTTACACCATCAAATGAAATTTTCAAATTACCTGAGAGACACGCGTTTCTTTTTAGCTTTTTATGTACTCCTTATATCTTTCATCTCGCTCGTTATCTTTCTTAGCACTACCGATTTAAGCATCGTGAATAATATTTTCTATATCAATATAAGTTCTCTCTTTTTTGTGATTCTCTACCTAGCAATTGGGTTTATCAATCAAAGGAAGTTCTATCAAGAAATGGAAAGGTTAGCTGAAAGTGAATTGGAAGGAGTTCTGGTTGGTCTTCCTAAAGCACAGAATTATGAGCAAAAACTGTATCTTGATCTGATAAAAAAAAATAATATTAATTACTTGCATGAATTAGAGAAGTTGCAGAACGAGAAACGGGAGCAGCAGGAATTTGTGATGTCATGGATTCATGAAGTGAAGTTGCCGATTGCTGTAAGTCGGTTACTCATTGAGAAGAGTGAAGATCAGCCGACAGAATGGTTGGTAGATAAATTTGAAGATGAGTTGCGGAAAATTGATGATTACGTAGAACAGGCACTCTACTATTCCCGTATCGATTCATTTTCGAAAGACTACTTTATTACAGAAGTAAATGTAAACAAGATTATAAAAAACAGTGTCAAAAAATACGCTAAGCTTTTTATCAACAAAGATATTCAAATCAATATAGAAAATAAAAACCAATATATTCAAAGTGACAGCAAGTGGCTTGGTTTTGTGATTGATCAATTGCTCACAAACTCATTAAAATACACGGATGGAGGCGGTAAAATTGCAATATTTTTCGAAGAAGATAGCAAAGAAAAAAGAATGCTGATTTTAGACAATGGAATGGGAATAAAAATGGAGGACATTAACCGGGTATTTGACCGGGGTTTTACAGGAACCGCGGGCAGAAGTAATGCCAAATCGACAGGAATGGGCCTATATCTAGCTAAACAATTAGCAACTAAACTCGGTCATGATTTAACAATCAGTTCAGTGGAAAATCAGTTTACAAAAGTTGTTATTCATTTCCCGAAAATTAGAAATTACTATCACTTATAATGGTTAACATATAACCGATTAATGGAAGAGAAGGAGCTTAATATTAAGTTTCTTCTCTTCTTTAATGTATGTGAAAGTGTATTTTTACAAACTGCTTTAGTAGATTTACAAACAGCATTTACATTCCGCCAAATCTCTAATACTAAGGGCTATTTCCTCTAACTAACCTGCCGCGTTAGTTCAATAAAATGACTTTTAATAAAAATTCCCAAATTCATTACATTGAAATTCATTTGTAAACGCTTTTTCAGTTGAACATATAAAGTAGAACTTTTAAACAGCTCAATGAACTTCAATTATATTCCCTATTTGAATAGTTCATAGTTGCTCAAATATATTTCTCCATTTCTTCTCGTTACTTGAAAGTTTAATTCGTCTCTAACATTAAGCACAGAACCAGTAATCTCTAAATTTTTTCTTTTTATAAAGGATATACCATATCCATTATTATCGGGATACCCATAAATATAACAGACAACTTTTCCATCATTTAAAAAAACAATTTGATTCATTGAATCACTTACTGTATCCGCTATACTATCCCATTTATATCCAACTTCTTCATATACCGTATCTTTAGATGTATATGGATCAAAAGAATATATAACATCCCATTCAAAGGGGGTAACATCTAATAAATTTATTGTATCAACGGATTCTTCAATTGATAACACTTCTTTTTTTAATAACTCTTCATTTACATCCCACAAATCTTTTTTAAATGGATTCAATAATATAGCAATAAATAGTATGCAAAGAACAATAATCACTCTAGTTTTTGTAAATTTCAAATCGAATCTACCTCTTGCCTCTTTAATCCTAAGAAACTCATCTATACACCAAAAGAAACTGGAAGACAATATAGGAATAATTAAAAATAACTGTAAGTCAGGAAGTATAATATCTCTTCCCAATTCTGAAAACAAAGCTGGAATCAAAACTACTAAAGTGGCAAGGAATAAATGAATGAATAATGCCAAGATCCCTCTATACTTCCCTTTTATATTTTTAGTTAGAAAATCAGAGAAGACAGATACTGGTACTCCATAAAACAAAATAATAGGGAATAAGTAAACACCTAAAATGATGATAAACCATGATTGGTAAAATAAAAAATAAATTATCATAAACAACGCATAAGTCACTACCGCAGAAACAAGCTTTCTTTTAATCATTTGAACACCCCAATCATTTCTTCTTCAACTAAACTGCTTCGTTAGTTTAAGTGTAACATTTCACAATGGATTTCTGAGGTCTACTTGATATTTCGGATAAAAAAACAAGACCATCGAAATGATGGTTTTGTTTAACTAAAGCACCCGTTAGTTGAAGAAGCACCTTCTCTTTTATTACACATTATGTTCGGAATGTACATCAAATTTTATGTTTTCTCCTAAAACAAATGGTATAGTTTACTTAAAAATCAGGAGGCTCCATGTTTATGAAACTAGGAATTACTGTAATCACTTTAGGTGTCGATAATTTAGAAAAATCGTTGCGTTTTTACCGTGATGGCCTTGGCCTACCAACGGAAGGAATAGTTGGAGAAGAATTTGACCATGGTGCAGTTGCTTTCTTTGATTTACAATCAGGCTTAAAACTTGCTATTTGGAATCGCAAAGACATCGCGCACGAAGCAAAAGTTCCATTAGCCAAATCAAGCCCTACCGAGTTTACATTAGGTCACAATGTTAATAGTAAAGCCGAAGTCGATAATGTAATGGAACAAGCGAAACGGGCAGGTGCGACTATAACTGATCCTGCTCACGACACATTTTGGGGTGGATACTCTGGTCACTTCCAAGACCCTGACGGGCACTTATGGGAAGTAGTTTGGAATCCACAATGGGATACAATTGAATAACTCATCATTTAGGCTGGTAATTACCAGCTTTTTTGTTGCACATAGTGTGTCAAATACGACATAAAACTTCTCCTTCTCTTATTGAACTAACCTGCTTCGTTAGTTTAAGTGTAACATTTCACAAAGGATTTCTTAGATTTCCTTGATGTTTTGGATTAAAAAATAGACCATCAAAATGATTGTCTTGTTTTACTAAAGCATCCCGTTAGTTTAAGTGAAATACTTCACATATGAAATATATTCATTCAATCTTAGACTTGCTACCAAAAAAAATTTTTATAAGCAATGTCGCTCATTTTCCCATCTCCATCAACATTAACATAATCTCCTCTATAACAATTTCTGGCTCATCATGATGAATATAATGTCCACTTCGACTAGCAATCCTGTACTTGCTTGACGTTGACAGCCATTGGAATTCTGCTTGGAGTCTTTGCTCAATTTCCAATATTTCTTGAGATGGCCATCCCTCTTCATCATTGTCAGGCAAACCTCTTGTAATAATTGAGAGAGGGAGGTTGCTTTGCTTTGAATGATCAACGATTTGCTTATAGCTTTGTATTTTATCAATCTTCTCACTATTCAACATAGGATTCTCGTAATATTCCCTATTTCCTGCAATCAGATTTTCGGGTAGAACCTTTTCATAGGCAAGTTCTTTATATTCCGGTGCAGCGTCAACCAAAACCATACCACAGATATTCAGTGGATACAGGCTGGCATATAATCTGGCGACCAAACCACCAAAAGAATGTCCCACCAATATATAGGGTTTCTCCACTTCAAGTGCTAGCAACAATTCGTTGAGCTCCTCGACTAGATCATAGCAAGTCGTCGGGACGAATGCGACTTGACTTCTGCCAATACCCGACCTGTTATAGGACAAGGTTGATGTTTTTTGTGATATTCGGTCTTGGACTTTTTTCCATGTCTCATAGCTATCGCCTAACCCTGCTATGAAGATTACGCTTGGAATACTGTTACGTGAATTTTTATTGAATAGTCTGCGGTTATCACAGATATCAATTATCTTTTTATTTTGTATAGTCACTTTTAATCACCTAGTTCAATTATAAGCTTCACACTATTAATATTTCCATAATAATTGGATTATTATATAGTTTTGCGAACTTTTCCATTTTTTATTTTGTAACTTCAGCTGAAACCACTCCAAAAGAAATCTGTAGAATACCAATTGATAATTTGTTTACTTCCAAGTTTTTTGTCGTTTTAACATTTCACACTGGATTGCCTAAATCTACTTGATTGTTCTGTACATAAAAATAGACCATCGAATGATGGTCTTGTTCTGCAAAAGCAACTGTTAGTTCAATAAGAACAGTAACCAAATGTACATTTTTTAATGATTACTCTCGTATAAATAAAGCATTTCGCTCAATAATCTCCCGACATTTCAAACTGTTCTTCGTCTATCCTCTCGTTTTTTTTAATTATAATCTGCATATTTAATCTCCTTCTAAGAGTTGAAAAAAATGTGGCAGCCCCATGATCTTAAAATAAATCACCAGTTAGTTCAAAAAAACATGGAATAACCCATTGATTCTTAAAATAAAGGTAATCCTATCTTTATAAACTATTTAGAGCATTACGCAGTTAAAAGCCATTAAAATTCATCATTTGGTTCAATAGATACAATTGATATAACGCAGGTATTATTAAAGCTAGAAGTAGACTCAATACTGCAAAAAGTTTTGATTGTCTTATTAGACGGTCATCATTATTTTTTAAATGTTCAAAATATGTAAGAGAGAAATATAGACAAATAGCAAACGTAAAAGCAGAAAATATCCCTATCCAAATCCCCATAGACCCCAGTTGGTTCATACTTGAAACCGCCTTTCACTAATCAACTAACCAAATTATACCATTATATGTTTATACTGTAATTTTTTATTACACTAACCTGCTGCGTTAGTTATATAAGAAAAGAGAGCTGCCTAAGCAACTCATTGATCTTTAACTAAAGCATCCGTTAGTTGAATAAGTGTAATTCATGTTTAACAAAAACTATTTATTTTCAATCAGCCACTTTTGTGAAATTTAGGTTTAATTATGTTCACAATCAATTTGTTGTTCTTTTTCTATGCCTTTTATCATTGCATACTCATTACCCCATTCACACATTGTGTTTAATACTGGTACAAATGATCTTCCTAGATCAGTTAAGCTGTATTCTACTTTTGGGGGCACTTCTTTAAATATTTCTCTTCGTACAAGTCCATCTCTTTCTAACTGTTTCAATTGATCTGTTAAGACTTTCTGTGTAATTCCAGGTATTAATTCATAAAACTCTTTAGTTCTTACGGATTTTTGAATCAAGAAAAAGAGTATTAAACATTTCCATTTCCCACCTGCAATGTCCATAAAAATGTTGATTCCAGTATTATAGTTAACCATGTGCTGTCCCTCCTGAATAGGTACTTAAAAGTGGCTATCCCACTTTTTTGTGCGTTATTTCCCTATTTATTATTGCTTACTATAATTAAAGGTGCAATTAATAAAAAATACGGAGTTGATGATATGAGTGTAAGAAATATTTTGGAAAAAAGACGTTCAGTTAGACATTATGATTCCAGTTTTAAAATAAGTTCAGAAATTCTAACCTCGTTAATTGAAAGTGCAAGTAAGTCACCTAACGGAAATAATATTCAAGCAACTCGATACTTAATTATTGATGATCCAGACTTAAGAAATTTATTACTACCTATAGCTTTTAATCAACAACAAGTGGTAGAAGCTTCAACTTTAATTGTTATGTTAGGTGATTATGAAGCCTTTAATAAAGATAATATTATTAAGATACATGAAGAAGGCTTTCAAGCAGGTTTTTATGATGAATCGCTAAGAGATTACCTAGCGAATGCTGCAATACAATATTATGAAAATAAATCAAATGAAGACCTAAAGCTAGAATTAACTAGAGATGTAAGTCTTGCATCAATGTCATTAATTTTATTAGCAAATGAAGCTGGTTTTGAAACAATTACTATGTCAGGCTATGATTCTAAGAAATTAAAAGCAATCTTAAATATTTCTGAAAGGCATTTAGATGTTATGCTTATAGCTATTGGTAAAGGTACTAAAGTAGGTCATAATACCGTAAGGCATACTGTAAATAAGGTAATGTATAGAAACAAAATAATTTAGTGTTCTAATAGTATCTGATTATGAAAATATACAGACAAAGAAATATTTAATTCTTATTCCGTTAACGGCGCTTTTCTCAAGTAAGGAGAGCGCCTTTCTCAATAATTTTCCCTGCCCTATCCTATCAATTCATTCCGCTAAGCTGTTTCGGTAGTTAATAAGAAAAAAGAGTTACCTAATATAGGTTTTTTGTTTTTCTAAAATTAACTACAACTTCCTATGCTGATACCCCATAAAGAATTGAAGGAACAATACAATTTCCCATAATCTCTACTTATTTCATAATCCACCTCTTAGTAATTTCTATACCATTATATTTCTACATCCTTGTTCAACTAAACTGCTGCGTTAGTTTAAGTGAATTTATTCACATTTACATTAAAATATCTATTAATGAAAAAATATTTCCCTACTATTTCCAAGTGACCAAAACGGTATTATCTATAGTATCTTCGCAACCTTCAAGAATGTAATCAGTTCTTTCAGTAGTTTCGACCACCTCAATTGTGGTACAAGTAGTACTAATAATACTTCCTTGACCAAATTTATCTCTTCGTGTGTCTGTTGTTGATTTTATAACTTCACCATCATATTCAAGATCATGAAGCATTGGGTCACCTTCTTCTGTATATTTAACAACTCGTATACTATCCTTTTTCGCTTTTCCAACATTATTCAGGAACTCCTGAAATCTCTCTTTATTTTCAATTTCGCCATGCATATCTATAACATCTTCAGATGCAGGTGTGTAATCTGGAATATTATTTTGTTCCAGATTTTTAATTGTTGAATTTTCTGTGTTTTGACAACCAGCAATTAAGAATGAAGCAAATATAATATTTATCTTTTTCATCGCTGTACTTCACCCCTTTTGTAATTAGACGTTTTTTCTCTTATGGGTGTTACAAGTCTTATTCTATAACCTGCCTCGTTAGTTGAATAAGAACTCCCTCTTGAAGTCTCCTGAAAAAGTTTCATCAACAAGATAAAACTCGCTTAATTTTCTAAGTTCCAAATAACAACTCCACATTCTCTTAGAATTAAATATTTCATTACTAATGAACTTCGTGATAATTTCAACTTAAAAAAAGAATAGGCAGCTTTTCGCTTGTTAAAGACCAATTGTTTCAAAGGTTTTTAAACAAGCTAAAGCTGCCAAGTGTTTAAATAATAATTTCTATTTCCAAACCACCGTGAGTCATATTCGCAAAGGGAACATGATCCGATTCCTTTGTTGGCTTTATACCTATAATGACACTTGCATGCGCTACTTGATGACTGTATAAATAATCTATTGTATGACCATCTGCTATAAGTCCATTTTCTCCTGTTTGAGTGATTTTTACCATTGGATGAATACCAGGAGAGACATTTTGAAGCTTGACCTCTAACCCTTTTGGATTACTTTCAACTAAAGAAACATAGGATTGCCCACTCTTAAATTGAATGCTTCCATTTCCGTTATTTGCTACTAGGCTGAATACAATGGGTTGACCCTGAAGAGGTTGGAATACTGCATTACCACCTACTAATGTGTTATGTGCTACTGCCCCAGTTGTTTCTGCATGGAGTGGTACTCCTTCGCTCCCCATTTTAATCGTATTTCCAACAGCTCCAACATCCATACAATTCCATAATCTCAAACCGTATAGAGTTAAAGGGTTAGGGGTTTTAATCGTATTGCCTTGAACCGATCCATCCTGTAAATTACGGACTAATATTCCTCCTGCTATTCTTGGATGGTCTACTTCTATTACATTATTGGACACATTTCCACTAAAGTTCGGTTGAGTAGGAATGGAATATCCAGCATAGATCACATATGGCACAAAAATCGTGTTAGCAATGTCCAGCTCATCTGGAACGCCGTGAATAATATTTCCGTCGACAATCAATCGATCAAATGAACCGATAAAAATAACACCGTCTGTACCAAAGCAATTTTTAACATGATTATTAGTCACTATTGCATTCGTCTCTTGATTGACCTTGGTTTGCCTTTGAACTCCTCCAATGTATATTGCTCCCAACGGATTTTTAGCATATCCACAATTAAGGATTTTATTGTTAGCTACAATACAATCTTTTGTATATTGCTCTACATTGGTCCATTTATAAAAGACCCCTCCAACCATGGAGTCAGATATAAAATTATCTGTTGCTATTAAACCACCCCCTGCGTGGCCATCTATAGCTTTACGTTTGTTACCTCTAAGCGTGCACCCGGTAATTAAAAGGTCATTGGCTTTTGGAAATAACGTACCCAGTGAATTGATCCCGTAGCCAGGGTCTACATAAGTATGATATTTGGAGGCCTGTGGATGCCCAGCTCGATCGCTTATGCTATTAACTACCCGTGGTCTTTCTACTGCCGAAAATACATAATTGCTAGAGTAATTATCATGAGCATTACATTCTATAAAAGTAATGTCCGCATTATCTTCGTATTGTAAATCGGTTGGTAAATAGTCCCCTAAATGCCCTACTGCAAATCCTGAGTAATTAAATCCGCTGCTCTCACAGGCTCTGAAGATAATATTTTTACAGGCGCGATGCACTAAAACTCCGCTTCCTACATTTCCTATAAATCCTCCGCCAAATAACCCAAATGGCTTACCATCATTTCTAGCACGCGCACTCGTATCGAAGCTATTGTTTTTTCGGTAATTCCAAAATCCAGATGTTGGATAGCCCCCTGCAGTGGTACCTTTTTCCCCATAACCAGTTACGGGATCTATTTCTGGGAAATCACCATACCCCTCAAATTTGATACCTTCAATAATACAATCCTCACAAAGCTGAAGCTCTAAGATTCCCTGAGCATGAGTTCGAGTGAACAAAACAGCTCCATAACCTATCAAATGAACTCGCTTCTTCCCTCTCAGGAGCAAACAAGGTTGGTCATTGTTTGGAAAATCATCTAGCTTTGTATTCTTCTCTAGCCAGTAACGTCCTGGTGGCAAAATTAATGTATCACCATCATTTGCATGATTAAAAGCTGCCTGTATAAAATCCTGTATTCTAGTCTGTCCAGTTGTGTCCGCCTTTATAGTCTTAGCCGTTCCACCTTCTATTTCATCTAACATTTCAAAATTACGTGTTATCCCCTGCAGGAAATCCTTTGAAAGTTTGTCCTCGATATTGGTTGGAATATAATATTTTTTCTTGGGCGTATAATTTGTCATTTTTTATATCTCCCCTTCAAAATTTTTCTAAGATCAGTAGGCTTTCTCGATAAACCTTTTAACTCTTTAAAAATGCTAGAAAACGAATACCCCCTTCTACATCCAGATTAATAATAACTAATTCGATAAGGAGAGGGGTATTTCCTTTACAAATTTCTGAATAAATTGTATACAGTTAAAAAGACCATCTTATGCCATGTGTATATTCCTATCCAGTTTGCGAAAAACATGATTTATGACCCTCTAAATTTTTAACTACCTGCACCGTTAGCTAGATCTACACGGAGAATCGGGTCAAGAGGAAAAGGAGTATCACTACTCGCTCGTTAAAATACAATGGCTGACAGTGAAAAGGCTCAATACAAATGAAGGGGATTTAGGCAAATTTATGGGGAAAATTATGTATGGCATTTGCTTTTGCATACTATTATTAGCATTACATTGGTATACTTCACACCTTGAAGTCCTGTATTTTTATAGATTTATCTACTATATGATCTATATGTTCGATATATAAAAAAGGGAACACCTGCTAACATCAGGCGTTCCCTTTTTATTTCGTGAGATACTTCAAAATAACACTTTGAAATTTTTTAAACCGACAACTATTACATTACCTACTGGATCTACATCGAACTAAAGAACAACTAAATAGGAAAAATCGCAATTACACTCCAGAATTAATAATAGCTCCTAGACAACCTAACCCATATAAACACTTTCACATGTTCCAGGTGCTGGTTCATAATAACAATGATTTTTATATTGACCTGAAAGGGGTTGATCGTACCATGTTGGAGGACATGGAGCATATGGATTAAAATACCAAAGTGCATATTTCCCTGGGTGATCTCTCCAATAATCCAAAGTCTGTTTTGCTAGTCTTTTTTCAGCAGATCTCGCTCTTTGATAAAATAAATTACCTTTTTGAACAGCTTCGAAAGAATAATTTCCTCCTTGAATTTGAAAAATGACATCTTCGACTGTTCTTACATCTTTAAAGTCTATACAATCAGCCTTAACACGATTAACGATTACATTTCCAACATATAACATCCCTTGTTTGCCTTCACCTTCGGCTTCTGCTCTCATCATCCTTGCCATTAAGTCAACATCTGAACTTTTGTAATTTACTCTTGGCATTTTTTCACCTCAAATATATAGTATGAAAATATACCTTTATTGATGTCATTCTTAATAAAATATAATGCTTAGTTTTTAATGCTTGCAGTTTTTAAGTTGGATGAAAACTATTGCATTCTTCTTATACCTTTAACAATCAACCCTCGGATGTTAAAAGATTGTTCTCGAAATAAGGCTATTGTTTAACATCTTACATATTTTCGTTTGAAACCAATCCTACCTTTATCAACTTCCTTTTGAATATTTTCGGAAGCTAGTAGGAAACTGCTTTTTTTCTTGTCCCGCTTTACTTCTACTGGACCTACTGCTTTTGCAGTCTCGACCGCCTTTTCATGGAGCGGCAAATATGAAATCCCCACTGTGAATATGAAATTATTCATAGCGGATTTAGTTCGTTCTGGAGAATCATGAATCGTTTTTTCCACAATTTCAAGCATATTGGCAATCTTGCTTTCCGAAAATTCAACGTCCATTCGATTACCCAAAAGCCAACAGTAGCAACTCCATCCCGCAGACATTTTCAATTCTTCCCCACTTTTAATCCATTTATCAGCAACGTCTTGTGCAATATCTGCTTCTGCTAATGTTACTGCAACTACATAATCGGATAGCATATAAAAATACGCTCCATCGATCCAACGCTCAAAATCCGCCTCAGTCATTGCCTTTGGGTCTGCGATTATACCTGCAAAGTACATTGCGTCGTAGTTCCCTGTAGAGTATAGCTGTTCAGCTAAAGGTTGATTTACTTTTATTTTCTTAGCGATTGGCTTCATAGCACCTGTAGCAACACCAAAAAGAGGCTCGATTGCACCATTGGATTTGTAGATTTTTTTGGTCCGCTCTTTGCCGAGGGCCTCAAGTTCCTGCATAACCATTTGTAAATTCATCGTTTAACCTTCCTTTTTTATTGTAGTTTTTTCTGCCTAAATATTTTACCCATCAATTCCATCACAATTATCCTATAACAAACCTTTACAGCAAAGCCGGTATGTACAGCATGTATGAAAGAACACAAGGGGTTAGTGGTTTATACATTTAATTTTTAACTCTTAATTTTAAATTGGAAGCAATTTCAATAACTTGACGTCATCCATCTTTAATAACTCGCTTGTCTCTAGCAGAAATTCCATCATGACCTTCATTTTTTTCCATTACTTGTTCTTTTATAATTTTTTGTCAAATGGGACATAAAAACTCACTAAACTGCCCATTAGTTGAGCAAGCACCTTCTTTTTTAATGTAAATAATGTTCGAAATGTAGACTTATATGGGGTGTTAACATTAACAACATATCTAATTGTTGAATATTATATAAGACAACCCTAGGTTACTTTCCCATTGACAATCTTTGGTTGAATAACCCCTTAATAGTATCATTTCTTGTAGTTTGTCTATACTGGTAAAACCAGTACCAAGATCAGTTGGGAAAGTCTGATCTTGGTTTTTTATTTTTTTAGGTGCTTATTACACTATTAATATTTTGAATAAACTATAGAAGGGGAAACTGAGAAGAATTTAACCTCTACTCCCAGTTCCCCCCCCTGTTACTTTAAATCTATTTTTTATCTTAATTGAATAATTGTTACTGCAAATCTCTATATCTTTATTCAAGTATTATATGCCTTTATTATTTTACAGTGTCATTAAAGATCTTATCTATATGAAGGAGTTCGGTACCCATGGAATTGATAGTTCATGAAATTTATCGGTTGGTAGATGATTATTACAAATGTGATAATTTCCAAATAAAAGAACAAATAATTAGTGACATTATTTTCTTATCAGAAGCTTACCTTCTCTATGTTGAAAAGGAAGAATGATTACATTAACGATATTCCTTTTTCAACTAATCTGCCCCAAAGTTGTACACGAAAAAATTCACAGTCTCAACTAAACCTCTTCTTATGTATGTTCGGTAATGGAGATGAAAATTTCCACAACCCGATATACTCTCAGGTGATGTTTATTAACCCATTGCAAGTGCACCAAAAAACATTAACCATAAACTTATACAGACTAATAACATCATTACTAATATGTTGGATGTTTGAAAAAAAGCTATTATTATAAACGAATAAAGAAGGGCTATTATAAAACTACTCTTAATAAATCCCCTTTTACTTATATCCGCTTGAACTATTATGAAAAATATTGTGATTATAATAGGAACTAATAACAAAAAACCACCTCTTTTGTTTAGATAGGGTCATATAGCAATTATAACAACACCTTTATTAGAATGATTCGCTGTCATTTTATCATTTTCATTTTGGACTACCCTGCTGCGTTAGTTTAAGTCTTTCTTAATTCATAAATTGAATGTAGCCCGATGATATTCCATTTATTTTTTATCTTTTATATAGATTTTCGGTGTATAAAATCTCAATATATGTATGAGTTGATCTCCCATATACGAAGATGATTGGATAAAATCATTGTCAATCCATTCTAATATTAATCCAATAATGCCATGTATCCGATACGTGCTAAAAAGGTTTATGTCAATATTAGGATCTATCTCTGTAAACGAAAATTCAAACTCTTCTCTGAATAACTGATCTAATCTTTTTCTCATTTTTTCATGAAAATTATAATTTATAGTTGGACTAAACATCAGCTTATAAAATTTTTTATTTTCTAAGAAATGATCAAATAAGACAAATGAATTAGAAGGGATTTCATTGAAATCTACAACTGATAAATTGAGATATGGTTTCCTATAAGCTTCGGTCATTTTTTCAAACATCTCTTCAATTATCTCATCCAATAAATCTTCTTTTTTTTCATAGTGGGCATAAAAAGTTCCTCGATTGTAATCCGCAGCTTTTACGATTTCTGTAATCGTAATGTTATGAAAGCATTTTTCTTCCATCAATGATAATAAGACTGCTTTAAAATTCTCTTTTGTTCTTTTTACACGTTTATCAGGATAATTAATTGGCATAGAAATGCTCCTTCTTATACTTTTAACTTACAAAATCCATTCATTTGTTCATTAACGTACACTTCTCTCATTATTGCATATTGAAGCCCTTTCATGAATGCTTTATGCTTGAGATGTTTCAAAATATCTCAATATCAAGATATATTTCCTTATATTATGAATCATTTTTAGGAGGAGAAGATCAATATGACAAGATTAGCAGGAAAAGTAGCAATCGTAACCAGGTGCAGGTTCTGGTATGGGACGTGCGACTGCAAAATTATACGCAAAAGAAGGCGCTAAAGTTGTTTTAGCTGAGTTTAACGAAGATTCAATGAATGAGACGCTACAAGAAATTAAAGCAGCTGGGGGTATAGCTGTTGTAATTAAAACAGATGTATCGAAAGAAGAAGAAGTAAATGCAATGATTCAAAAAGCATTAGATGAGTACGGTAAATTAGATATTTTAGCAAATATTGCTGGAATTTTTGATAACATGGCATCAGTTGAAAACACTTCAAACGAATTATTTGAACGTGTAATGGGTGTTAACTTAAACGGTCAATTTTATGCATGCCGTTCTGCAATCAAAGTATTTAAAGAACAAGAATCTGGCGGAACAATCGTAAATGTTGCATCAATTGCTGGTTACTTAGGTGCTCGTGGTGGTGCAGTTTACACAATGTCTAAACACGCTGTAATCGGTCTTACAAAAAATATAGCAGCATTTTATGGTCGAGAAAACGGTAAGATTCGTGCAAATGTAATTGCACCAGGTTCAATTGCAACTGGAATGACAGCTAACATAACAAAATTAGATCCACTTGGTGCAGAAACATTTGCAGATCTTGGACCATTTAATGGAGGGGAAGCTGAAGATATCGCAGCAACCGCATTATTCCTAGGTTCAGATGAATCTAAATTCATCAATGGTGAAGTCGTTACAGTTGATGGCGCTTGGACAGCGCGCTAAGAATTTCAATTGCCAAAAGGTAAATACGTTTATTATAGAAGGAAAATATACAAAGTATTTTCAAAAACACGCAATCTAAGAATAGATGAAAAACTACAATCTGAGAGGATGAGTGATTGAAATGACGTTTCCAGTACTAGAGGGTAAAGTAGCAATTGTAACAGGTGCAGCAATGGGTATGGGACTTGCTACAGCAAAACTTTTTGCAGAAGCAAAAGCTAAAGTAGTAGTTGCCGACTTTAACGAAGAAAAAGGACAAGCAGCAGTTTCTGAAATTGAAGCTAATGGAGGAACTGCATATTTTGTAAAAGTTGATATATCTAAAGCAGATCAAGTTAAAAGTATGATTGATGCTACCGTAGAAAAATATGGTCGTCTTGATGTAGCTGTTAATAATGCAGCTTTAACACCAGATGATAAACCAGTTGCAGAGTTTGATGAAGAATATTGGGACAAGTTAATCTCTGTTGATCTTAAAGGAACAGCACTATGTTTGAAATATGAACTTCAACAAATGATTAAACAAGGTCAGGGTGGATCTATTGTTAACATCTCATCTGTTAGTGGATTCCGACCTCAGCCAAACAATATTGCTTATGTTGCCGCTAAACATGGTGTAGTAGGAATGACAAAGGTTGCCGCATTAGAAAATGGCGACAAAAATATTCGAGTTAATTCTGTAGCTCCTGGTGCGATCGATACACCAATGCTACGTGGTGCTTTAGAACAGTTTGGCTATACTGAAGAACAATACGCACCTCAACTTAGTCTTTTAAACCGATTTGGACAAGCAGAAGAAATTGCTCAAGCTAGTCTTTGGTTAGCATCAGATCAGTCATCTTATGTGACTGGAACAACTATACATGCGGATGCTGGTTACACTAGTCGTTAATCAAAACTAAATGGTTCACCATGAAGGAGGCTAACTCAAAGGTAAATGGAATGACTACCTTTTTGAGTTAGCCTTTCGCTTTCTTACTATTTTTATTGAGTATTATGTTGCTCGATTCTCATTTTACCGAGTGATTTCTTATGTCCTAAAAGGCATGCAGAAACGAATTGGTTAGCTCTATAACATGTATCAAAGCCCTTTAAAAGAAAACTAAAAGTAATGTTCCAACGATAAAACAATAATAGGTGAAATAAACCAACTTACCATTTTTCATTATTCCCATAAACCACTTCATCGCAAAATAGGTCATTAATAGAGTTGCAATAAATGCAGCTAAATAAGGGATTGCTAAGTCTATTTTATTCGGCTCATTCAAAAAATCAGAAAAACCTAGAATAACTCCTCCGATGCTTACAGGAATATACAACATAAATGAAAATCGAAGTGCTGTATCTTGTTTCATTCCAATAGCAATTGCTGAAATTACCGTAGCACCCGAACGGCTAATTCCTGGAGTCAATGCGATAGCCTGACCTAATCCAACAATGAACGCATCCTTCATCGTAATATCCCGCTCGTCTTTTACACCTTTTATATTGCGAATTAACCACAAGGCAAACCCTGTAATAAAGAGCATCACCGCGATTGTTGTCATACTTACATTTTCTGCAATATAGTCATTTAAAAAAATCCCAAGAACACCCGCTGGTATAGTACCAATGACAATAAAGCAAACAAACCGAAAGTCACTCTTATAGCTACGATTTTTCGTTATTAAATAACGAATTGAATTGATTGCAAGCCTGACGATATCTTGTCTATAAATATAAAGTATTGAAAAAAGTGACGCCGTATTTGTTAATATAGCAAAAGTAAATCCTTGCTCACCTAACCCCAAAATCTCACTGACAATCATCACGTGGCCGCTAGAGGACACTGGTATTGGTTCTGTAAAGCCTTGAACTAAGCCAATTATTATCATTTTGGTTATTAATACAATGTCTAGTTCTCCCATTTTTACCTCCCTTTAAAAACTCATTCCAGAACAACGTCTGTTAATTTTAAATATATTAAACTGAATTCAGATAAACCATCGATTAATCTAACAATTTGATGTACTAATGTTACATTTTCGTCACCGTGTCTTTAATTAAAAGTAAAAACCAATAACAAAACAGCTCTTTGCCTTCCTACTAATACTCCAAAGCTAGACGTTCATCAATTCGCTCCATCACACTTTTAGATGGTCTTTGATAAAATTGGTACCAATCCATTCTTTTATCTCCTACCTCTTCGATTAAGTCATTCACTGTAAAGACTAGCTTCCGTAAATCTGTATGTAATGCTGTTAGCTCCTCCTCATTTAGAGAATTTACCGTATACAATTGATGGTTGGTTTCCCTTAATAGACTAGCCAATTCTTGATGGTGAATAGTAAAGGAAATATCCGATAAAAAGTAAGGCTGATATAGAAAAAGATTAGATTCTCCAAATGCCTGTAGCTCTTTAGATGACATCCTCGATAAAGCCTCTAAATAGCCACTTGCCTGAAGCATTTCTCTTTGATATTGCTCACCTAGCTCCCTTTTCAATTCAATATTCTTCATAAAAAAAGCACTACTTATAACAAGTATCGATACAACTAAAATCAAAAGCGGTTGTAAGCCTGGCTTCCTCACAATAGCCCCTCCCTAGATAAAATACATTCCTGCCACTTTAGTTCAACAAAAAAGAGCAGTAATCCTTCTTGGACCAATGCTCTCATAAACTGATGAATATTTACTAACCTTTACCGAACTCAAAGTAAGTGACCGATCATAATAAACAGTTTTTCCTTAAACCTCTTTTCAATTAACTATGTTAATCAATATTGTTACTACTTCTAACCCTAAGGATATTACTCCACAATTCAATTAATCATTAACTTTATTTTTATATTTATTTGTTAAATTCATTGCGAAGAACTGAGGAATCAAGTTCAAAAAACTAACCAACATTAATAATTGATAGGGTGTTAACGGCTTAAAATAACCATTCCATCTTTCGTTTCCCGTCATCTCATGGATGAAATAAAAGGAAGTTATTACAGATAATATATTACCAATAATAAAAGGGATTGAATTACTAAAGAATTTCCCGAAAAATGCAAGAAGTGAAGTCACAACAATCATTATCAAATACCCAAGCATTGAACGGTTGGCAAAATCTTGATAAATAGAAAAATAAACAAATGGAAAACAGTATAAAATGGCTATTAAGATGGTAATTCCTATTTTTCTAATATTTCCACCTCTTTTGTGGTTGTCTAAATAGACATTTAATTTCTTCGTGAACTTCCCCGTTAGTTAAAGAGAATAACGATAAAAAAGACGTTTAGTTATGTAATATTTTTCAGCCATGTAATCACACGAAGAATTTGAAAAGGTTCATACAGGGAGACTAAAAATAAGACAACAAAAAAAGTAACAAGTGGAATGTATTTAGTACCACCTTTTTCCTTTTTAGCTATGGCGATAAAACCTATTATTGCCCCTATAATTAATAAAATGAATCCTATAAAAATAAAAGGTTCACTGTATCCGTCTATCATCCAATTCATTAAATAGGATAATATTCCGATAACAATAAAAACAAATGACCAAATGCTAAATGTTTTCACAAATATTCACTCCTTCTTTTAAATCATTCAACTAACCTCCCCGTTAGTGAATGAAGAACACCTCAAATTAATTATGTCTATAACATTAAAATTTCTTTAAGTCTTTTTTTAAATAGTAATGTTTATAGTCTCTGCCTACATTATCTAAGCTCCCGTAAACTTGATAACCATTCTTTTCGTAGAAATCCAATGCTTGAAAACTCAAAGTATCTACCTTTATAAAATCACATTCTTTTTCTAAAGCTATCTTCTCAAGTTCTAAAAGTAATTTAGTTCCAAAACCCGACTTTCGTATATCTTCATCTATCATAAAAGTTTGAATTTCTAACCAATTCCAACACGCTTCAGCAAGTATTCCGCCACGGACAATGCTGTTTTCGTCCTTTATAAATAAATTGATTTCTTCGTATCTGCCTGCTAAATCTTCTGGAAAATGTTTTAAATTAAACTTATAAAGCTCGTCATGAATGTATTGTTTATCCTTTTTATTAAATTCTTTCGTAATATTCAGACTCATTATTCATTTCTCCTTTTGGATACTTTTTTGGGCTTATACTGGAATTATATATAAAATAACCCTTTTTTTGAATACAATCTTTTCTTGTTTACCTAAACTACCCCTTTAGTTAAAGGAGAGATTTTCTTCTACATCATATTTTCTTTTTAAGACTCAGAAAGATAACTATTTTATTATTATAGGACAAATTGTTCAATCTCTTTTTATCGATCATCATAGTTTATAAATGAGGCTAGATTTTAAATGCCAGAAGGGAGGGATTGAATATGTGTTCTGAATGTAGAAGATTAAGAGAATCTGAAAATGAAAGAGATCGTGATCGTGATAGAGATCGTGACAGAGATCGCAACAGAGATCGTGATAGAAATCGCTGCGAAGGTTGTGTTTGTGACCAATTAAGACGATTAAGAATGCAGACTGAGGTTGATGTTTTCTTAAAAGGTGGTCGAAGATTAAATAATGTTTTTTTTATTAACTTTGATCGGGATACTTGCTGTGCAATCTTTACTGATAATGGTTCAACAATTATCGTAGACTGCCAAGACATTCAAGCGATTCGAATAGAAAGAAACTAAGTTATAAGGGAAGGGATCTCATCTGTAAAGATAGAGGTCCCTTTAAACCTTGCTCGTACAATTAATTGTTAAATATTACTTATATTTATATATTTTAAACTATGTTACTGTAATATTCGATTACAGGTGAAAGGAGGAATATATTATGTCAGAAAACACGAATTCAGAAAAGAATTTTGTAGCAGCTTTACTACTTTGTTTCTTTTTAGGTTCATTAGGTGTTCATAGGTTTTATGCTGGTAAAGTAGGAACAGGAATTTTAATGTTGCTTACACTAGGTGGACTAGGAATTTGGACAATAATTGATTTTATTATAATTGCTATTGGGAAATTTACAGATAGTAAAGGGAAATTAATTAAAGCCTAATAATAAAATTTGCCATACATATCTCTACTTCCCGAATGATAGTTTTAAACCTAAATAGTCATTACATCTAAGTTGAAATTATACTAATATTTATTACTAAAGTGAATGATGTCCTAAGACGACGGCCTACATAGCAAAATACAATGGTCAATGATTACGCTCTAAGGTATACAAGAATTGAAGTTTAAACTTAATATGGGACGTAGAGATAAATTTTGGCGTTATCAGTCCCGTGGTGCGTGTCATTAATATTATTCTTATACATATCGGTATTTTTCAGAGTAGCTCCCTCTTTGGAAAAAACCTAGCAAAAACACCTTGAAACGGCGATCTAACCATCTCAAGGTGTTTATAAATTATGAAGTTAGATCAGAAGACTCTGGAACAACTACAGGCTCACCTGCTTTTAATAATACTTTGTCTCTTCCTAACAATAGGCTAAGTAGTAACATTAGCACTCCCGTACCCAATAGAATCCATTCAACTCTCACAATATCTGCCATTGGTCCGAATATGAGCATCCCTATTGGCATCATTGAAGTAGCAATCATCCCAAAAACACCAAATATTCTACCCAAGTAATCACCCTCAACTCGTTCTTGAATTAGTACAGTCGTAGGTGTATTGAAAACTGGCATTGAGACCCCGAATATCGCCATGAAGAGTAAATATGCCCAAAATATTGGCATAATCCCAAGCGCAATCGTACAAATTCCCATTATAATACTGGCAAGTGTCATCGTATGCACCTTGTTTGCAAAACCTCCCCAAGAAGCAATAATACCTCCGCCTGCCATCATTCCAACCGAAAAGGCAATTTCGATTGCAGTTAATCTCCATACATCATCACCAAAGCTTCGAGTCACTTGTAAAGGAGTTAAAAATGCGGCTGGCGCCATCAAAACAAAAAACAACGCGAAAAACAAAAAGAACTTTTTCAAAAAAGCATGGTTGTTAATATATGTTAAACCTGCTTTAAAATCACTAAGATAGCTTGTCGTTTGTGCTTCGGATGCCTTTGCATGTACCTTAATTTTTAAGAACACGAGTAAAGTTACAATCGCTATAGCTGCAGTTACCACATCTATAAAGAAAATGATTTCTAATGTAGCCATCGTAAGCAATGCCGCACTCACCATAGGAGACACGAACATTATAATAGCCTGTATACTTCCGTTAGTTCCGCTTACTTTCGTCAGCTTATCCTCTGGAACAATTTGCGGCAAAATAGCCCCTACTGCTGGACCTTGAATACCTGTTCCTACCGCTCTAATAGCTGACATGGCAAACAATAGCCAAATAGCCTCATATCCCATTAAGAAGACAATTGCCATTATGAGAGTTGCTATAGCAATCAGTCCATCTGATAAGATAATGAGTACCTTCCGATTGTATCGATCTGCCCACACTCCAGCAAAAGGCGATAAAATAAATGTAGGGATGAATCCACATAATATAAATAGTGTCATCATCATTCCTGATTGTGTAGTGAGTGTTATATGCCACATAATCGCATATTGAACCAGTGAGGAACCAAAAAGGGATATCGTCTGGCTACTTAAAAAGATAATAATATTCTTTTTCCAATTTTCATATTCCGTATTCATCTTATTCACGACCTTTTCTATATATTTCCTGCATTGAAAAGTAAATGGTTAAGGTCTTTTTTGCTCAAATCGAATATTTACATACACTACTATTTTTAGACAACAAAAAAAGAGGGTAGATTCACCCTCTCTTTTTTTGTTAAACGTAAAATAAAGTTTTCCTTAAGAGACAGACTAATCCCATTTACTCCACACTTAGGCAGAGCCCTTGACCATATTCAATTAACGGTTCAAAGTTTGGTTTCTTAGTCTCATAGATGCTGTCAAAAGGAAAACCTCCATTTCTTAAAGTGAATTTCATTTTACCATAGCTTTTCTTACTATACAATAAATACTATTTTATACCGATTTCGTTTTACTTTATATACACGAAAAGAACTGCACCTTCTTTTTGGTGCAGTTCAATAGTGATTTTCTTATTGTTCAACTAAGCTCGTAACTGAAACACTTTCCTTTTTATTTGGATCATTAATGAAATGAATGGTTGCCAAATCCTTATCTCGGTCCACATGTTCAATATAAACCCTTTCTCCATTAAATGTTACATTAGACATACTTTTCGAAAAAGCTATTTCTTGAGCTCGATCAGCATTCATGGATGTCACCTCCTTAATTTCTATAAATCCTATTGTTCCTCCATTGAGGGGGTTAATACCGTTACTTTCGGATATATTATGTAAAGTAATGAGTAAAATTTAGGAGAGATAGTTAATGGAAATAAATGAAATACAGAAGTTTATATTTCACATGGAAAATGAACAAAGACAAATCATACTAAAAGGGGAAATCGAGGGCCAATCTGAGGTCCCTGGTTTTGATGACATTAAATTTAAAGGGGTCCTTGCGTTGCTTAATTCTATTGATAAACAGAATTTTACCGAATCAGGTAACAATGCGGTATTCGACCAGTACCTAATGGAAGTAGAAGAAACAATAAATGAGATGAAAAAATACAATCGGTTTCAAGATAATACAGGTTGTCGCGAAGGATTATAGCCATCATCCTCTCGATATAATCCTGAGGCGGAATCGAATAGATCTTAAGTTCATGAGCTTACAACGAAGTGTAAGCAATTTTGTTTGCGAAGAGCTGTGCTCAAGAGCAATGAAGAATGCGAGAGTTTGTCAACAGTCTGAAGAGAGGAGTATATCCTCTCTTCACAACCGTTTATTCATCTTCTTCATCAAAGTCTTCTGCTTCTTCTTGTGCTTCTAAAAATGCAGCGGATACTTTCTCAAATTCAGCGTCCGTTTCTATTTCCGCTAGCTCCTCACCATCAATAATTTGGAAAAAGAACACATCCACTTCTTCGACTGTTTCTTCTTGGGCATCATCCGCAAATGCAACTGCCGCATATTCCTTTTCTTCAATAGTCAACATACCAATCACTTCAATTTCTTGTTCACGGTCTTCTTCATCTAGAACTGTAAGAATTTCTCCAACTTCAATGCCACCCATTTTCTCGTCCATTCAAATTCCTCCTTACAATAGTTAAAGCTCATCAATTATTGTACCCTGTTAATAATCGATTAACCTAACAGGGGCTAATATTTTATAAATATCATTTTGAAACAAAAAGGTATAAGTATATTTGTCCCAATGAACTATAAAACAAAAGTCCTCGTTAGCTATTTACAAGTCATATCCTTTCACCTGTTTTTTCAAAATTCAAATAAAATATAAGGAATATGTTTTCAGTTATCTAAAATTTTTTATACAATTAGTAAAAATAGGATATTTAGAGCGAAAGATTTGCACGTTAGGAGGTAATTATATGCGAAGCAACAAAAAAGCCTTAGTACTCGGACTAGGCATAACCGTTTTAATAGGAGGATGTAACATGGATACTGAGAATACAAAAAGCTCTCAAAAAGAAACAGTAGCCGCAACAGGAGGTCACGGAATTGCTTTAAAGACTGAAAACCTAGTGAGCGTTCAGGAGTATACAGGTGAAGGATATGCATTGAGGAATGGTGAGGAAACGGATAAAATCGCAGAAGCAAATCGTGATGAAATTGAAGTAGCAGTAAAAAAGTTCTTCAGTGAAAAATATAAAACGGAAGTAATTGTCCATAACTTTGTAGGTGCAGTTGATGGTGTTTCAGTATTCGTAGAATCAGTGGGAGAACCACATTTTCATACATTTGCTGTTGTTCCGATAGATCTACAAAGTAAAACAGTAAAAACAGACAGCGTGTGGTCACAGGAAGGCCAAATAGAAAATGCCTTATCAGGCGGATTATTTGCAATGGCTTATGATGAGGAAATAGCCAACTTAAATAATTTTATGAACCAAATAACTAAAGAATACCCTGTTGTTGGTAAAACTAAAGAGGCGGTAGAAAAAACGGATTCTGGTTACTCGACTCCCTATTACTATATGAGTTTTTTTACTGACGTTTTCGACCATCTTAACTCTATGTACTTAGAAAACCAAAATGTAAGTAAAGAAGAGCTCAGAAATTTCCTTGATGAAAATAAATTTGAAACAGAAGCTGTAAAAATTACTATCAATCTATTCATGAAAGAAAAGGATGTGGAACCAGATAAAGTTACCTATTCACAGATAGTATCTGAAATCGAAAGTATGGATGGTTTGCCAAGGGGTGCTTATACTCTTTTATTACACGATAATTTAATTAATAGTAAGTACGGAAATGGTTCAAAAGATAACAGTATAGAGGAAACTACGATTAATGAAATTATGAAGGAATAGGAGAAAATAACCTATGACTATTATAAATAACGTAACTCGTCCGAATACGAATGACAGAGATTTAGTGGAGCTAGCAGGTTATCATGCATATCAAAAATACGAAGTTAATGATATCCTACAAGTTAATGGAAAAGAATTTTATGTTATTCATACACTTTACGATACATCCTCCGGGCTAGATGCATTAACCATTCAAAATTTTGAAACGAAAGAGCTATCCGTTGTATTTGTCGGGAGCGAACAACTTGACAAAGACTGGATTGGGACTAATACAAAGCTGTTAAGCGACGTTCCCCCCGCTCAAATTCATGATGCAAAAGCTTATTTTCAGCAGATGAACAATAAATATGGGGACATTTCTTCTGTCTCAGGAAATTCACTTGCTGGTGCTTTAACGAACGCTGTAGCCATCGAAAATCCTCAAGTAAAAGCCGTGACGTTAAATCCTGCAATACTTCCATCTGGTATGGTCGATCCTACTAAAGATTATACCAACATTACAAATTACTATAGTAAGTATGATTTTCTAACTGGTACAGAAGAGTCTATTGGAATGGGAGATCGAATTCCAGGCAATAAATACGGAATAAACAATGGAATACCAATGTTCTCAATGCTAGGGTCCAATCATACTGGCTACGTAGAAGCAGATACAGAAGGAAATTTTAAAATAGAAATAGGCATAAAAGATGAGCCTGGACATGGATTTATTTACGTAGGAGCTGATGATCATATTGTAACTAGTATATGGACCGGTTCTCCTTTGTATAGTGGACAGACTGAAAAGATTCTAATAAACAAGGAAAATATGCTGTTGCTTTCCGATGGAATCAGGGATCATGTAAAAGGCCGTATCACTAATGTCAGAGATTATATCGGAAATTCTGTAAGCATAGTCTCGGATGAAAGTGCTCGATTTAATCAACGAGTTACGAGGCTGCAGGAAACTTTTCAATATATGTTTGAAGAGCTTGCTGGCGATCCGGTATTTAATGGTATTGCTAAAACAGGAATGATTATTAAAGAGTGCATAGATGAGCTTATATTACTTCTAAATTCAGCAGAGGCTAGGTGTAGAGTTCTGAATAGCATTTTAAACTCAAAGCCAGCAGAAATAATTGAATTTATCTTTTCGATTGATATAGATGTTGAAGGCCTCTTCGCTCCTGCAAAAGCATATTTACATCAGTTAAAAGTAGATGTTGATAACTTAGTGGCAAACGCACAGAACATTGTTCAGCATGATATTCCCAAGTTATTTGAAGGAGGGAAAGACCTCTTTGTAGATGCGGTTGTAGGGGAACTAAACGCTCACTATAACATCGTCAATGAAAATAAGGATAAAGTATATAAACAATTAAATGCTTACGAGACTCAGGTTCATGACATAGCAATTTCTTTTCACAACAAAGACCGTAATTTGGCAAGTTCTATTCATTCAGGTTCTACTTTAGAAGATGGCGTAGATTCCGTGCAAAATACAGAAGTTTTTACGATTGAGTCTTCTTCCTATGTAGTAGTTGGAATGAAAATAAAAGAAATTCAAGTGGAGCTAGCCCATAATCATATGAATGCAATCGGAATATCCATATTAACTCCAATACTATTGGGCTTAGAAGCATTGCTATTTTTAATAGAAACTGCATTGTCAGCAATTATTATCGCAGTTAAGGCTGCTTTAAACGTCGGTTTGTATGGAAACCCTGTAAGCTTACTCATTAGTTTGTTTACTAATTACGAGGAAAGAGTTAGAAGAGCTGTTCAAAGTGCGTTAGAACCTCTTGAGGAGATGGAAGTAACTGTGGAAGGTCTCCGAAAAGGTTTTGGTAGAATGATTGCGAATCTTCCTGAAATGCTGAATAATTTTAAACCATATATCGATACAGCCATTTTTGAACCTGGGAAATATGAAAATGTACGACTATATAATGTCTCTGCTTTAGCTGTACTAGATGAGATGGAACTTCTATTTAACGACATTATCTACCAATTATCTGACGAAAAAGCTAATGCAATTGAAGCTACATTAGAAATCTCACAGAACGTACTTGGAAATATACAGATTTTAAAAGAACAGGTGCATCGTGTAACACTATAGATTATAATGACTGAAAATTTAGATATTATTTTTAATAAAGAAAAAGACAAAGGGGATTTACTCCACTTTGTCTTTTTTCCCGTTATTCGATTTTTCCTTGTCGTTATTTCCTTGTTGTTTAGCCTCTGCTTCTTGTTTCTTTGCTGCAGCATTTGAAGCCTCTTCTTCAACTTTCGCTGCTGCTTCTTTTTGTTTAGCCTCAGCTTTTGCTTTCGTTTCTTCAGCTTTAAGCGCGGCTTCCTTTTGTTTAGCTTCTGCTTTTGCTGCTGCTTCTTTTTGTTGAGCCTCTACTTTCGCTGCTACTTCTTTTTGCTTAGCTTCTACTTTCGCTACTGCTTCTTTTTGTTTAGCTTCTGCTTTTACTTTCTCTTCTTCAGCTTTTTTAGCTACTTCTTCGGCTTTTAATTTTGCTTCTTCCACTTTTTTAGCGGCCTCTTGTTTTTTCTCCTCAGCTTTCGAAGATGCATCTTGTACTTTTGGTGCAGCTGGTGTCTTAGTATCTGTAACTTTAGGTACCATAACCGCTGAAGCAGTTACTGGTTGTTCCGTAGATTCTTTTTGTACTTCATTTTCCTCTTCTAGAGGTACTTCTTCTTTTGAATCTGTTGTGTTTTCATCCGCAACAGCATCATCTGATTCTACTTCTTCTATCGGTTCCTCAGATTCAGTGGCTTCTTCCTCTGAAGTTTCTTCTTTCTCTTTTTCAAGCTTAGCTAGTTTTTTCTCTATCTTTTTAGCCAATCTTTCTTCAGCTTTTACAACATTTTTAGCAAGTGCTTCTTTAGCTTTTGTATTTTCTACTTTTTCTAATGCTGCTTGTAAAGCAAGAAGATTTGATGAGAATTTTGCTTCTAAATCAGCATAAGCCGAATCTACTTCGGATTCTTCTCCCGTTGCATCATCTTCAACAGCAGGATCATCTTCATTAGTAACTTCATCCGGATTGTCTTGTTCTACACTTTCTTTATACTTATCTAATGCCTCGTCTTGTTGGTCAATCGCTAGTTGTAGTATTTCAATTGCTTTCTCTTCATCACCTTGTTCAAATAATGCTGTCGCTTCTAGAATTCGCTCTTCCGCTAATGCGCTAAGCAATTCTGCTTCTTTCATGTCATCGAATGTGAAAGCCAATTGAACACTTTCTTGCAATGATTTAAGAAAATAGAAAAAATCACCGGGTAATAATGCAGGTTCTTCCGTATCATTTGTATCATCCGTAACTCCAGATTCCACTTCTGAGTCATCCTCTACTGTTGTCGTGGAATCATTCGTTTCTGCAAATGAAGGACTAACACCTACAAGAAATACAATGAAAGCAACAAACATAAATGCAAGCAGTGTTTTTTGCAAATTCCCTTTAAAATTGGACATAAAAAAACTCCTCTCTCCTATTAAAAATAGAAATACAAGGAAGAACTGTGAATTGAACTTTATTTCAAGTTTTCATCCATATCCTTCGGTAGTTCAGCCACCATAGCCGTTAGGCGTTAGGTCTGAAACTTTGCGTCTTCATCTTTCGACAAATTTGCCTTTTTCGGAATAAGTACCTACATCTAAATAATGCAAGTCCCTATCAAGGATAATTATATATTACTAGATTATAGATATCTATCTATTTTTAACTAATTTTCCTGCGTATTTTCGGCTAGGAAAAAAGCACCCCCATTATTTGTGAGTTACAACGGTTCCAGACAAAAAGCGAGTATGTGAACGATTTCGTTCACATACTCGCTAAGAGATAACTCGAAGAGTTTTTCAGTTGCCCTCATAGGGTGCTTTTTTATACGTAAGTGCAACTATGTTACTGTTCCATTAAGCTTGTGACAGAAACACTTTGTTTATTTTCTGGTTCATCAAGGGAATGGATTGTCGCTTTTCCATTTTGTTTGTCTACATGTTCAATATAAATATTTTCACCGTTATAGGTTACATTAATCATATCAGGCGAAAAAACAATTTCTTCTGCGCGTTGTGCATTCATTGCTTCTACCTCCTTTTAAAATTCAATCGTTATTATATTTACCCGATCTTACTTATATATACTTAACAAATCAGCATTCACTTTGCCCTTTCTTTATTTCTTTAGAAACTTTCTTCAACGCTTTTTTAGATCCTCTTTCCATGTCATGTTGGAATTTCCGTTCTTTGTAACTTATAAATAAAGTACTGACATCATATCCTTCTGGATAAAGCTCTGTAGCTTTTACTTCAAGCTCTATTCTTTTTGTATTCACCTTTATAATTTCATTATTATAGAACACTAATACATTATTGAAATTGTCCTTTTTCTCAAACACAATTCCCGAATCGTTCTGTTCCATTATTTTTACTCTGTCCCCTATTTCAAATTCATAAGTGTGCTCTTCCCTAGTTGTGATTTGTACCGGCTTTTTAACTTTATTGTCTCTTACCCGTTCTAAATCATAATTTTTATTTTCAATATAGTGCTGTGCTTTTTGCAGTACCTTTTCACGTAAATTCATTTTCTTTGAAATCCAAAGCGCGTTACTATCTCCTGACTTACCTATTAAAAGCTTATACATCGGCTCTAACGCTTCACTGTTAAATTGCATTGCTGCATTTATGAAGTCACTATGAATTTCCGAATAGCGTTTTATTTCTCCGTAATGAGTGGTAGCCACTGTAATACACCCCATTTGATAAAATTCCTCCAGGATAGCAATGGCTAGTGCGGCTCCTTCATTCGGTTCGGTCCCACTTCCAATTTCATCAAAAAGTAGTAGCGTGTTATTCGTGGACGCACTCATAATCTCTGAGATATTTTTCATATGAGATGAAAAAGTACTAAGGGAGTTTTCAATGCTTTGATTGTCACCAATATCTACATAAAGATGATCAAACACTGCTATTTCTGTACCTTCATCGGCCGAAATATGAAATCCTGACATGACAGCTAATGTTAATATTCCAATCGTTTTCAAAACGACAGTTTTTCCACCAGCATTTGGCCCTGTGATAATTAGGCTACGATAACCTTTTCCTATCTCGAAATCTAACGGCACAATATTTCCAGACAAAAGCGGATGCTTACAATTCGTCAGTTTAATATATCCATGATTATTTAACCTCGGCTCGATTCCATCCATTCTTTTACTAAACTTCGCCTTCGCAAAAATCATGTCATACTGACCAATCAGTTCAATATTGATGTTTATTTGTCTATTTTCCTCTAAAACACTACCTGAAAGAGTCGCTAAAATTTGGTACTCCTCTATAGACTCCTCTGCTTTAAGCACAGCCAATTCTGCATTTAGTTTTGAAATTGCAGCAGGTTCAATAAACACCGTAGATCCTTTGGAAGACATTTCAACGATTGTACCAGCTACCTGATTTTTATAGGAAGCTTTTATAGGAATTGTAAAACGATCATCCTTTTTGCTTATAAAAAATTCTTGAATATACTCTTTATTAGCACTACTCTTCAAAAACTTATTTAACCTTTCTTCAATTTTATCTTCGACTTTATCTATTTGATTTCGAATTCGTTTCAATTCTTTACTCGCTTCCGAATCTACTCTATTCCCTTTTATAGAATAATTAATGTTTTCTTCGATATCTCTAAATTCCATCATGGAATGAGAATAAGAATGGAGAACTGGAGCAAAAAACTCCTTATCCAACATAAACTTCTTTATCGTTCTACATCCTCTCAAGAAGTCAGATATAGCAACTAACTCAGAAGGACTTAAAATCATTCCCTTTTCAAGCTTTTCCATTTGCAAGTTTATATTGGAAACACCTTTTAAGGGAAGATGACTTTCAGCATCCAATAGCTTTCTTGCCTCTGTCGTTTCATTTAACCTGTTTTGTACCACCTTAATATTCGTGCTTGGTTGAAGCTTATCAAGTAATTCCTTGCCTAAACTACTGACACAGTGTGATTTCACCATTTCCTTTAATTCGTCATATTGTAATTTTTCATATGTCATCATATTCATGTGTAACCCTCCTTAAATTTAAAAACAGAAAGCTCCCGTTTAGTTGCTAGCCCCTGCAGAAACGCTCCTCTGTGACAAGCTTTGCGCAGGAGCAAATTGGCATTTGACCTTGGGCGACAGCGCCTGAACAATTTTCTGAGTAAAACACTTGCTTATCATTAATAAAAAAATGCCCGCAAGAATCTCACCTACCATTCCAAGTTCACGTTAATTCGTAAAATGGATAGAAAGCTCCTGCGGGCACACGCCTAGTGATTTGCACCAGGCATTTAATCATCAACTAACAAGCAATGAAAGAAAAAAAAGCATGGCAGGACAAATCCCGCCATGCTTTTCGATCTAACATACTTGTATGTTAAACGAATATATGGAAAAGGAAGCGGTCTTTAAGGTAGGTATTCACAATGCTCATAGACACTGTGAAACAAGGCATACTTAAATAAACTGGAATATAACCAGTTCTTAAAAGCCTTATTAAACTAAATCAGTATTAGTTCATACCTACTTCAGACATACTTCACCACACCTTTTATAAGAATATTTTCAATATAGCATCATTTAACACGAGAGTCAATCGGGCACATTATAATCCCCAATCTAATTTTAACCTCATCCAACTTTGATATATGTTTTCCCACGAAAACTGTTCGATCAAGGTATTTATGGTAAAACAATTCTCCCAAAGCTATAACAATTGCAGATATGATAGCACCAACTGCTAGATTCTCATTAGCATCTGTTAGAGCAATTAACATATACCAAATGACAAGGAAGCTTATGATTAAATCAGTAATAGTAGCCATAATATTACGCAATCGCTTTGGAGCCAATCTAAAGAGAATAAAATCACCCAATACATATGCGAAAATGGTTAAAATTAAACTAGTCCAAATGGTATCCATGAAAGGAACATCGAATAACAGGGTTAATATAATTAAAAGAACCGCTGCAATCATAACAAATTTGATACCGAGTGCTTTTAAATGATCCATTATTCTACCTCCTTATTATCTTCTCCTATTCTTTACCCTGTACTTAGTTTCATGAATCATAATAATATAGACATTAGAAATATAATCATTTTTTTTACTAGAATATTTTCACATAAGCTACAATCTCCTATATGATGAGTATAAGTGTGCTTAAGAAAGAGAGTTGAAAAATTTTGAAAGTGAAGATTGTCCAAACTAAAGAAGAACTAGACACGGCTTTTGATATTCGGATAAAAGTTTTTGTCCATGAACAACATGTACCGATGGAAGAAGAAATAGATGAGTTCGAAAATGATTCAGTTCATTTTCTACTATACGATGCTGAAAACTCGATAGGAACTGGTCGGTTCCGTATAGTAAACGGTATAGGTAAGGTGGAACGTATTTGTGTTTTATCTGATAAGCGAAAACGCGGTAGTGGTAAATGTATAATGCAAGGAATCGAAGAATACGCTAGACGACAAAATATAAATAAATTAATGCTGCATGGTCAAACGCATGCTGAAAAATTTTATACTCATTTAGGGTATAAGACAGTTTCGGACGTCTTCTTTGAAGCAGGCATTCCACATGTTGTAATGGAAAAAGAAATTATTTAAACAGATTCAACCTTTACATACTACTTTTCAGAAAGAAAAAAGAGATTATCACTAATTCAATTAGTGATAATCTCTTCGTTTTTGGAGTATAAATTTTTTGACAAAAAAAGAGCCTCACTTCTTCAACAGTGAGGCCTCCAATTCCATTACTATGGAATTTCATGAGAAAAACGAAGGGAGATCTTCTTCAGTTATCAACTGTTTCTCATATTTATATTTTACCCCAAAAAAACATAATACTAACTGGCAATATTATCTATTAGATTAATTAATTAGAATCATACTAAAAAAATAAATTCTTAAAAAATAAAAAAGATTAGTAAATATTATCTTAAAATTTATTATTTTTTTCCTTTTAATATTAAAAACAATGTATTTTTTTTACAAAACTACGAAAACCATATGATTTTTTAGAATGCGAATAATTTTATACATACTATTTACCCAATTTGGACATACTAAGTTTGAAGAGAGAATCTTATGGTTATTTCTTCTAAATTTTAAATTCAACTTTAGGGGGTAGACGTATGCCGATTGTAGAAGTTAACTGTTCTGTAGCAAATTGTGTATTTCATGCGGAAGGAAATATTTGCGGAGCTGATCAAATCAAAATAGATATTGATTCCCAGTCAAAGTACGACTCAGAGTTTGCTCAGGAATTCGACTTTTTCAACCGTACAGAAGAAGCAATCAATTCTGCAGATACTTGCTGTAAAACATTTAAACCAAAAAACAAATAATTAGTTACGTTATTTTCCACATTCTATTGGAATCTATTTATCTGTCAAAGATAAGATATCTCAATAGATAGCAAAGAGGTCTAAAATTGTTATAAAAAGACTCCCCAATTGAATTTAATCTTTTTGAATGGTCAACCAGCTTATTTCTGGTTGGCCATTTCACTTTGTTGTTCACACATAAAAAAGGGTCTCTTTTCAATTCCATGAATTGAGGAAGTCTTGTTTACAATATACTTAAAAAGGGGGAAATGAATATTCATTCCCCTTCCTCTTATTATTTAGTTCAAAGCCACTATACTCTTATACTACGATCGATTATGCTAGAGAGTCCCTCTTATTTTAGGAAGTTTATAAGGTTAGAGAATGAAGCTGCTAGGTCTTGATAGTATCCAATCAGTTTATCCTTTAAAGAGTTTTGGTCTGATTCCTTTTCTACCTCATTTTGACTCGTTTGTTCTGTTTCAGTAGCCAAACTTACTTCTTCATTTACTGGTTGTACTGGTTCCTCAAGATCTGATACTGTATTTTCCACTGATTCTACGGTTTCTTGCTCTGGTGTTTCTACATCAGAAGGTTGATCTTGATTTTCTACAACGACTGGGCTTTCTAGATTAACGTCAGTATCATTCGTTAGACCTGTATTTGCGTTATCAACAGAGATATCTTGGGATGTATCTGCCTCTAAAGTTGTTGTATCTGTTTCACCAGCATCAGTAGATTTATCGGATACTACATCAATTGCTTCAACGTTTTCAGATTTTTCACTTGTTTGAGCTAATTTTTGTTCAATAAAGGTTTGATAGTATCCAATAACACTTTGATAGCCATCACCGATAAATTGATAAGTTTCATCTACCCATGTACTAGAGTCATCCTCTTGATTTTGTGAACCATCTTCTTGGCCTTCTTCAGCTGTTGGTGCACCTGTTTCTTCAGCTTTTCCTTCTTCTTCAGCTGCGATTGCATCACCATCTACTTGGCCGTCTTCAGCTGTTGGTGCTTCTGTTTCTTCAACTGTTCCATCTTCTTCAGTTGCTGCTGTATCATCTTCTACTTGGCCATCTTCAGTTGTTGGTGCTTTTGTTTCTTCAGCTGCTTCGTCTTCTTCAACTGCTTCTGTACCATCTTCTACTTGGCCATCTTCAGCTGTTGGTGCTTCTGTTTCTTCAGCTGCTTCGTCTTCTTCAACTGCTTCTGTACCATCTTCTACTTGGCCATCTTCAGCTATCGGTGCTTCTGTTTCTTCAGCTGCTTCGTCTTCTTCAACTGCTTCTGCACCATCTTCTACTTGGCCATCTTCAGCTATCGGTGCTTCTGTTTCTTCTTCTGCTACGTCTTCTTCAGCTGCTTCTGTACCATCATCTACTTGGCCATCTTCAGTTGTTGGTGCTTCTGTTTCTTCTTCTGTCCCTTCTTCTTCAGCTGCTGATTCATCATCACCTACTTGGCCATCTTCAGCTGCTGGTGCTTCTGTTTCTTCTTCTGTTCCTTCTTCTTCAGCTGCTGATGTATCATCACTTATTTCACCTTCTTGTGGCCCATCATTATTTGTTTCATCTATATTATCATCTGAATCATCATTTGGATCATCATTAGTTTTGCCGGAATTTTCTTGAGCTAGTTTGCTAACTAGTTTACCTTTTTCAGGAGAACCTGGTAGACTTTTAGCTAATGCAGATACTTCTTGACCATGATTTTTCACTTGTTCAATAACTTCAGGATTAACGCCCTTTGTATCAAGCTCTGCTGCAGAAGTAGGTGCACCAGCTGCCAAAAAGACTGCAGCCATCATTGATGTTGACATTACTAGTGGCGCTACTTTTTTCGACAAATTTTTATTTGCTTTCTTAGAATCCATTTGTTTTTTATTCATTACTTGATCTCTCCTAATTCGTATTTTTTTCTACTGATAGGATGGATTTTTCATAAATTCCGTTATTTATCGTTTCACCTCCCATCAGCACGAGTAAGATTATTACTCAAATTTTCCGGCAGCACCATCATCTGCCTGTCTAGAATATAACAAAGCTTTGTTACCATTTTGTGTTACTCCGTTTAAGAAAAATGACAGTTCCCTTACGTGTTTAAAGAATTTTGCAATAAATGAAATTTTATATAAAGCCCAAACCACTCTATTCTAAAAAAAATAATTATGCTTTCATATTAGTTCTCTCTGATATTTCTGTGTTTTCCCACCCCGTAGAATTTGAATAAAAATGTCCAATTTTACTTTACAAATAAAACCCGAAAGTAAATATTATTAAAACAATATTATAGTTATTTGATAAATTTTTATATTCAGACATCTTATGACGTGCCTTTAGTACGGTAGACAAATAACATTCGTGCGTGTATTCATCTACATTTTTTATGAACATAATTGTTTGAAGACCCTAACATTTATTGTAGATCCTAAAAAAAACTGATTGTCTCTTATTCAGAAACAGCCAGTTACACTTTCACAACATTATGATGAAGCCATTGATTCTAAAAGCTCTTGAACGCTGTTAACTTTCGTATAAGGAGCAAACTCGCCGTATACTCTGATAACTGATTGCAAATCTTCCCCGCCCAAAACACCTAGCTGAAAATCAATTCCACAATTCAACTTTAGATTAATGTAAAATGGAAGTTTTTATCCTCCTAAAATATAAATAATGTCGTTCAGTGGAATTTCTCAAACCCATTGCTCCTTACGCACCCCAAATCCAGAAAATATATTAAAAATCAACAGGATATCGACAGAGTATTATATAATCGATATCCGCTGTTTATTTTATGAAATCGTGATGCATCATCTGAATATCCTCTCTCACAAGCTCCTTCCACTATCGACTTATCGACTTCTTTTGGCAAAAAGTTTTTTCTTTATGTTTAAGTAGTTTTTCATTTCAAAAATCAAATAAAATAGATTCGCCCGTATTTCAAATTCTTCTCTTGTCTTTGGCAACTCCATCTTGCTGATCAAGGCATTTAATTCCTCTAACTCATTTAATGAAATGTCCGTTGTATCTCCCGAATGAACATTCCGACTTAAATTCTCCAAGAACTCCGCAAACATTTCTTTCTGTTTGACGTCTAGGCTGGATGAAGAGAAAATAGCAACGATTTTCATCATATGTTTTAGGAGTTCCAGTTGATCCTCTCGCATTTCCAGATAATAATAATCTATATTTTGTTTTCGCAACAGATGATTTTCTACATCTTGAATGGCAATGCTTTTGGATTGATTAATCAAATCTTCTACCTCAAGTATTTCTTTCCCATCCCAGCTTCGCATATTATCCCTTAAATGGGCAGAGAGTTCAAAGAGAAGAATTTCAAACTTTTGTTCAATCTCCTTCTTAAAGATTTCAATGTCCCGCTTGAAGCTTGGCATGAAACTATTGACGAGAAGAGCAATTCCCATACCGATTAAAATAATATAGAGCTCGTTCAGAAACATAGCCCAGTTAGCATCCTTTACCGTATAAACATGTAATACGACAACCATACTTGTGACAAAACCACCCTGGATGTGAGCTCTTACGAGGATTGGAACAAATAATAAAATAAATAAGGAAAAGACAATGGGATAATAACCTAATACTTCAAAGAACAAACCACCAAGAATCAAAGATAAAAGAGAGGCAAAGAATTTATCCTTAATTGTAATTAATGTCTTTTTCTTCGTTTTCTCGATACACATAATAACAATAATTGCTGCAAATGTTGCAAATTCCAAATCCAATAAACTCGCAATCCAAATTGCCAGCCCTGCTCCTACAGCAGTCTTTATCGTCCGATAGCCCATACCAATCATAGAAGCACCATCCTATTATTTTCTATGTAAATCCTTGCAGGTTTCCTGGTTTACAAACATTCGTGTTAATTCATATATATATGTACAATCATACACACCATAACCGGTTGGCATCTAATACTTTTATTTATCATAACGTACTAAGCCGTAGTTCATAAAAATACTGCACAATTGGATGCTTTAACTTCATCTTCTCACTCATGTTTAAAATTCGTTTTTTCCCAACCCGTCTGTCCACCAAAGCTAGAATATTCAATAGGATATCATTGCTCTCTATGCTTTCCTCTATAGAAGTGGATAAAAACTTATTAGCTACAACGATAAAATTTGATTTACTTAATGATGACTGCGCTGACAAAAGCGCCTTTGCATATTCTGATAATTTTCTACTCCTTGCAATTACTTGTAGACGATCCTCCGGAACTATCCCCTTGGTTTCTTTTCTTACCGCTTCAATTTCTTCATTGTTGATAGGAATTTGGATATCTGAATCATTCTTAATTTCCAGCTCCGTCTGATACCATCTGATAAAGGTAGTTTTATCACTCATATTAAGTACATTCTTTTTATCTACCGCAATATAACAAAGTCCTGCTTTATCAGGTAAATAACGGTAGCTGGTTGCAAGGTATTCAACTCTTCCATATAATGCAGGACAGAGAAAGCTCTCTAGATTTTGCTTCAATTTGCTCCAGGCCATGTAATTCTCCTTAATTTTTATTTTATAAATATTTATTGAGACAGTCGTTCTAATATCTATAATACAATAACCAACACATCGATT
Organism: Bacillus sp. FJAT-22090; assembly: GCF_001278755.1. Lineage (GTDB taxonomy): Bacteria > Bacillota > Bacilli > Bacillales_A > Planococcaceae > Psychrobacillus. The sequence goes on along the minus strand of NZ_CP012601.1, from coordinate 3,894,302 downwards.
TAATAGTGAGCTAGAAAAATTCCCAGACTGATGAAACAATAACTATAAGTAATATGGTCATTTGGCTTAAGACAACAACATTATTTAAATATATCGAGCATATCCAGTCAATAATAATCGTCCCTACCACAAAGAATGTCTATCTCCACGCGACAAAAGAAATGAAAAAAGAAGCTTCCCAAAAGTTTGCACAACTAATGAGAAGCCTCTAATATAATCCTATATGTTAGCAAAATGTTAGCATTTCACTTTCACCTTACATACAACCCCTTATATATCAAGGGGTTGATGGGAAGAGTAGCTCGGACTAAAAGCGCGACATCGCGTCACAACGTCCGAGTGAACAACATCCTGGATTAAGGAACTTAGGCAAAAACCGCAACATCCTGTTGCAATGCCTAAGCCACCACATCCTGTGGAAGTTACATCATGCCGCCCATTCCACCCATATCAGGCATTCCCATTCCACCAGCTGCTGGTTCTGGGATGTCTGCTACTACTGCTTCTGTAGTTAAGAATAGTGAAGCTACAGATGCAGCGTTTTGAAGTGCTGAACGAGTTACTTTTGTTGGATCTACGATACCAGCATCCATCATGTTTACCCATTCGCCTGTTGCTGCGTTGAAACCAGTACCGATTTCTTCGCGTTTTAAACGATCCACAACGATTGATCCCTCAAGACCAGCGTTGTTTGCGATTTGACGAACTGGTTCTTCTAATGCACGTAGTACGATTCTTAGTCCAGTTGCTACGTCGCCTTCTTTTGTTTCTGCTAATTCAGCTACTTTGTTGTATACGTTCACTAGTGCAGTACCACCACCAGATACGATACCTTCTTCTACAGCTGCACGAGTTGCGTTTAGAGCATCTTCAATACGAAGTTTGCGTTCTTTTAGTTCCGTTTCTGTTGCTGCTCCAACTTTAACAACCGCTACACCACCAGCAAGTTTAGCAAGGCGTTCTTGTAGTTTTTCTTTGTCAAACTCAGAAGTTGTTTCTTCTAATTGTGAACGGATTTGAGCTACACGACTAGCGATGCGTTCTGATTCCCCGTTACCTTCAACGATCGTTGTGTTGTCTTTTGTTACGACAACTTTAGAAGCGCGTCCAAGTTGCGAAATGTTAGCTGATTTTAAGTCTAATCCTAAGTCTTCTGTAATAACTTCAGCACCAGTTAGGATAGCGATATCTTCTAGCATTGCTTTACGACGGTCACCAAACCCTGGAGCTTTTACAGCTACAGCATTGAATGTTCCACGAAGTTTGTTAACAACTAGAGTAGCCAAAGCTTCTCCCTCAATATCTTCAGAGATTAATAATAGAGGTTTACCTTGTTGTACTACTTGCTCAAGTACTGGAAGAATTTCTTGAATACTAGAGATTTTTTTATCTGTAATTAAGATATATGGATTATCAAGCACTGCTTCCATTTTATCTGTATTTGTTGCCATATACGCAGAAGTGTATCCGCGATCGAATTGCATACCTTCTACCACGTCAAGCTCTGTAGTGAATCCTTTAGATTCTTCGATTGTAATAACACCGTCGTTACCAACGCGTTCCATAGCTTCAGCGATTAATTCGCCTACTTCATTATCACCAGAAGAAATAGCAGCAACTTGAGCGATAGACTCTTTGCCTTCGATTTCTTTTGAGATTGCTTTTAATTCAGTAACTGCTGCTGCAACTGCAAGGTCGATACCTTTACGGATACCTACTGGATTAGCTCCAGCTGTTACGTTTTTCAATCCTTCACGAATCATAGATTGTGCTAAAACAGTAGCAGTTGTAGTACCATCTCCAGCAATATCATTTGTTTTAGATGCAACTTCAGCAACTAATTTAGCACCCATGTTTTCAAATGCATCTTCTAGTTCGATATCTTTAGCAATTGTTACACCATCGTTTGTAATAAGTGGTGAACCGAATTTTTTCTCAAGAACTACGTTACGTCCTTTTGGTCCAAGTGTTACTTTTACAGCATCTGCAAGTTTATCTACTCCACGTAGCATTGCACTACGAGCGTCTTCACTGAACTTAATTTCTTTTGCCATGTTTTTATAACCTCCTAATTATTGAATGATAATCTCGTTTTTATTAGCCGATTACAGCTAGTACATCGCTTTCGCGTAATATTAAATATTCGTTGTTTTCATATTTCACTTCTGTTCCTGCATATTTAGAGAAGATGATACGGTCCCCATCTTTCACGTCTAACTCAACGCGAGTTCCGTTTTCAAGTACTCGTCCAGTACCTACAGCAACAACTTTTCCTTCTTGTGGCTTCTCTTTAGCAGAGTCTGGAAGTACGATGCCAGATGCTGTTTTTTCTTCAGCTTCGATTAATTCGATTACGATACGATCACCTAATGGTCTTAACAAGTGAAACTACCTCCCTAAAATAGTAGAATTTAATATTATTAGCACTCTGTCTCTTTGAGTGCTAACACACTTATAATAATAATTAATCACAGAACATTTTGCAAGTGAGAAGGTTAACTTTTTCCTTTATTGTTTTTTTCCTTTACAATAAAAAGAGAATTGTTATCTAGAAAGGAACTAAAATGTATGAAACAACAAAAAACAGGCTTGTATATATTAATTGTTTACTGCGTGATGCAGCTTTCTGGAGCAATCTTTGCACCACTTCTACTTATACTATTTAAGTCTATGGACGTAAAAAATCCTCCATTGGTTGCTTCTGGATGGTGGGTGTTCCTAAGTATGGGGATTGCTACACTGGTTACACTCCTTTTAATTAGAAAAGATAATAACTTTTTACGACCTTTAAAAGGAAAACAGTCACCTATTGGGCAAACTATCGGCTGGGGAGTCGTCGGTTTCTTTCTTGTATTCCTAGGCCAAGGTGTTGCAGCTACTATTGAACTTAAATTAGGAGTTGAACCGGGATCCGAAAATACAGCACAATTTATAGAAATTGCTCACGCTGTTCCTTGGGCAATCTTTTCAATTGTTATTTTCGCTCCTATTTTAGAGGAACTAATTTTCCGCCGAATCATTTTCGGCTCTTTATTTCCAAAAACAAATTTCTTCGTAGCCGCTTCTGTCAGTGCTATAGTCTTTGCAATCATTCACTTCGACTTTACGCACATACTACTATATGCTGTTTCTGGGTTTATATTCGCTTTTATTTACCATAAGACAAAGCGGATAGTGGCATCTATCATCTCCCATATGCTATTAAATGGATTTGTCGTTCTCTTTCAGTTTTACGGAGAAACTATACAAAAGTTCTTAGAAACTTACTCTCAAATGCCATAAAGAAAAGCGCAAGCGCCTCTAAAGAGGAATACAGTCTAAGTTCGCGACATCGTGTCGCAACGACTGTATGACCCACTTCGTGTGGGCCTCCGACAAGCAAATGTTCTTCCCCCCAAAGAAATCGTTCGTTAGGGGAAGAAAATTTGACCTCTAGACATAAAGAAAAGCCTTCGACCCATCAGTATTGGGTAGAAGGCTTTCAATTTATTCGTTATGTTCATTTCTAATTAAATAAATTAGGGTTTGTACTTCAACTGATAAATCGATTGTATGGACCCGAATTGTATCAGGTACCGTCAATCGGACAGGGGTAAAGTTGAGAATCCCTTTAATATTCGTTTTTGCTAATCGATCAGCTACTTCTTGTGCCGTGCGACTTGGAACAGTACATATAACCAACTCGATACCATGCTCCTCGAGCTTCTCTTCCATGACACTCGGATGAAAGACAGGAATATCACTTACAAACATTCCCTCTATCGGAGCTTTTGTATCAAAAGCAACTACAATTTTGGTATTATGGTTTTTTTGAAAGTTATATTTTAAAAAAGCAGTTCCTAAACTACCAACTCCAATAAGTGCCACATTTGCAGCTTCATCTTGATCGAGTGTTTTTCTAAAAAACTGGAGTAAGTTAGCAACATCGTATCCATAACCTTTTTTGCCAAGTGCTCCAAAGTGCGAGAAATCTCTTCGAATAGTAGCGGAATCTATTTTCATCGCATCACTTAACTCTTGTGATGATACTCTTTTATGTCCAGCATTATGAAAACTTTGTAAAAATCTATAATATAATGGAAGCCTCTTCGTTGTTGCTTGAGGTATTCTCGGTAGTTCAGGTTTCATCAAAAACCCTCCAATTTCGTTCTTAACATTACCTCATTATAATGCTACAGCGTTGCAACGACAAGTCCTATCTATTACACTTAAGATAGAATTGAGGTGCGAATCATCGTGATTGTTTTACAAGTCAATCAAGTAACAAAATCCTTTAACGGAGAAGATATATTAACTAATGTAAAGTTAGAGGTTCAAGACCGAGATCGGGTAGCCCTTGTAGGTCGAAACGGTGCAGGAAAATCTACTTTACTTAAAATAATAGCTGGAGAAATGTCGTATGATTCCGGCGATATCATTATGCCTAAGAACATTCGATTAGGATATTTAGAGCAACATGCCGGATTAGAATCAAAACTTTCTATATGGGAAGAAATGAAGTCCATCTTTAATCATCTCATCGAATCTGAAAAAGAGCTTCGTTCCTTAGAAACGCAAATGGCAGATCCATCTGTATACGAGGACTCCGATGCCTATGCACGAGTTACAGCTGCGTATGATGAGCTACAGCTTAATTTTAAAGAAGCAGGCGGTTATCGATACGAATCAGATATCCGTTCTATTTTACACGGAATGCAGTTTTTCCCTGAGGATTATGATAAGCCTGTACAAGCATTATCTGGTGGACAAAAGACTAGGTTGGCACTGGCTAAAATGCTACTTAGCAAACCCGATTTACTTATATTGGATGAGCCGACCAACCACTTGGACATTGAAACACTGAACTTTTTGGAAAACTACTTAAAAAACTATAGTGGCGCAATTCTTATCGTGTCCCATGACCGCTATTTCTTAGATCAAGTCGTAAACTTTGTTTATGAAGTATCTCGCCATAATGTCACTAGATATGTCGGCAACTATAGTAGCTACCTAGATCAAAAAGCAAAAAATTACGAACGTGATAAAAAAATGTACGAAAAACAGCAGGAGGAAAAAGCTAAACTCGAAGACTTTGTCAATCGAAATTTAGCTCGTGCTTCCACAACCAAAATGGCTCAATCGAGACGCAAAGTGATTGAGAAGACAGACTGGATGGATTCTCCAGATGGCGATGAAAAATCAGCTTCTTTCGGCTTTTCGATTGATCGGCCAAGTGGAAATGATGTACTAAGACTCGAAGAAGTTTCTGTTGGCTATCCTGGCAAATCCGTTTCTAAAAATATTTCTTTTTCCGTATATAAGCAGGACAGAATAGCGCTAGTCGGACCAAATGGTGTCGGTAAATCTACCTTATTGAAGACCATTATGAAACAACTAGAAAGTGCAGGCGGTAAAATTCAATACGGCACAAACGTCCAATTTGGTTATTACGACCAAGAACAAGCTGCTCTCACTGGCAATAAAACAGCACTTCTTGAATTATGGGACGAATGGCCACTTATGAATGAAAAAGATGTCCGTACCGTATTAGGTCGTTTTCTATTTAGTGGAGACGATGTTCAAAAAACCGTTTCTACCTTATCTGGTGGAGAGAAAGCTAGACTTGCACTAGCAAAGCTAATGTTGTTAAAAGCAAATACGTTAGTGCTAGATGAGCCGACCAACCATTTAGATTTAGATAGTAAAGAAGTGCTTGAAAATGCATTGCTCGATTTTCCAGGAACGATTCTTTTCGTCTCGCATGACCGTTACTTCATTAATAGAATCGCTACGAAAGTGGTTGAATTATCGAATGATCACGCAGCACTATTTTTGGGAGATTACGATTACTATTTAGAAAAGAAACTCGAACTAGAAGAGCTGGCTCTTGAGAGCGCAGGAGCAATAGAAAAAGCCGTTGTCGTAAAGGCAAGCACTTCTACGATTGATAAAGAAGCGAAGAAAAAAGAACGCCAACTCCGTAGACAACTGGAAGAACTTGAATCTCAAATTCCATTAGTGGATACAGAGATTGCTTCTATAGAAGAAAAGCTTTGTGACCCCGCAATTTTCCAAGACCACGAAGCTGTACAACAATTGCAAAAAGAACTAGATGAATGGAAAGAAAAACAAGATAATTTGTCCAACGAATGGTTAGAGTTGCAAGAGCAACTAGAAGAAATCGTTTCATGAAATAAGTAGTGTAAACCGAGGAATGGTTTACACTACTTTTTTGTTTGAATTGAGGAACCACCCGATTATTTTGGTTAATCATCCGATTATCCCGGTAAACCATCCGATTTTTGCTTGAAACCATCCGATTATAGTTGATAACCATCCGATTATTTAACTAAACCATCCGATTGCTTGTTATTTAACTCCTTTTTTAATGACGCGGAGCGAATAGCATGACTAACACACCAACTATGCATATACCTGCACCTATCCAATCATAAAAATCTGGTGTTTTCTTATCAATTCCCCAGCCCCATAATACAGAAAGAACTATAAACACACCACCATAAGCAGCATACACTCTGCCAAACGATGGAAAAGTTTGAAATGTAGCAATTACTCCATACAAAGCTAATGCCACACCTCCCAAAACACCCCAATAATACGGCTTACCTTCTCTTAACCATAGCCAAATGAGATAACCACCACCAATTTCAGCTAATCCTGCAAGTATAAAAAGGGCAATCGCAAAAATTGAAATCACGTCCTTATATCAAATTATTTTTCACGCAGAAACATTGATTTATGTATAGCTCACGTTGAGCGTTTAAACTTTTTATCTATTCACTAATATTTTGGGGAAATAAGTTAACTTTTTCTGAACAAAATAATGATGAAGGTGGCGTTATGATGAAAAAAATATTACTTGTCTTTTCTTTTGTTCTGTTTCTTTTACCACCGTCCATATTAGTTCATTCAAATAGAGCTATTGATGAGCCTGCACAAAATTACTATCAACCAGAAGAAAAGTCAAAAGAAGAACTAATGATGGATTTATTTTTATCCTTACTCTCACCAAATATCGATAAGGCGATCACAAATTATTATTCAGATTCCCTTCTTATTTCCCCGATGGTTTATCCGTATCAAATAAAAATTTTAAACATGGAAAGAACTAATGGTTATCGTGGGTATATATTTTCAGTGACGATTGAAGTTACTCCGGTAGTCGGTCCACACATTCCTGTTGGAAAAGACCAGTTAACTTTTACTATAACTCCGAGTAGAATTAGTCTTACTGATTTTAAGCATATAGAGACTTACGACCTTCCACCACACTGGCAGTATATCATAAAGAAAAAGTAATCAGCATACCTCCATGAAGCACCCATAATAATTTGTCGATTCATGCCCATATATGTTGGTCAAGTGCAAAATTATAATAATTTTTTTCCACAAATTTATTCACATAAAAAACTAAGCAATACCAACATATCAACAGACTTATACACATTGTCCACAGATTCGAAAGATAGTTTTCCACATGAAAGTGTATAAATGTGACACTATATATTGAAATTCACCACCTTATACACATCTTATCCACAAAATGTGCATAAGTACGAATGTTCTCTATTGACAACTGGAAATGAACCTGTTAAAAAAATCCTCTTTTCTTGTCGAAGAAAAGAGGATTTCGTATTTCCAGACTAGCTTTCAAAGCACGTAACACGAGGTGAAAGCTAGTAGAACTTTAGCTCATGTGCTTAAATGAAAATTAGTTCCAACTATTTAATTCCATCCCTGGTCGACCATTCATCGACATATCCCCAAGTTGACCTGCCGAAAACTTAGAGTTTCCTGCTGCAGCTATCATTGCTGCATTATCCGTGCACAATGAAATTGGTGGGACATAAAAAGGGATGTTTTCTTTAGTAAATGTTTCTTCCAATGATTTTCGAAGGCCTTTGTTAGCTGCTACTCCACCCGCTGCAATAACTTGTTTCACATCGAACTCACGTGCTGCTCTTAGTGTTTTTGCAGTCAACACTTCAATTACGCTCTCTTGGAAGCCTGCTGCTAAATGGTTTGGGTTGATTTCCTCCCCACGCTGCTCCGCATTATGTTGATAATTGATAACGGCAGATTTCAATCCACTAAAGCTGAAATCATAAGATCCTTCTTCTAGCCAAGCTCTTGGAAACGGCACTGCCCCATCACTTTCAGTCGCCAGTCGATCGATATGTGGTCCTCCTGGATAAGGAAGATTCAAAACACGAGCAACCTTATCGTAAGCTTCTCCTGCTGCATCGTCTCGTGTTTCACCAATTAACTCGAACTGACCGTCTTCCTTCATTAATACTAGCTCGGTATGTCCACCAGATACTACTAATGCCAGAAGCGGAAATTCCATCGGCTGAACGAGCGCATTGGCATAAATATGGCCAGCGATATGATGAACGCCCACAAGTGGAAGTCCATTTGCAAAGGCAAAAGCTTTTGCTGCATTTATTCCGATTAAAAGTGCACCTACTAATCCTGGACCTTCCGTTACTGCTACTGCATCCAAATCCTTCGGAGTCATGTTCGCCTGCTTTAACGCTTCTTCCACGACTATCGTGATTTGCTCCACATGATGTCTGGAAGCAATTTCTGGAACTACCCCACCAAAACGTTTATGGCTCTCGATTTGAGAAGCGACCACATTCGAAATAATTTCCTTACCATTCTTCACTATAGACGCAGCTGTTTCATCACAGCTCGTTTCAATTCCTAATATAAATTGGTCTTTTGTCATTTAAATTCCACCCACATCACAAGAGCATCCTCTTGAGTATCTGTATAATAATTTTTTCGTATTCCGCCGTCTTGGAAACCTAATTTGTAATATAATTTTTTGGCAACATCATTTGATACACGTACTTCCAATGTCATAAGAACAACTTCCTGCTCGAGCACAACTCGAATGGCTTCGCGCATGAGGCCCTCTCCAATTTTCAGACCTCTCATCTTTTCAGTTACCGCTACATTTGTAATATGACTTTCATCCATTACAATCCACATTCCGCAATAGCCAACGATTTCTTTTTCTTCTGTCTCTGCCAAAATATAATAGGAGTACAAGTTTGTCGTCATTTCATGTTCAAACGCTTCTCTTGTCCAAGGAAGTGTGAAGGCTTCTTGCTCTATACGTAAGACTTGATCGATATCCTCTATAGTCATTCTTCGATAATTAATTTCCATTTTTCTTCTGCTCTTTCATCCAATTAGCTTCAGCTTCTGTTACACGTAAATACTCTGGTACAGTCGTATGCACATCAGATGCTTCTTGCTTTTTAGCTAGTTCAATTAAAACAGCTGCACTCGGCAGATTAAACGCTGCATTCACCCGTTGCACTTTGTCTCCAAGTACCTCTTTAATTTGTTCCCAATGAATCGAAACATCCATTCCGACAAATAAAACCGGTTGCCCCATTTCATCCAATGTTTGAAGTAGCTCTGTTAGAGACATATGCGCTTCATTCACTACTTCTTCATTCATATAAATTCCTGTAAACACATTACCGCGTCTTGCATCCATAATGGAACAAACGACCCCTGAAAAGAACGGAACATTGCCTGCTAACACTTGTAAACTCGATATCGAAACAATCGGGATATTCAGTGTCCACGCAAGAGTCTTTCCAATCGTTACTCCGATACGCACACCTGTATAAGAACCTGGACCATTCGCAACAGCAATTGCATCTATTTCATTCGGTTTAATATCTGCCTTTTTCAATAACTCTTCAATTGCTGGCATCGTTCCGATTGAGTGCGTAATTTTAAGGGACGACTTATACTCTGCAAGCACTTGATCGTCCTTTACTACAGCAACCGCAAGCGGCGTATGTGATGTATCTATTCCTAACCAAATCATTCAAAAAGCTCCTCGCATAATTGTTCATAACGTTTTCCAAACGGAGTAAACGCAAACTTTCGCTGTTCATCTTCCAGGCGTAGTATCTCAATAGCCAAACGCTCTGGCGGCAAATCAGCTTCTATTAAATGGGCCCACTCGATAATACTTACCGCATCTCCGTAAAACAACTCGTCCCAACCTAAGTCCTCATCACTATCTGCCAATCGATAAACATCCAAATGATTCAAAGGTAGTCGACCCTCGTATTGCTTCAATATTGTAAACGTTGGACTATTCACATTCCGTGTAATGCCAAGTCCTTTGGCAACACTTTTTGTAAAGGTCGTTTTGCCTGCTCCTAAATCTCCCTCTAACGTGAGCACATCTGATGGTTTTAAGAGAGCAGCAAGCTGCTTTGCAAGTTCCTCTGTTTCTTGCTCCGAATTAATTATCCGTTCAAACATCATTTCGGCCGCTGTCCTTTCCAGTACATAACTATTTGACTTCTATTATAAAGAAATATGCGCCGGAATGTAAGTATGCACTCCTTTAGGTGAATTGTTGGAATTAAAAAGACCATTTCACTAAATAGCGAAATGGTCTATATTATTTAATTTAAATATTGAACTACTTGTTGTACAGCCTGCTCACCAGCGTGTGCCCACCTGTTTTTATTCTCAATGTGACCATCTTTGTCTACCGGATCTTGAAATTGATCAAAACCCGAGGACGTCAGCAAGGAATTCTGGTCTGTATCCAATCCCATATTTACCACATGTTTAATAACATATGGCGTTTGAAAACGGATATACGCTTCATGGTGATCAAGATCACCCTCTAAAACCTCAAAAGGTAGTCGCAAATAAATCGTCTCTCCACCATCTCGATGTAAAACATTGTCGAAGCTTCCTTTATGGTAGTCCCAATTTCCACCGATTGAATAACCGAGACTTTGAATGCGACTCTTCAAATCACCAAAATACGCCTTCTTACCTTCTAGATCCGTCTGTAACTGTAACATGCCTTCCACTCCTTTTTCACATACTCAGTCCTATCTTTTCCAATACCTATTGAAAAAATACAAACTGTAAAGAGGGTAGCATCTTATTAATTGAACAATTTTCGAAACAGTCTCCGCAAAAATCCAGGCGATTGATTACTTTCATTCATCTCCTCTAGCTTCTGAACAATCAAATCTGATAAGATCTCATATCCTGCTTTACCAAAATGAAGACCGTCATTCTTTTCCCCTATTAATAGCTCTTTGTAGTTCGGTTTTGAATAAAGTACAGAAAAAAAATCTATCGTATGACTCCCTGTTTCTGCTGCTACTTCCTTTACGGCTTGAGCATATTGCTTTAATCGTTCATTGGATCGATTTGGTTGAAGAGCTTCATCTACTGGTGCAGGGGTAATTAAAATCGTTTTTTCTGGTCCAATTCTCTTTGTGAATTCTTTTATATTTTGCTTAAATGTATCAAGCTCCACAAACTTATGTAAGGAAGAGTCATTGGCACCAAACAATATGGTCACTATGTCAGGCTTTTTAGCAAGTACATCTTTTTCAAATCGTTCCATTGCTTGAGCAGTCGTATTTCCGGATATACCAGCGTTGATGAATCGATAGTTTTTGAGCTTAGAAGTTAGTTTGTGAGTCAATATAGGGGAAGGATATCCTTCTTTTCTAGCGGTGATACTATCCCCAAAACATACAACATCCAACATTTTACAGTCTCCTTTCTACGTTATTGTAATATAATTGAAACACAATATACGTTTATATTCACCTTATAATGGATAAATAAACATGGAGATCAAAGCTTGGAGGATGTAATATGTCTAAAAAGAGATTAACATGGGTAGATGTGACAAAAGGGTTTTTAATGATTTTAGTTGTGATCGGTCATTATCCTGGAGAATTAGATTTCCCACTTGCAAAATATATATACTGGTTCCACATGCCAGCATTTTTCTTATTAAGCGGACTGTTTTTTAAAGAAATCTCAGAAGATGAAAGCTCCAATAAAACGGTTAAAAAGAGATTTTTACAATTGATGGTCCCTTATTTATTCTTCCTAATGATTATTACTGGAATTCGATATGGAATGGAGCTATCGTTAGGAAACTTCGATTTGTCTTGGTATTTGCAAGATTTATCGACATTAGTTATAGGAGGGCGATTCGCTCGTGGAGCTTATGGCGTTTTCTGGTTTGTAACTACTTTATTTTTCACTTATTTGCTATTCATTTGGATGACAAAACATTTAAGCCGTGTAAAACAAATAATTTTGCTAGCAACATGTTACCTTGTAGCACATTTTGAAAGTATCTTCGCAATGCGTGTTATTAGCGGAGCACCTGACGAAGCTTCTCAAACGATTCCAATGCTTTGGAATTTGGATGTTGTGTTAATGGCTATTGTTTACTTCGCCCTTGGCTATTATGCAAAATCTGTCTGGATGAACATCACACTCCCTTGGCTCATGGGGGCAGGCGTTGTGGCAATTGGCGCAGTCTTTGCGGACAGAGTTGGTTTTATTGACTACCATTTAAGTATGAAGTTTTTAAGATATGATCACCTAGTATTAGACTTAGTGATTCCCATAGCTTTTATTATTGTGATTCTTGGTCTTTTCCAAAGACTCACAAAAATAGTACCTTTAAATTGGCTAGCCAATATTGAAAAACACTCGATATCAATTATGTATTTGCATATATTAACGGATATTATTTTGAATGACTATTTCCAATATGGAATAATCGGATTCACTACACTGGGACTAGTCATACCAATTTTAATTTCCATCGTCATTCAAAAAATGATTCCCTACGGCAAATTTTTCCTCGGCGATATCCGAGCGAAGAAACCAATCGAAATCTAAGTCAACACGCCTCTTCTTTTTGAAAGGGGCGTGTTTTTATTTACAATTAATGGCACTTCGAGACTAATCGGTTACTAAGCGAGACCAATTAATTGTTAACCGAGACTAATTAAGCTTATTCCGAGACCAACTCAACTGGAATCGAGACCATTTATCATAATATCAAGTAATCTACAGTTGAAACAGCTCATATATAGAAATAGGTTATGTAATTTTTATCCAATTAATGTACCAAAGTGGCACTTCGAGACTAATTTCTTTATAACCGAGACTAACCAGCTTAGAACCGAGACCATTTCCCGCATAACAGCAACCATTTCTCATAATATAAAGTTATCTCCAGTTGATACAGCTCATATATAACACAGGCGATGTAATTTTTATCCAATAAATGTTACCAAGTGGCACTTCGAGACCAATTCCATTATAACCGAGACTAACCTTCCCGAAGCCGAGACTAACCAACTTAGAACCGAGACCAAATTCCGCAGAATTCCGACCATTTCTCACAATAAAGGCAATTACTTTTACAACCGATTATACTTCCGCACCCTACCATCAAATCCAACCAAGTTCTCAACACCGAGTTCCTTCAGCATACCTATATTCTCACTAGTATGCTTCCCTAAATCATCTGGATAATGGGAATCGGAAGAAACTGTAAACGATACACCGCGCTTCACTAGAATCTGGACAAAAGCAGGGCTAGGACACATTTCTTTCACGGGATATCGATAATACAGTCCTGCATTCACTTCTGTTGCAGTTCCTGTTTCCATAAGGGCATCTGCAATTCGCGCATACCACTCATTATTAAACTTTTCATCATCGACTCGAAAATTGAACACTTTCAAGTTGTCTAAATGCGCGACAAAATCAAATATTTCCGAGCGAATCGCTTTCTCGACCGTTTGAAAAAATCGGTTATACAATGCTTTCAAATCCATCGTTTCAAAAACTTCTACTGTTTGCGGATTATCAAATCCCCAGCCATCTACAAAATGAACGGAGCCAATCACATAATCCCACGGGTGCTCACTAAGTAACTCAACTAACTCTTCTTCACACCCAGCAAAATAATCGGCTTCGATTCCCAATTTCAAATCGACACCTTCGCGGCTCCATTTCTCTTTCGCAGACAAAATGGCGTTTATAAAGTCATCCATATTCTCGGTCATCACTCGGTCCAACCAGTATCTCTGTACTTTTCCTACATCATTCGCAGGATCCAACAACATGTTTTTCTCAAAATAATCTCTTGTTTCACGAAAACGATATAAATGATCGACTATTCCGACTTCCTTCAATCCAAGTTGCTTCGCACGTTTCAAATAAAGATCCAACCACTCTTCCGAATAACATCCTTTATCCAATCTATTTTTCCATGAATTTACTTGCCAAGTCACAAAATCTTTCGTACCTTTTTCTAACCCATCTGGTAAATCAAATGAGGCAATCGCTTCGGAAGTTCGCTCTAACCAACGAAATGAGTAAGGGCCTTCCTCCAAATGCACGTGATAATCTATTTTCATTTATACATACCTCCATCTACCATCGTCCACGTACCATCGTATCCATGCCAATCTACTGGATATCGCTCATTTGAAATAACTTCTGACAACTCATTTAACCCACAAATCTTATAAAAGGATTTTTGATTCATTTTGGAATGATCAGCTAACAATATACAGCTATAACTATTTTCCACCATCCTTGCAGATACGAGTGATTCGTCTAAGTCGTAATCATAAACAATTCCTGCATCTACTCCACCACACGATAAAAATGCTTTATCCAAGTTCATTTTACTTAACCACTCTAATGTCATCGAACCACTAACAGAAGACTGTGCAGGATTGGTAGTTCCTCCTAGCAGAATCACTTTTCCTGTCATTCGTTTTTCCTCGATTGCTAAATTAAACCTTTCAGCTGCTGCAATGGAATTCGTGACAACCGTCACATTGTTCACCTCTGCTAAGAAATCTGCTATATGAACCGTTGTTGTACCCACATCCACCGCTATTGTATCGCCATCGCTTATTCTCATAGCTGCAACTTTTGCAATTTCACGTTTCGCTTCTCTATGCATGTCCATCTTCCGTAAAAACTCTGGTTCTTTTCGTAAATTAATAAACTTGACTGCACCACCATGAACTCTTGTCAAAAGATGCTGCTGCTCTAATTCATCAAAGTCTCTTCGAATGGTTTCCGGAGCAACATTTAACTCTTCCGCAATAGCAGAGACTACAATCTTCCCATCAAATTCTAGCCTACTTAATATATGTTCAAATCGTTCAAGTTTCGAGTGTGTCATATTAACTCAATCACATCTTCCCGAGCGATATAGCATTCATACGCCTTTCCTAGCTCTATTGCATACCCTCGTTGATGAAGCTGCTCCAAAGAAAATGTTCGTTCACCTGCTTGAAAAAGCGTATGAATAACGTTTCCGCTCATAACCGATTCTTTCGCAATTCCAATAATTTTTAGATCTCCAGGAGCTGCATCGAAATGGATGGCTTCAGGACGAACGGCAAACTTCAAAGCATCACCAGGTAATTTCTCGCCTATTATTTGCTCTAGCTCTTTACGTGTAAATACATTATAATTTCCAATAAAATTGGCGATAAATTCACTTTCTGGCTTCGTATAAATTTCAGTAGGCGTACCTCTTTGAGCAATTGCTCCTTTATTCATTACGAAAATCTTATCAGAAACTGCCATTGCCTCCTCTTGGTCATGTGTTACTAAAATCATCGTAATGCCGAGCTTCAATTGAATAGAACGCAGGTCAGCTTGCAACTTTTTACGAATCTGCGCATCTAAAGCACTTAAAGGTTCATCTAACAATAAAACCTTTGGACGGACAATGAGTGCTCGCGCAAGTGCAACACGCTGCTGCTGACCACCAGATAATTGATGCGGATAGGCACTTACTTTATCGGACAAATCGACAATAGCAAGTATTTCCTCCACTTGTCGTTCAATCTCTTTCGCATCCATTTTTTTCATTTTTAGCCCGAATGCAACGTTCTCTTTCACTGTCATATTTGGAAATAATGCATAAGATTGAAAAACCATTCCTACTTCCCGGTTTTTCGGTTGGATATTATTCATTACTTTCCCCTCAATTTTTACCGCTCCAGCTGTTACTTCTGTTAGCCCAGCAATAATTCGTAAAATGGTGCTTTTCCCACAACCACTTGGACCTAGTAGCGTTACAAACTCACCTTTTTCAATGGTCATATCAATACTAGACAATACCGTATTCGTGCTATACTCTTTATGAAGACCCTCAATTACTACATAACTCATGTATTCGCAACACCTTTCGATCGTTTAGTTAGGACGGAGATGATAAAAGTTAATACGCCCATCAACACTAAGTAAACAAATACAACCGCACTTGCGATGTGCCCACTGGTACTTAATTTTTTCATTAGATAAATTTGAACCGTTTCAAAACGCGAACCAACTACTAGGTTAATCAAAACAAATTCTCCGAACAGAATGGAAAATGATAATAACGCCCCTGCAAACAGCCCTGGATAAACAGCTGGCAATAAAATCTTCGTAAATGCCTGCACCTTTGATGCGCCCAGTAATTCGGCAGCATCTATTAACTGCCGAGCATTCACGTTTCGCAGACTATTACGTGTTCCCTGATAAATGTAAGGTAAAATACTAACTACATAAGTACCCAAAACAACTAATACCATTGACACTCCAATTCCAGAATATGCCCGAATTAAACCAACAGCTAAAATTACCCCTGGAAATGCATATACCAGTACAACCGCCACTTGAATCCATTTCTCATACTTTGGAAAATAAAGAACGATGACAAAAATGGCAGGTACTATTAACAATAAAGCGATGATAACTGCTCCTCCAGATAGTAATACAGATCGTCCAACAGCTTCAATGAAACTCGCATCCTGAAACAAAGTAGCTAACCATTTAAACGTTAATCCTTCTGGTAACACTGTCCTATTCCAATTAGTTGCAAAGGCATAAAGTGTTGTTGCTAAGATTGGGATGAATAAATATAAAATCAGGAAGATAAAAAATAGATCAGCAAATCCTCTTTTTCTCACTATAAATTCCTCCTAGTTTTCTTAATACTCCACTCACTTAACAACATTGCAGTAATCATTGTCACGCCAAGCAAAACTGCAATCGCACTTGCAAGCTCTGGTTGTGCGAATATATCACCTGACAACAATGCTCCAATTCGTATCGCGACTAAATTGTAGTTACTTCCTGTCAGTGCATACGCCGAAGCATAGGCCCCCATTGCATTCGCAAACAACACACTAAACGTCCCAACAATACCAGGAAGCATAATAGGAATTCCTATTTTGGACCAAAATTGAAATGTTGATGCTCCTAGTAATGCCGCAGCATCCTTCCATTGTTGTTGAATTACATAGTAAATCGGATACAACAGCATAAGCGAAAGTGGTAATTGAAAGTAAACATAGATAAGCAACAAACCACTCCAGCTATATAAGGAAAAAGAGGAAAGCTCGTCAATTCCCCATTTTTCAAATAATAATGTGAACAAACCACTGTTGCCAAGCAATACAATAAACGCAAATGATAAAGGAATACCCGAGAAATTTGACGTTAAATTAGAAATAATTAATACTTTCTCTCGAACTGGCTCAGAAAAACGCATAATAGCATACACAGCAAATAACGTTACAACTAACGCAATTAAAGCAGAAACAGCTGACAGCGTAATACTATTTTTAAACCCTTGCAAAATATAACTATTAGTAAGTACTGTTTCATATTGATTCAACGTAAATCCATCACTATTACTAAAGCTAGAAATAACCATATATAGAAGTGGCACGATGAAAAACAATAAGATGATCACTAAAAATGGGAATACCCACACGAACAATTGTTTTTTAGAAGTCACCTCGTTCACTCCTTCCTGTAATCGACAAGAGGGCTAGGCCTCTTTTAGCATACGTACACCATCTAAGAGAAGTGGAACCATTTCCTCTGAAGGTTTAATATTTAGTAAATGACAAACTAAAGGTGCCACTTGTAGTTGAGAAACGATTCCTTCATTTAATCCAGCTCTCACCTGTTTGGATAAAACAAACATGGGAACATGACGGTCTTCTATTGTATTGCCGCCATGATTACCGTCACTTGTCATTCCATGATCAGCAGTCACAATTACTTCATATCCTTGTTCCAAACATTTAGGAATAAATACAGAAAGTAGCGCATCCACCGCTAACACACGATTACGATATTCCTTCGAATCAGCAGTAAACTTATGACCATCATCATCTACATTCATTGGGTGAATATATAGAAAATCAGGTTTCTTCTGATTTATTAACCAAGCAGCTTCAGTAAATAAATGACTATCTGGATAATGATCTTCAAAATAGAATAAGCCGTTTTCAATTGGAAACTCAGTATCTAGTTGAATTCGGTCTTCAAAGTGACGAAACGGTGCGTGATTATATAGTTCACTTACCCAATAGTAGGCAGCTGCAGCGGTAGTTTTACCGCTGCTTTTTGCTAAGTGGAATAAACTTGTTTGATTCGATAAACGAACCGTCCTATTGCTAGTCACACCATGTATAATGGGTGGCGTCCCTGTTAAAATAGTTTCATATAGCGGCCGTGATAAAGAAGGTACTTCCGAACAAACTTCATAGCGTGCTGCAGCACCTCGCTCGACCAAATGTTGCATGTATCCCATATGTGTACAAGCCGTGTCATATCGAAGAGCATCCACTACAATGAGTACTACGCGGTTATTTAACATGGTTTAACACCTGTTCTTGGAACATTTGTGGAATTTGTTTTGTCGTTTCTTCCCATGCTTTTTGATCTTCTACTGGCTTCGCATTTTCGTACATTTCTTGTGGAAGAAGTAAATCTTTTACTTCTGCAGAAAGTTCTACATTTTCACGTATTGGTCGTGCAAAACCTTTTGCAAGATTTTCTTGTCCAGCATCCGATAAGATATATTCACGAGTTAACATAGCAGCATGTGGGTTTTTCGAGTATTTATTAATAACTGTTGCATAGCCGGAAACAATTGAACCTTCTTCTGGAATTACTACGTCAAAGCGAGATTCGTCAATTTGATTACGGTAACCTAAAGAGTTAAAGTCCCAGAGAATTGCAACATCAATCTCACCTTTTTCTAAATTCGCAACAGTTGGATCTCCTTTTAAACGATCTTGTTTGGCAAGCTCTGCAAAGAAATCGATCCCTGGTTGAAGATTATTTTCATCTCCACCGTAAGCTATAGCAGCTGCTAAAATAGCAAACTGTGCTTGATTAGCGGTTAACGCATCCCCGATACTAACTACATAATCTCCATTTTTAATATCATCCCATGATTTTGGGGGATTTTTCACATTATTTTTATCCGTTAAAAATGAAATTGTTCCTGTATAACCAACAACCCAGTGGCCTTCATCGTCTTTTGCCCAGTCAGGAATTTCGTCCCAATAAGATGTTTTGTACGGTAATGTCAAGTCCTTTTCTTTTGCAATTGGTCCAAACGCAATACCTACGTCACCGATATCAGCAGTAGCATCATCTTTTTCCGCTTCAAACTTCGCAAGCTCCTCAGCACTAGACATGTCTGTATCCGTATGTTTTAAATTATACTCAGCCTCAAGCTCCTCCCAAGTTTCCACCCAGTTCGCCCATGTATCTGGCATCCCAACTGAATTTACAGCACCTTCCTCTTTTGCTTTTTCTGTGATTTCATCCAACGTCATATCATTCCCATTGACGGTTGTTTCCGCTGCACTATCCGAACAAGCTGCTAAAAGCGATAAAGCTAATACGCTAACTAAACCTTTCTTCCATACACGTTTCATAGACATAAATGTGAACCTCCATTTGTTTCTGTTTGTTTTGATTTGCTTACAAGTCAAATAATACATTTCAAACATTAACCAAGTATGGAGAGGTTAATAAGCTTATGTAAAAAGTATGGAGGAATTGTGAAGCCCGCTTGTTATTACGATCCACTCCAAGGTTAATTCCTCTATAACCGAAATCAATAGCCAAATGGCAGCAACTAGTTAATATCTACAGCTGCCGCTTACGAAACGCAACCGGCTCCGACAAACAAATTATGACTAAAGAGAAAACAATCCAACACGCCTACTTCCAAGACCATGCTCCCCACTCCCTACAACGTCTTGGAGAAATCGAACAAATGGAGTTGTTCTAATATCAAACAAAAATCCAGCTATGCGTCACTTCATAGCTGGATTTTTATTTTAGAATGAATCTCAGGTTGACTAACATACAGTAAGTGGCACTTCGAGACCAATTCCTTTATAACTGAGACTAACTTTCCCGAAGCCGAGACTAAGAAGCCTAGAACCGAGACCATTTCCCGCATAACAGCAATCATATCTCAGACTAAGAAGTTATACATAACTTAGTAAATCAAAATCTATCACTATAGCTAATGTGAGCGCTAGTATGGCACCTTCGCTAATAGTAAGAATATATTGTTTAGATCCATCCAAGTATTTCCATTGAAAAAACGCACTTACCCCATATTCAATCACTACGTTGAAAAAGTATATCAATAGTAAAAGGTTTATTGAAAAATCCTCATTTAACATATAGAAAGTTGCCGAGATCGTTGCAATAAATACAGCTATTCTTATAACCCTATCAATTTTTCTATGCAATTCATTTATATGGTTGTTAGAAAAGAATTCTTTCTTCTCTTTATCTATATTGAATACTTTTCTCAAAATTAGTTTAACTAACGATATTAAAGCAAAAACTATCAATAAAATTAATATAAAGCTTATCCATATCATATAATCACTCCTACATTAATTAGTAAGACATCACTCTAATAGAACAAGAATCTGTATTAGTTTATACGAGTTTAATGACATATAAGATTCATTAATCGGAATATATTTCTTTCACATCATTAAGTAACTTTCAATAAGAAGCTATGTATTTTATGGCAAAAAATGTCTAAGCGAGACCAAATCGCATGCATAAGCAACCAATTGTATCCGAACCGCGACCAACTCTCTCCTTAGAGCAACCAATTTCAACCGAAGAGCAACCATTTCTCACATGATGAAGATTACTTCTATGAGATTCACTCAAAATAAAAATGACTCTTTGCATTTTTGCAAAGAGCCATTTAACAAACAAGCTATTTATACAATAAAAATCGAAATTCTACTAAAAAATAGAACACTTATTCGCATTTATGTTATAATAAAAATGCAATTGCATAGGCAGAGTGGGCGGTAGGTCACTTCCTTCTAGGGAGGTGATACCAATGACAACATATCAGATGACAAGCTTGTTAATACAGTTAAGCGCTGTAATGTTAGCAGCCTTCTCCATCGTTGTGACATTGATTATTTTCTTTGTAAAAAAGAAATAACCGTCCCTCAGCAAAGGTTTGACGGTTATTTCTGACCTCGGACCAGCCGCTCTTTCTGCGGTTTGCGGTTGCAGGGCTGGATATTCGCGTATCCAGTCTTTCTATTATATGTTTCTACTTTTATTATATACAGAATCTCAAACCCATTCAACCTATATGAGCATTTCCATCTATTACAAATCTCACATATTTGTGTCAATATAGTTTACTTAATGAAACACAATGGTTTTATTATCTTGTACGATGATTCTATTTTCTAAATGCCATTTTACTGCTTTTGCGAGAACTCGACGTTCGATTTTGCGACCAATTTTCTTTAAATCCGTCACATCGTCTCGGTGGTCTACTCGTTCTACATCTTGTTCAATAATTGGACCTTCATCCAGATTATTCGTTACATAATGAGAAGTAGCACCAATTAGCTTCACACCACGCTCAAAAGCACGTTCATATGGGCCAGCTCCGATAAATGCTGGTAAGAAGGAATGGTGAATATTAATAATTCTATTTTCAAAGTGGCGCACAAAATCAGGCGTCAATATTTGCATATAGCGCGCAAGGATTAATAGATCCACATTGTATTCTTCCATAAGGCGGATTTGCTCTTCTTCTACTTGTTTTCGAATATCTTTGTTCGCAGGAATATAATGATACGGAATTCCTAATGCTTCCACAAATGGACGAGCATCCTCGTGATTACTAATAACAACTACTATGTCCGTATCTAAATCACCATTTTGCCATTCCCATAAAAGCTCCATCAAACAGTGAGGCTCTTTAGAAACAAATATAGCAGAACGCTTCCGCTCATTTGGATAAGCAAATTCATAGTCCATGGAATGCGTAGCTGCTATTTCTTCAAAATCCTTCTCCATATTCGCAGACTTTTCAGTTAAATGATCGCAGTGATACTCGATACGAATAAAAAATGTGCCATTTTCTGGGTCACTGGAGTATTGACTTGATTCAATAATATTTGAATCATGATTATGCAAAAATGTCGACAGAACGGATACAATACCTGGCTTATCTGGACATTTCACTAACAAGCGACCTCTGTTATCAAGTTGTTTATTTATTTTCCCTTTAACTTTTACTTCCAAGGACATGGTGTACAACTCCTATATTCAATATATTAATTTTATCATTATGCATCATTATAAACATCTTCTCAAGCTTTATATTGATAAAAGTTCGAGTAAAACATATGGACAGCCGTATTTTACATACAAAAAATCCTGTGAAATAAACAATCGTTTATCCCACAGGCACTTTGTTAATCGATTACTTTAATCTTTACCTTTTTAACTCCCCACTGCATAGCACTCTCATATGTTGGAATAAATACATCGATTTTATTCCCTTTAATAGCACCACCAGTATCACCAGCAATTGCTTCTCCGTAGCCTTCCACCCAAACTTTTGAACCAAGTGGAATGATTCGAGGATCTACTGCAATTACCTTTTGATCGGGATTTGCACGTAAGTCAATTCCATAAGCGGTCGTTCCAGAACAACCTTCGCAGTATGCTGTATAGGCTGTCGCTGTTACAATCATCTCCGTCCCCTCCTCTGTAGGAGGGGCTGAAACAACTGGTTGAGAAGCCTCAATCGTAGAATTTTCCACATTGGACGATGATGCAACACGTTTCACTGGCTCCAACTGAGCGAGCTCTACCACGTCCTCCTCATCACCGCTTACGATTAGTACATCATCAGGATGAATTAAATCAGTCGTAAGACCATTCCAACTGATAAGAGCTGCCAAGGAAATATCGTGCGCTTCAGCAATCCTATACAAGTTATCCCCCTTCACAACGGTATACGTTTGAGGCTCAGGTTCCACATCTAATTCTGCCCAAAGATTTAATGCATCCTGGAAATGTACGTCAAATGTCTCTTCTATGATTGATCTCTCTTCTATTAGATCAGGAGAGATCGATAATTCTGCGTCATTAGTGGCGACAACAAAAAGCTCAGATGCATGCGTGACAGAATTCGTCGTAAATACGAATAACAGTACCAACAATATACTTCTAACTTTCAATACTAGTTCCTCCTAACAAGTAATCTTTCAATTACTCTAAATTTGAACTCAGTATTGCCCAAAATCTCTGAAAACCATACATTCTAATAAAACACAAAGAAACCACCTTTCAAAACAACTAAAATCTGTTTTCAAAAAGTGGCTTCCATTTAGTAATCTACATCATACTTAATTTCGAAGAATTCTAATACCATAAACAAATTAATCTTGTATATTTTCTACTAATGTTTCGATAGCAACTCCCTCTGTAATCCCTAGACTTAACCTCCAGCGGTAATTATACAACTCACAAGCTCCATATGTATGTTCTAAATTTAGATTAAATTCCTTCGGTATTACCTTCAACATTCTGATAAAATGGGAAATGTAACCGCATTCATAATAATTAAGTACTTGCATTTTTAATTTTAATATTGCACGTTATACGTACGAGGTTATTCTATTCGTACATCTAACAATAATACAGGGGGTCATATTTTTGCCTATAGAAAAATTAGATGTTTTTAAACAATCTGGAGACTATATACAATCTTTAGATCGAGGCCTTCAAGTTATACAAGCATTTTCCCAAAAAAACCAATCGCTAACGGTTAGTAATGTAGCCAAAATAACTGGTCTAAGTAGACCTACTGCCCGGAGAATCCTACTAACACTGGAACACCTAGGCTTTGCTGAATCAACAAATGGTTTTTTTTCCTTAACAGCCCGCACGCTTACACTTGGTCATGCGTACCTTTCTTCCAATAACATATGGAGTATCGCACATCCATTCATGAGAGACTTTGTTAATAAAACAGGAGAATCCTGTTCCGTTTCAATTCTCGATGGCACAGATATTTTATATGTAGCTCGTGTTTCTTCAAAAAGAATCATGTCTATTAACATTGATGTAGGAACAAGGCTGCCAGCATACGCAACTTCAATGGGTCATGTTTTACTTGCCTACCTGCCGGAAGAAAAATTGGAGAACTACTTTGCTTCAAATGAATTTACTAAATTCACAAACAATACCATTCAACACAAGGTACAGTTACTAGAAGTTTTAAAAGAAGTTCGTAAAAATAATTGGGGAGGTGTCGATCAACAATTAGAAGAGGGCCTTCGTTCTATTGCAGTCCCAATTCGAAACTTGCACGGTGAAGTGATCGCCGCTGTCAACTGCTCCGTTCACGCTGGCCGCATTTCCAAAGATGTGCTTCGAGATGAATTCTTACCACTACTACAAGAAACGTCGGAAAAAATAAGCCAAGCTATGGCAACTACAAATAACGCTTAATTCTTCAAACAAAAAAATCCAGGTCATACTTGTTGACCTGGATTTACGTTATTTCTGCGATGTTTAACTAGATTTTTCACCCCGAATAACAAAAGCACAATACCAACTAATAAGTTTAAACCCATAATCATTTTGGGTTCTAATAGTATCGTTACATAAGTCCCTAACATGGAGATAATCGTTAAAAATATAAAAGCAGACAATACCGCTCCAAAACCAAAAGAATATAAATCCTTTTCCTTTATATTTTCCTCCCCTATTTTCGTAGAAAAAACACCTGCCCAAAATAAAATAGTTAGTGGATTTGAAAGAGTTAGTAGGAGTGCTTTCCAAAGAGTATTCCCTGCACTTTGATCCATACTTACAATAGGAGAACTATAAAAAAAACCAATGATATTACTTATACCAAAAATAATGAGCACAGTTGCGCCAAAATAATGAATGATACTCTTTAGCTTTTTATATTTGTTAAGTAGTGTTCCAATCCCAAAAATAGCTGCAAGTATATAAAAAATATCCACAATCGTTACACCTAATACACCTATTTCCGCTATAAAAAAACCCGAAGTAGCAGCCGTCTGAAAGATAAAAATACACACAGGACCGACAGCTATCTGCAAAAAAAGTCCAAAGCGAAATCCTTTCCAAATCATCATCCCATTCACCTATTCATTATTTCTTTCAAAGTAGATAAGACAATTAATGTATTGGATTTCTGAACCCCTAGAATGGTTTTTAATTGCTCATTTAGAAAAAACTCTAATTTAGAAGTATCTTCAATCAGAACCTTTAGCATGTAATCGTACTCGCCTGCCATATGGTGACACTCTATCACCTCGGAGAATTGAATAATCGCATCCCTGAAATGTTGAATATTAGCTGCATGGTCAATATTCACAAAAATAACTGCGAGTAATTTAAACCCCATCTTCTCACGATTAATTTTAATCGTATATTGTTCAATAATATTTGCCTCTTCCAGCTTTCTAATTCTTTCTGATACAGCAGGTACAGAAAGATTTACTTGCTTACTAATATCAGATGCAGTAGATCGTCCATTTTGCTTTAAAGCCTCTAAAATCTTCCCATCGATTATATCCATCATCCCAACCCCTTTTAAGTAATTATAACTATTCACTTAAAAATAATAAATTACTTAAAGGAATTTCGATAATATTTAAAGAAAAACTATTTAACTTCTTAATTTAATTAAATAAAACCTGTATTTTAAAGTAATTTCCTTAACAAATTTAAGTAACAAAAAACCAGGTTAGACACCAATAATGGTTTCTGACCTGGTTTGTAGTTCTAAACAATCGTTGTGATTATGGTATAATACATTAACAATTGCATAGCAGGGTGGGCGGTTGGTCACTTCCTTTAGAAGGAGGTGATGCCATTGACGTTATACGAGACAATCAGTTTGTTAATACAGCTTAGTGCTGTACTTATAGCAGCTTTTTCAATCGTTGTGTCACTGATTATTTTCTTTGTAAAAAAGAAATAACCGTCCCCCACTGGTAAGGCGCGGACGATTATTTCAGCGTTCAACCGGACCAACCGCTCTTTTCTGCGGTTTGCAGTTGTAGGACTGGATATTCGCGTATCCAGTCTTTTTTATTGTATGTGTATAAGCTCATTATATACAGAATCATTAGCGCAATCAACTGTGCGCTATCAATCGATAATTTTAAGCTTAATCTCTTTTACTCCCCATTCGATTGCATGATCGTAGGATGGAATGAAAACGTCAATTCGCTTTCCTTTAATTGCCCCACCTGTATCACCAGCAATCGCCTCACCGTAGCCTTCTACCCACACCTTTGTGCCAAGTGGAATAATACTTGGATCTACCGCAATTACTTTCTCTTCCGGGTTGGCACGTAGATCGATCCCATAAGCGGTTGTGCCAGAGCAGCCGTAACAGTATGCTGTATAAGCCGTTGCTGTGACAATCATTTCACCCTCTGCTAAAGCAGGCTCTGTAAAATTCGCTAGTTGATCATTACTTACAAGGAGCTCTTCCTTCGGGTGAATTGTATGATCCGTGAGATTATTCCATTCCTTCAGAGAATCTAACGGCACATTATGTTCGATGGCAATCTCGTAAAGACTGTCTCCTTCTTCCACTATGTATACCTTTGGCTCAAGTAATTCTTCTGAAGCTCCTTGCCTATCATAAGCATCTTCAAAATGCTCCTTCATTATGTCGAAACGTTCTATACTAGATTTAGTCTCAGTTAAAGTACCCATAGGTTCTGCTGCATACGTTACCGAAATAAACGAAAAAATAAATACTACTGTAAATAATATGACTTTCATTTTCAAAGTGAATCCCTCCATGACAAGTTATCAGTAATCACCATTTATGTATTGCCCCAAAAATACAAAAAGCAAACATTTTTTCTAATAATTTATCTTGGAATAAAGAAAAGTTGATTGATTTTATGCTTTGAATTTGTAAAAATAGCCTCGATTTTTTGACCTCAAAATTTCTATTTGGATTCACTCTATGCAATTCAAAAAAACACCTGTAAGCTGAGTTTTTCTCTCGTTTTACAGGTGTTTTATTAGTCTGCATTTTTATTTACTTTCTTCTAAAACGGACGGTCACATTTCTATTTATACGGACAGAATTTAGTTTATACGGTCATAAATCATTCTATCGGGAATTACTTCTATTTAAGATCAATAATTACTCCATTATCCACTACAACTTCGCCATTTTTTATCACTGTTTGGGTGTGATTCATGCCGTAGAAATATTGCAGTTGCTGATAGTTCGCTACATTCAAAATAAGCACATCTGCCTTTTTTCCAGCCTCAAGTGAACCAATTTCCTGGCCACGATTAATCGCGTACGCTGCATTAATCGTTGTGGCAGTCAGCACTTCCTCCATCGTCATTCCCATGTTCATACAAGCTAAGTTCATAATGAATGGTAAAGAAATCGTTGGTGATGAGCCTGGATTAAAGTCTGTAGAAATCGCGACGGGCACCCCTTCGTCCACCATCAAACGCCCTCTTGCAGATGCGGCTTTTAAGAAGAATGCCGTTCCAGGTAATAAAACCGCAACCGTTCCAGCCTTCGCCATGTCACGTATCCCTTGATCAGATGCGACTAATAAATGCTCTGCAGAAATTGCCCCTACCTCTGCGGCTAGCTCTGCTCCTTCATACGGTTCAATTTCATCTGCATGAATTTTTGGGATTAATCCATGCTCTTTACCAGCCAATAAAATTTTGCGTGATTGTTCTGGAGTGAAAACACCCTTTTCACAAAAGACATCATTGAATTC
Source organism: Bacillus sp. FJAT-22090 (assembly GCF_001278755.1). Taxonomy (GTDB): domain Bacteria; phylum Bacillota; class Bacilli; order Bacillales_A; family Planococcaceae; genus Psychrobacillus. The sequence goes on along the minus strand of NZ_CP012601.1, from coordinate 3,866,535 downwards.
TGCAAGCTCTCCTTCTACCACTTTTGGAATCATTTCATTAATTATTAAGTCCACATATGCATCCGGATTTTCTTTATATTCAGATGGGATGGCATGAGCTCCCATAAATGTGCTCACCACATCGATAACATGATTCTCTTGCAGTTTCTTCGCTACTTGTAGCTGTTTTTCCTCGGTCTCCCAATCTAAACCGTAGCCACTTTTCGCTTCTACTGTTGTTATACCGTGTCTCAGGAAATCGTTTAGATGCACATATGTTTTTTCATATAAATGCTCAAATGATGATTCACGCGTTTTTTTCGTCGTTGCGTGAATGCCACCTCCCGCATTCATAATCTCCATATAGGTTGCACCATTTAAGCGCATTTGGAATTCATTTTCACGAGTACCACCAAACACTAGATGTGTGTGCGCATCGACTAAGCCTGGCATAACCACTTTTCCAGCAGCATCAATAACTTCTGCTTGTGCTATCAAATCTGCATATTGGTCTTGAAGATTTTCCTTCGAACCTACTGCAACAATTCGATCCCCTTCTATTAATACACAACCGTTTTCGATAATATGGAGCTCGCTCATTTCTTTTCCTGTTCTTGCTGTTTGACTAGTTGATTTTAGAGTAATTACTTGATTTGCATTTTTTATAAGTAAAGTCATGTATCATCATCCTTTTGTTTTTAACATTGGCATCTGAACATTCTTTTCCTGTGCCGTTTTAATCGCGATATCATAGCCTGCATCTGCATGACGCACAATGCCCATACCAGGGTCTGATATTAATACCCGATTAATTTTTTCTGCAGCCATCTCTGTCCCATCAGCGACGAGCACTTGACCAGCATGCTGGGAGTACCCCATGCCTACTCCGCCACCATGGTGCACGCTTACCCAGCTTGCGCCACCTGCTGTATTCACTAATGCATTTAAAATTGGCCAATCAGAAACTGCATCCGAACCATCCTTCATCCCTTCCGTTTCACGATTAGGAGATGCAACAGAGCCAGAGTCTAAATGATCACGCCCAAAAACAATTGGCGCTTTTAGTTCACCTGAAGCGACCATTTCATTTACTTTTAAAGCAAAACGATGACGATCACCATAACCAAGCCAACAAATACGTGCAGGAAGCCCTTGCCACTTCACCATTTTTTGCGCCATATTAATCCAGTTCACTAGCCCTTCATCATCTGCAAACATTTCTTTTGCCAGTGCATCAGTTTTATAAATATCCTCTGGATCACCTGATAGTGCAGCCCAACGGAATGGTCCTTTTCCTTCGCAGAATAATGGCCGTATATAAGCAGGTACAAATCCTGGGAAATCAAAAGCATTTTTAACGCCCATTTCTTGCGCATACTTACGGATGTTGTTTCCATAGTCAAATACCTCTGCACCTGATGTTTGGAAATCAAGCATTGCCTGCACATGGTCTGCCATTGCTTGTTTAGACTTTTGCTCATATAATTTCGGATCATCTTTGCGTAATTGTAGTGCTTCTGCAAGGGACATATGATTTGGTATATATCCGTTTAATGGATCATGTGCACTTGTTTGATCCGTTACGAAATCTGGTATAATGTCTCGTTCATAAATTTCTCGATACACATCTGCACAGTTTCCAACAAGTCCAATAGATGCGGGTTCTTTCTTATCCTGGAGCGCCTTTGCCAACTCTAATGCTTCGTCTAAATCTTCTACTAAATAATCGCAATAACCTTCTTTTATCTTCCGTTCAATACGTTTTTTATCTACTTCTACTACTAGAATAACTGCCCCCGCCATTTTTCCTGCTAATGGTTGAGCGCCACTCATGCCTCCCATACCGCCAGTCAAAATCAATTTCCCACGTAAATCTGCATTGCCAAACACTTTCTTGCCAGCTTCTACAAAGCTCAAATAAGTACCTTGTAATATACCTTGAGCACCAATGTAAATCCAGCTACCAGCGGTCATCTGTCCATACATCATTAAATCCTTATCTTCTAATTCATAAAAATGCTCCCAGTTTGCCCATGCAGGCACTAAATTAGAGTTTGCAATTAATACCCTTGGTGAATGCTCATACGTGCGGAATACTGCGACAGGCTTACCTGATTGCACTATTAATGTTTCATCATTTTCCAACGTTTTCAATGACTCAATAATTTGTGCGTAGCTCTCCCAATTACGAGCTGCCTTCCCAATCCCCCCATAAACAACAAGCTCATCCGGATTTTCTGCTACCTCCGGATCTAAGTTGTTCATAAGCATTCGCATTGCTGCCTCTTGAGTCCATCCCTTACACGTTAACTGACTTCCAGTTGGTGCTTTAATATTCTGTAATACATTTTCCACATCCATCACTCCCTTTTTATAATTGTAAAATTCTAAAAATAATAAGTATATGGATTAAAGTTATAAAAAAGAGGAATTTCTTTATATTGCATGGAATTATATTAATTTAAACAAGTAATTATAATTAATTATTTATTCAAATTGAATAAATCATAAAAAAAGACAGGTGCGGAACAATATGAAGCTATTAATAATCGATCGCGACCAAACCGAACGAGCGGGAATCCACTGGTTTATCAAGCGATATCAATTAGACATTTTATCTGTTTTCGAGGCAGGAACTATTGTTGAGGCTATAAAGTGGATAGAAAAAGAGAATCCAGAGATTATTTTACTGGAGATCGAGTTACTAGCTCAGGATGAGGCAAATGAATTGAAGAAGGTTCTAACACTTCATTCTCATCATCTCATCACAATGACAGCCGAGCCGCTATTTAAAACTGCACTAGAGTCACTTTCTTTACGAGCACTTACACTACTTGTTAAACCACTTGATTTAGATTTGTTAAAGCAATACCTAACATATGCAACGAGGCAGGTTTTAAACGAAAGTGGAAAAATGCTTCCACTTGGGGAGCAGAATTCGGTGTACCGAGCGTTATTCTTAGAGGAAACCTCTATACAATTAGAGGAATTTAATTTCTGCCTAATGATTGAAACAGAATTTTTGGAGCAAAATGAGTTACTTTTTCATTGGTTGCAATCACAAAAGCACTTTACGTTCTATGCTTTATCAAAGAGAGTAGTTGCGTTTTCCAATGATGAGTCTATGGAGGAGTTACTAAAAAAAGCAAAATCGATCATTCGAGAATGGTCAAATACGTACAACGCAAATTTAAATATCGCCATCTATGATTTGCCGAATCAATCCGTTAAAACGATGTATAATGCATTGAGAGAATCATTAAATTTACGTTTCCAAAACGGCTTCTCTCAGATTTTCTTAGTAAGTCAGCATCCAACCTATACAAATTTTGATCCCTTTTTAACGATTGAACAGCAGCGTCTTTGGATCAATAGCCTGGATCAAAATGATGTGCAAATGATTAAACAATTTTTATATAATATTTCCACGATAGATACGTATTATCAGCCAGATTCCATTCGCATCCATTTAACAAGCATACTCGCTCAAGTGAGGCGCTTCATATTGAAATACCAGATGGAAAAGAAGATAGATTTGGAGCAAAAATACAATCGCCTATTTGATATTATTTTAAATCACCCTGTGCTCTACACGATCATCCAAGAATTCGTCCTCTTCTGCCAGGATGTGATGAATCAAGCCGTTCTGCAAAAAGAAAAAGGCCAGTTTGACTACGTGAATGCTGCTCTAGACTATATCGATGTTTACTATACAGATAACAAGTTAAATCTAGAAACAATGGCAGAATTCTTAGGCATTAGCGCCAGCTATTTAAGTATGCTTTTTTCAAAAACAAAAGGCATTACCTTTAAACAGTATGTCAATAAAAAACGGCTTTCCCATGCAAGTCAGCTTTTATTGGAAACGAACCTATCCGTCAGTGAAATCGCATCTACCACTGGTTTTAATGACGCGAATTATTTCTCCAAAGTATTTAAGTTGAAATATGAGTGTAGCCCTTTATCCTATCGTCAGCAGATAAAACTAAGGTGACCCAATAGATCGGTGCAAACCGACTTTGCAGGTCACCTTAATATCATCGCTCACCTATAAAAATAATAAAAAAAGCTACTATAATCAGAAGAGAGCCTACCCATTCAAAGTAGTATACTTTCTGATCTCGATTTAACAGCCACTCTTCAAACCCACGTTTTATGCTCAATAAAAAAAACAGACCGAACATAGGACTTGTTCTAACAATCGGCGAATAAGCCGAGTTCATAGATTCGACATTCAGACTTAGATAACTATAAAGAAATAAGAAAAATATCGCTAATTCGGTTGCGATTGAATACTTATTTCTCTCTTTAAAGGTTAACCCTTTCCACTTGTGTATGTTAAATCTTCTCTTCAAATAAAACTGGGTTAAAAATAGAAATATTGTAAATGCAATCACTAATCCTACTATTGTAAATGTATTCATTCTTTCTCTCCCTCTCCCTTCAACTATCCCGTGAAAGTCAAAAGTCTTCGCCCGACAATATACTGAACAAAATAAATAGGAATATTATGATTGAAACAAATAGAACTTCTTTTTTAATAGTAAACTTAGAGCCTCTATTTTGTTGTATAAACTTTCTATACTTATTTTCCATCTTTTACAAACTACTTACTACTTCCACATAATTTCTATAAAACCTTTTTAATGATGAACACTGTTTTATATGTAAAATTTTACACACTAAAAATTCTTTGACATTTGATATAATGTTTTATTGGTTAAATAATCGAAAAACTTAAGAGGCGGGTATTTCAACATGACAAGCGAAATTACAACAGGGACAACTTATGGATATGCGAGAGTAAGCATAGTTCAACAAGATTTAGGATTGCAGGTGGAGGCACTAACTAAAGCAGGTGTAGATCCTAAAAATATCTATTCGGAAAAAATGAGTGGGAAAGACGCTAAAAATCGCACGGAATGGAATAGATTAAAAGACCGTCTTGTAACTGGTGATTTAGTAGTTGTTCATAAATTAGACCGTCTAGGTCGTTCTATGGTTGATGTTATGTCAATCGTTGAATACTTCAAAGAAAAAGAAATTCATTTAGTCGTTCTTGATGCAAATATAGATACTAGAAACGATAATGAAGACAGTTTAACTGGTCAAATGACTAAAGCACTTATGACTATGCTTTCTTTAATAGCAGAAATGGAACGGACTTTTATTATTGAACGGACTAAACCTGCAATAGAAGAAGCTAAGAAAAATGGTGTAAAATTCGGTCGTCCTAGCGTTAATAAAAAGATTTATGAAAAAGCCGTAAAGGAATTTATAAAGGCAGACGGAAAAATCACTGTTGCTCAACTTATAGAAGATTACGGAAAAGATGCTAATGGTAAAGACATTCTAACTCAAGCGACTTTCTTTAGACGATTAAAAGAGTATAAAGAGATAGAAGGTTTAATTTAAAGACCTACCACTTTTCTGCGGTTTGTAGTTATAGACTGGATACTCGTATATCTAGTCTTTTTTTATGTATGATTCTCCCCTCATTATATATAAAGTCCACACTACCTAGTTCACTGAAATACTTAGAATCGCCGGTAATATTAAAAGAAAAACTGCACTAAATAAAAGTATTTGAGACACTGTTTTCGGCAACTTTTTTCTACCTGCTCCTTTATACCATCCGCTAAATTGCAATTTATTTCTATAAAGTACGAAAATCAAAAGAAAAATAGCCAAAAAGACCAACCAACCATATTTTTCAGTATCAATGCCCATTTCAACATAAATAGATTCAAAAAAATAACCTAGAATGCCACCGATGATAAAAAATATGAAAATAATTCGTACTAGCTCTAATAATGTCCTAATACCATTCCTCTCCTTCCCCTCAATTATGTAAACTTTACCACTTTTTACACTTGAGTACCAAGTTGAAAATGTTTCTTCCTAATCTATACATTATATCTACTTTAAAGAGCAAACTAAGGTATAGGTCGAATCAAATTGGAGGGAAAGTAGCTTGAAACATGATGTAAGCCCCAAAAATGAAAAACAGTTCAATGATCAAGGTGCAATGAATAATAATTTAGATGCTGCGACGATACAAATGAATCCTGATATCGCCAAACAACATATAAAACCTAAAGTAGAAAGAACGACAGATAAAACCGATAATACAAAAATGCTTTAATTCTAAAAGGCAACAACCATCCAAAGTGGTGTTGCCTTAACTATAATTACTCTTCTTGTATAAACTTCACCACATCGTATCCACAATTATTACAGACCACCAGATGAGGACAAATTTGATCCCTCGCAGTATCCGGATAATCATCACCCATTTTTACAGTTTCTTCATCGTTATAATGTCCATACGGATCTAAAAATCGGATACCTTCCCTGAGTCATTTATCCGAGTATTACATTCTGGGCAAGAAACTTCTAATTCTTTTAATGAATTACATAAAGCCAGTCGCCGGTAATATACCGTCAACTGGCTGCTAAATAATGTATTTTCATACTGTATCAAAAATGGCAGTCCGTGCAAAAAAACATTCATTCTATCCGCTTTTATAATTCTATAAACATTCCTGGCTCTGCTAACTCAATGTTTTGATTTCCTTGTTTTTTCGCACTATCTAATAAATCGTTTAAATCACCGTAGTGTGGAAGATGTGTTAATAACACTTTTTTTGCACTTGATTGATATGCTAGTATCCCTGCATGCTTGGACGTCATATGTCCCGAACCTACTCCGTCCATTCCTTCGTACAAGCTAGATTCAGTAATAAGAAGATCGCTATTAGCTGCAAATGAAATTAAGTCATGCTTAAAGCTAGTATCAGATGTAAAAACTATACTTTTATTGTCACATTCAATTTTTATACTATACGTTTCTACTGGATGGATATTTCTCATAAATGTACATATGAACGGTCCAATTTCGAACTTACTCTTTTCGTTAAATGAAGTAAATCGAGAATACGCAATATCCTCTACCTGCTTTTGCATCCACTCGTCTTCTGGCCCATAAACACATAACTCTTCGTCAGCTCTACCTAACTGTGTATTCACTAGTCTAGAAAATAAATACGCTCCTATATCACTATAATGATCATAATGATAATGGGTTAGAATGACATGATTTATTTCATTTAAATCTATATAATTTTGTAATTCCGTTAATACACCACTTCCACAATCAATTAATAACGAAAACCCTTCATGCTGAATTAAGTATCCCGAACAAGGGCCATTCTTTTTAGGGAATCCTCCCCACATACCAATCACTCTACACTCCATAAGTTTTAGCCTCTTTCTTAGAATCCTGATACCACAATATTAGCATGGTAAATTAGAAAGAGCTAAATAATGAATCCCTTCACTTATATAAAAAAACCTTCAGATTTTCTTTTTTATCGTTAGTTGCTAGAAAAACGTTTTTTATTTCGTTCTGAAATAAACCATTACACCGCCTTTTAAGAGACTCTAGGCCAGTATTCGGATAACCGTCACCCATTTTTACAGTTTCTTCATCGTTATAATGTCCATACGGATCTAAAAAATCGGATACCTTCCCTGAGTCATCTAACCGAGTATTACATTCTGGGCAAGAAACTTCTAGTTCTTTTAATGAATTACATAAAGGACACATTGCCATAAGTATCACTCCTTTTTGCTTACAACTATAGTATCCATTATTTTATCGATACTATGTAGAATAGAAAAGGATAATTACTATTATTACACTCGTTTGTATTCCTAAAGCTACCAATCTATAATTAACAATAACAAGATGCTAGGAGGAGAACGATATGAAAAAAACTGCCCTTTTGTTGATTGATGTTCAAAACGGTATGTTTCAAGATGAAAATCCTGTATTTAACTCGACCAAGCTTATAATCAAACTCAAGCACCTTTTAGAAAATGCACGCGATTATCACATTCCCATCTTTTATATACAGCACAACAACACTTACCTAGAAAATGGTTCTAAATTATGGGAAATTCACCCTGAAATAAAACCTAACCTCACGGACATCATTATTCAAAAGACAACACCTGATGCCTTTTATAAAACGAATTTACAAGAAGAACTTCAAAAACAACAGATTGAGCACCTAGTCCTTGTCGGGATCCAATCGGAAATATGCGTAGACACAACTTGCAGAAATGCCTATAGCTTAGGCTATGATATTACGCTAGTAACAGATGCTCATAGTACATGGGACTCAGAGGAATTGACTGCACAACAAATTATTAATCACCACAATCAAGTATTGCGGTGGTTTGCTGACACCAAGGAAACAAAAGACGTAGCTTTTTCTTAATTCTAATAGCTCTTTTCTTTGTGAAGATGCCATTGGCAAGCTATGTAACGATTTATTGGTATAATAACAAGGAATGATTGAGAATGCAGAAAAGATAAATCGAATAAATGAAAGAGAGTGGAATGAAAATTATGTTAAAAACTACAGTATTCGAAGAACTAAAACGTGCGATGAAAGAAAAAGATGTGCTCTCAAAAGGGGTAATGACACTTTTAAAATCAGCACTGGATACAGCTGAGAAGGAAAAAGGTTCAAGCCTAACTCCAGAAGAAGAAATCGCTATTGTAAATCGTGAAATTAAACAGACAAATCAAGCATTAGAAGGCGCGCAGAATGCGAAACGTGAAGACCTAATAGAAAAAGAAGAAGCGAAATTAGTTCTATTAAAAAAATTCTTACCGAAACAATTAAGTGAAGAAGAGATTGTAGCGCTCCTAACAGAAGCAGGTGTTACAAAAGGGATGAACATGGGTGACGCAATGAAAATTGCAAAACCGTTACTTGCTGGTAAAGCAGACGGTTCGATCATGTCTAAAGTAGTAAAAAGTATGATTTAATTACACAAGCGGCCATTCGGTTTCCGGGTCGCTTTGGACTGTTCATCTGCTATACCTTTACAGATAAAATGAAAAAGAGGACGAAGTGACCTTGTCACTTCGCCCTCTTTTTCTTTCCAGTAATCCTATGGCTGACGTTTGTACGCCGCTCCTCTGAAACCTTTAGAGATCTTGTGCTAATGGTTTTGGGAATGAATGAAAAGGAATTTTTTTAATATTGAATGTAAGCTGCCGAAGATACAATTTCAGCAGCTCTTTTACTTTTACAAGGATGTAACCCTAAAAATCTCTCAGACATTCTATTTCTGCTATGAGGAGACAGTATTTTGAAAAAAAGATATGATAGATTCAAATAGAAAAAGTTCTGGAGGCAAAAAAATGCCAGTATACAACAAACTAGTCCGAGACTTAATCCCACAAGTCATCCAAAAATCAGGAAGCAAATTCACCACTCGCATTCTAGATTCATCTGAACACTTAACTGAGATCAAAAATAAATTATCTGAAGAAGTAAAAGAATTCCAAGAAACATTGAACCGACAAGATGCACTTGAAGAACTAGCTGATATCTTGGAACTAATCCATGCTGCCCTCCCTATCCATGAGGCAACATTCGATGAACTAGAAAATATCCGATTAGCCAAGAAACAAAAACGCGGCGGATTTATGGAAGGGATTTATTTGATAATGGTTGATGAATAAAAGCAGTTGATTCCTTCCCTAATTGTATTAAGAACCAAATAAAGGTTAGAATTTTATTTATCCTGCCTTTGATTGATCATTATTTTCTTTCTAACTAACAATACGTTCTTAATAGTCTAATAGGAAACAAATATAAAGAAAGACAGTCAGCTGGATATGTTTCTTCCTTCGTATTATTATTTACTAGATTAACTCTCTTTCTTTCGTTTATCATCTAGTCCAATCCAAAATACCCACCCGTTTTGAGAACGTCCAGAACAAAGTTCTGCTGGAGTGCTAGGACTATTGAATTCCACATCATCTATTAACTTAGCTGTATTCTCATCAATTTTGATTGCCTTGCCCGATTCTATCAATTGATTATATCTTCTAAATGAACGTTGATAAAATGTTCCCCCGTCATTCCATTCTTTTGTGCGTTCTAATGGTGCTTTAATTTCAGAATTCTGTTGCAGTATAAACTTTCCATCTCCCAGACGAATTGATGCTTTATAAGGAGTTCGGGCATTAAATATCTCGACATCATCTGGTTTATCACATCCCATTGAAGGTACCGGATTAAATGAAATCCCAAGGGCTTCCAGTAAAAATTGTATCTGTGTTGCAAATGAATTGAGAGTAGATTGGTTAAAAACATTTACATTCGGGGCTATTGTTCTTAAGTCCTGATTCTCTAAGCTATATTGCGTTTTTGAGAACGCTTGAATAAAATAATACTCTAAATAATCAATACTCAATTTATCAAAACTATTGTTGTCAGTAACAAATAGTATTCCAAACTGCCAAAAGTCTTTCTCACGTAAATGTGATTTAATGCGCTTAATTCCATTCACTGTTTGTCCTACATAGACGCTAGATTCATCTGAATCCGAAAACAAAAAATATACAGCATGATTATTAGCATACTCTAACAATTCGACTTTACCCAATTGACTTTTGGTAAAGTAAAATCCTCGAATTTGACTAGTAGGATCTTGAAATATTCGTAAAGATGATGCGTTATTTGCATCAGGGAAATAAAGCATTAGTGTGCGGTCATTTGTCATAAGTCACTCTCCTTAAAATAAAGGTCTTCTAAAATTTAATATTGCTGCCAACCCAAACATACTCCTCTGTTTCTAATTTGTTAAACTATTGAGATTAAGAGTCTCCCAAGTATTTATTAAATCAATTCGAGTAAAACCACCAATTAATGGATCACTTTAGTTAGTAAATGGAGTACGAAAGAGAATTTCAATTGTACAAATAATGTTCTACTGATTGATACTTGGGTCGGTTATAAACTCCTTGGAAAGATACTAATTTTTAAAGGCAATCTCATACATATAGATACTATCACAAATCTGGTATTAATTTTTTGACACATGTTATGATTAAAATACTTAAAACGTTTAAAGGGGTAGTTGAAATGTGCTTAGTGAATTTTCATTTTCAGGAGCATCCGGTGTATAAATTAATTGTGGTGGCAAATCGGGATGAGTTTTATGAGCGACCAACAGCGGCAGCTGGTTTTTGGAAGGACTATCCGGGTATTTTAGCTGGGCGTGATTTGGTGCATATGGGTACATGGCTTGGGGTGACAAGAGACGGTCGTTTTGCGGCGTTAACGAATTATCGAGATCCTAATGAAGCAAAAGGTCGTTTTTCACGAGGGGATATTGTGCGTGATTTTTTAGCTAATGGTGAAGCTTCCGTTGATTTTATTCAAACGCTTGCGAAAAACAAAGGTAAATATGGGGGCTTTAATGTAGTTATAGGTGACGGCAATCAATTATTTCACTACAACAATATATTAGATGAAATGAATGAAATTCCACCTGGCACGCATAGTTTGAGTAATCATACTTTGAATACTCCTTGGCCGAAGGTTGCAAAAGGTAAGAAACAACTAGGTGATTATGTTCGTTCCTGTCCAGCTGAGGTACAGATCGATTCATTGTTCGATATTATTTCTGACCAGACAGCAGCGGAAGATCAACATCTACCCAATACTGGTGTTGGTTTAGAGATGGAAAGATTGCTGTCTCCTCTGTTTATAAAAAGTCCTAACTATGGTACCCGCTCATCGACTGTTTTACTTATGGATAAAGAGAATCATATTACTTTTGTGGAAAGAACTTTTCACGAAGGAGTATTCCAGACAGAAAAACGATTTGAATTTAAGATTGGTGACATATAGAATTTCTTTGTATGTTCGAAGTTACCTCGTTTAATAAAAAGGAAAAGAGTGGCCGAAATTATATCTTCGGCCACTTACTTTCTGACTAGAATAGTTTCGATTCTTTCATTCCCCAAAACCAAATTACAATGTACACCAAGGTTGCAGTGGCGCGAAGGACAAGCATTCGCCACAAGATTACCTAAAAGAGAGAGTTGGAGTAAGTGAACACGTCACTTACTCCAACCCTCTTATTCTCTAGATAATTATGTAGCAACGAGCAGTCCAAATCGCCACGGAAACCGTAGTCAACATCTGTTATTCAATGGTGACAACCATATTCGTTTCAGCCGCTTCTATAATCCCTAAAATAACTTTTAGAGAGGATAGTGCGTCATCCCCTGTAACAAGCGGAGTTTGATTAAGTCGAATACATTCAATAAAGGCATCAATCACACCACTATTTGTTTGATTGTTGTTTGTTTGGATGTTTTCTAGTTGATATTGTACCCTCTCCCCATCCTTTGTGATTACTTCTAATTGATATTGATCACTATGGTAGATTTTCAAAATACCCTTTTCACAATAGATGATAGTGCTGTTATCTTCTTCTCCGTAGTACGTCCAAGAGAAAGCAGCAGTCCCTAATCGTCCCTTTTTCGTTCTTAAGCTACAGACGATGTTATCGCACACTTCTATTGGTTCGTTGTTTTCATTTACTTTGTCTAGCGATCCTTGAAAAGCACTTACCTGCTCGATTTCGTCATCTAATAAGTAATGCAATAAATCCACTTTATGGACTCCTAGATCGCCTGCAACGCCAAGTCCAGAACGTTCCTTTTGAAAGAACCATGTGGAGTTTGATTTATTCACTCCCCATTGTTCTGGTCCAGAGTGTCCAAACGTTGTTCTAAAAGTTAGCACTTTCCCAAGTTCTTCACTTTTTATGATTTCTTTCGCTTTTTGATGCGCGCGAGTAAATCGTTGATTGTGATCTACCATAAATTTTTTCTCGGATTGCTTTTGGGCATCGACTATTTCTTTCGCATGTTCAATCGTAAGGGCGATCGGCTTTTCACATAAAACATGCTTTCCATTTAATAACGCTTTTGTAGAAAATATATGATGAAATTCATTCGAAGAACAATCACTAATTACTTGTATAGTCGGATCGGTTAATAATTCATCCACACTTTGCACTACAGTCCCATCGAACAGGCTTGCTAACGCTGCTGCACGTTCAGGATTTCGATCATAAAAAACAATTTCATCCACAAATGGATTCGCTTTATATTCAGGCGCATGGCGCAATTTTGTTATCGATCCACATCCAATAATGCCTACTTTTAACCCCATATGATCCCTCCTACTCTCTCTTTTGGAATACTACTGCAATAATAATGATTAAACCTTTTACAAACCCTTGTAGGTATGGGGAAACGTTCATTAAATTCATCATGTTATTCAGAATACCTAAAATAAGCACTCCGAAAAGTGTCCCAATAATCTTGCCACGACCACCCGTCATTCTTGTACCACCTATAATAACCGCCGCAATCGCATCTAGTTCATATTGAACTCCTGAACTTGAAGATGAAATAGAATTTAAGCGGGATGTTTCAATGATCGCTGCAACACTTACCAATAAGCCTGCCAAACTATAGACACCAATTTTAATACGGTCCACACGAATCGCTGAAAGCAATGCTGCTTTTTCATTACTTCCAAGTGCATACACATATCTTCCGAAGCGTGTCTTGTGCATTAACATATAAACCAGTGCGGTCATGACGAAGAAAATAATAACAGGATAATCAAATATCCATAAATCATTATTTGCGATTGCAGTAAATCCTTGCACTTCTCCTGAAACACTTCCACCTTCGGCAATATACAACGCAATGGAACGCGCTGATGCCATCATTCCCAATGTGGCGATAAAAGAGGCAATCCTTCCTTTGGCAACCATTAATCCGTTCAAGAATCCTGCAAAGGAACCTACGACTAATGCTGTGAAAATCCCAACAAGTATACTACCTGACGCATTTAATGCAAGAACCGTAATGACCCCCACTAGTGCAAGCACAGACCCAACCGACAAGTCGATCCCACCTGAAAGCATAACTACTGTCATACCTAATGCAACAATTCCGATAATAGAAACTTGCATAAGTATATTAAGTTGGTTGTTCATATCTAAAAATCTTGGACTCATTATAGAAGATGCGATAAAAATAATAATGAAAGCTATAATGACGCTATATTCTGACCATAGCCATGTAAGACGACTTTTGGCATTTGACACTTGCGGACGATATTCTTTAACATTTATATTAGCCACTTGTTGCGACCTCCCTTTTCGAGCCAGTTGCATAATGCATAATTTCTTCTTCTGTTGCTTCTTCACCGTTAAACCTTGCTGTTATTTCTCCTTGGTACATCACATTTATTGTATGACATAATCTCATTACTTCAGGAGCCTCCGAAGACAATATAATCACCGATTTTCCTTGTTCGGCCAATGCTACAATTTGCTGATAAATCTCTTGCTTTGCCCCAACGTCAATCCCTTGAGTCGGGTTATCAAATATTAGTATATCTGCCCCTACTTCAAGCCATTTGGCTATGATTACTTTTTGTTGGTTACCACCACTTAACTTATCGATTGTGATACGAGGGTTGTGTACTTTGATATTCAGCAGTTCCTTATAATGTTGAAATTTATCCCGTTCGTCATTATCTTGGATAAAGCCAGATTTCTCAAAGTTTCCTAAGGAAGATAAACTCATGTTATGAATCACGCTTAAATCTTTAATAATTGCATTTTCTTTTCGATCCTTTGGAACAAGACCTATACCTGCCTTTACGGCTTTTCGGGGGTGATCTATTTTTACCAACTGATTATGGATCTTTATCTCACCAGTGTATTTTTTTCGATATCCAAATATGCTTTCAAAAAGCTCTGTCCTACCATCTCCAGCTAATCCAGTAAAACCTACAATTTCCCCTTTTTTCACTTGAAAATGAATGTCTTTAAACAAACCTTGACTTGTTAAGTTGTTCACTTCTAGCAATGTTGGGCCAAATGAATGTTCCTGTACAAATCTATTTTGAGAAATAGATTTACCAACCATTAGCTTGGTGATTGTATCTAAGTCTTCCTGTTCTATATCGCCAGTCTTAATCATTTCTCCGTCACGTAATACGGTATAACGGTCACATACTTCTTTGATTTCCTTTAGTTTATGGGATATATAAATAATCGAGATGCCCGATTTCTTTAAGTTCTTCATTAATTCAAATAAACGATTTACTTCATGTTCTGCTAATGAGGTTGTAGGTTCATCCATAATGATAAGCGTGGATTTATGAAGCAGTGCCTTGGATATTTCTATCAGTTGTTTATAGGAAGTTGCTAAATTTCGAACGTATTCTTTCGGATCGATGTCTACTCCAAGCTTCGATAAGATTTCATGAGTTTGCTGACACATCTCTTCCACTTTTAAAAAACCTACCTTGTTTCGAAGTTCTGATCCTAAAAACATATTCTCATAGACTTTGAGGTCAGAAACCATGTTTAGTTCTTGATGGATAAAGCTAATCCCTTGTTCTTGAGATACTCTTGGATTAGCCATCCGGACTTCTTGACCGTTTATGTAAATAGTGCCGCTATTCGGTTGATGGACTCCCCCTAAAATATTCATCAAAGTGGATTTTCCGGCACCATTTTCACCTAACAATGCATGAATCTCACCTTTTTCAATCTGAAGAGACACATTTTTTACCACTGGTACACCATTAAATGACTTGTTCATGTTCTCCATTTTTATAAAAGGATTTTCAGCCATGGTATTTATCCCTCCTTATATAGGAAAAGAGGAAATACAACAACTGTTTACACAACCATTGTATTTCCTGTTATTCATTTAGAATTTAGATTCCGGGTCATAGAACTCATCTACGTTTTCTTTTGTTACTTGAGTAGCTTCTTTTACGACCATCGACTCTTTTGGTTCATTCCCTTTTGCAATATCCGCCGCAATTTTCACTGCGTCTTCCACCATCGTTGGAGAGTAAAGGAAAGTAGCTTTCATAAGACCGTCTGCTTTGATATCTTCAAATACCGCTTTACCGCCACCAGCACCAGTTACAAATTGAATGTCCGTACGATTAGCTTCTTTAATAGCTTGTAGTACACCAAGCGCCATTCCATCATCTTGTGTAAACACAGCATCTATTTGCGGATGTGCTTGTAAAATGTTTTGCATCACTTCTAATGATTTTTCAGTAGAGAAGTCACCACTCTGTGAAGCGATGATTTCCATTCCTTCTGCATTTTCCATCGCTTCTTTAAAACCTGATCCGCGTTGTTCTGTAACTGAACTTGGTGGGCCAGAAATTTCTACTACCTTACCTTTTCCATTTAATTTTTCCACAAAGTACTTGCCAGCATTTACTCCGATCCCTTCATTGTCCCCTTTAACAACAACTGTAGCCGCATCATTTTCAAGCTCACGGTCCACAATGACTAAAGGAATTCCAGCATCCTTTATTTTTTGTCCCACTGGAGAAAGTGCCGCAGACTCAATTGGAAGCATTACGATAACGTCCACACCTTGTGCGATTAAATCGTCTACATCGTTTGCTTGTTTGTTTGGATCAGCGGCATTTGTCATCACATATTCAATGCCATCGCTTTCTTTAAGAGCTTTTGCTTGCTTTTCCGCACTATCAATTAGTGCTCCCATCCACCCATGTGTTGCTGAAGGTAAAGAAATACCGATTTTTAACGTATCATCTTCTTTTCCATCTGCAGTATTCGTATCATCACTACAAGCTGCCATCATAAAGACTGTTACTAAAGATAAAAATAAGATTAGAAATTTCTTCAACACAATTCCCCCTTGAATTTAGTGAATGCTCCCCTTTTTTGTAATCGATTACATAAGCAACTAAGGGCAACGCTCTATTATTAATCCCTTTTAATAACAGAGCGCTGATCTTAGTTGTTTATCCTCATGTAGATTCCCGAATGACTAATTCATGGTTCAATATGACATTATCCACATCATTTCCTCTGATCTTATCGATTAACATTTCCGCCGCCACCGTACCCATCTTATACATAGGCTGAGCAATCGTTGTGAGCGTAGGGTTTGTCATATTCGAAAAATCAATTTTGTCAAAGCCTATTACTGCTATATCATTTGGTACATGTAATCCAGATGCATTTATTTCTTTTAGTGCCCCTATCGCCAAAAGGTCCGATACTGCAAATATCGCTGTTGGGCGATCGTTTATAGCGAGTATCTTTTTCATCGCCTGTTGTCCGTGCTCAAAGCCAAGATGTTTTGTATAAAGAATATAATCGTTGTTTAACGCTATACCATGTTCTTCTAATGCTCGTTGATATCCCATTTCCCTCTGTCTCGAATAAAGAAATTTATCATCCGAATTCATTAGAGCAATTTTTTTATGGCCGATTTGTATCAAATGCTTAACAGCGCGATAAGAAGCTTCTTCATTATCTATCGTCACATAAGGAATCCCGCTATCGACGTTATACTCACTACATTGAATAATGGAATACTTTTCAGCTAGCTCTTTTAATGTTTCGATATTAACTGCAGGGTCCATTGAAATAATTCCATCCGCCATCTTCTTTCTAACAAGGTCAAAGTAAATATTCTCTTTTTCCGGATTGGAATCTGTTTCACATAACAGGATATTGTAATTCTGACTAAGTGCAACGGTTTCAATTCCTTTAATGATTTCTAGATAGAACGGATTGGATATACTCGGGATTAATATTAAAAGAATTCTACTTTCTGAATTTCTTAAATTCCGCCCTAACATACTAGGTTCATAATTTAAATTCTTTATAGCTTCTTCTACTTTAATTCGTGTTTTTGACGATACTGTATTTTGTCCGTTGAGTACTCTGGATACTGTCGCTACAGATACCCCAGCTTGTTTAGCCACCTGTTGGATGTTTGTCATCTTTCTAAGTCTCACTTTCTATGATTTCATGGAAAGAAAAAAATGAAATCGTTTACATTTACATGTTATTATATTCCGAATTATGCGTCAATATATATTTTTTATTATAAAAATCTATTGATTTACTTGAATGTTTTATATATGTTAGTAATGTAACGGTTTACATTACTGTAAATTCTGATAACTAAGGGAGGTTGTTTTATTGAAACTAGGTGTTTTTACCGTACTCTTCTCTGATAAAAATTTTGAAGACATGTTAAGCTATGTTTCCTCTAAAGGTATAGAAGCTATTGAATTGGGTACAGGAGGATATCCTGGCGATGCTCATTGTAAAGTGGATGAACTTTTAAATGATGACAAGAAATTGCAGAGCTTTAAGCAAAAAATTAGCGACCACGGATTAATCATCAGTGCTCTAAGCTGCCATGCAAACCCACTCCATCCACAGAAAAAAATCGCAGATCCCGCTGATGAATTGTTTGTAAAAACCATTCATCTAGCATCCAAGCTAGGCGTTCCAGTAGTTAATACATTTTCAGGATGTCCAGGAGACCATGAAAATGCCCTTTATCCTAACTGGCCAGTAGCCCCTTGGCCACATGATTTCCAAGAAGTATTAAAATGGCAATGGGAAGAAAAACTGATTCCGTACTGGAAAGAAAAAAATGATTTAGCACAATCACTTAACGTAAAGATTGGATTAGAACTACATGGAGGATTCTCTGTACATACTCCCGCTACACTATTGCGCTTAAGAGAAGCCTGTGGTCCAATGATTGGCGCTAACCTTGACCCTAGCCATATGTGGTGGCAAGGTATTGACCCAATGGAAGCGATAAAAATACTTGGACGTGAGAATGCCATCCATCATTTCCATGCAAAGGACACAATTATCGATCAGCAAAACATGAACCGAAACGGTCTGACGGATATGACCGACTACGCGAATATGCGTGACCGTGCATGGTATTTTAGATCCGTTGGTTTTGGGCACGATCAAAAAACATGGGCAGACATTATTAGTATTCTACGACTTTATGGGTATGATTATGTTGTAAGTATCGAACATGAGGATGGATTAATGTCGATTGAAGAAGGTTTTACAAAAGCAGTCGAAAACTTAAAGCCGATTATTGTGAAAGATTCTATCAGTCAGATGTGGTGGACTCAGTAGTAAGTGGATAGAAACATTAAACTCCTCTCTTGTACTTAACAGAGAGGAGTCTTAGATTATGGCAATAAAGTCATTACTGCAAAAAAATGTAGTATAGACGCTGCGAGAACAAATATATGCCAGACAGCATGATGGTACGTAAACCCTCTCCATACATAAAAAATCGCACCAAGTGTATAGAGCACACCACCTACAGCTAGATAAATCAAGCCTTCCGTCGATACGTTTGCCACAAGGGGTTTCCAAGCAAATACCATCAGCCAGCCCATCACAACGTATAACAACGTCGACGTATGTAAAAAGCGCTTTACAAAATAGGCTTTAAACACCGTACCTGCTATCGCAAGCCCCCATACAATCCCAAATAGCGTCCAACCAAGTGACCCTTTTACTGCAAGAAATAAAAAAGGAGTATATGTCCCTGCTATAAAAAAGTAAATGGACGAGTGATCCATTATCTCAAACACATCTTTCGCTCTACCAGCCGGAAACCCATGGACAAGTGTAGAAGACGCATACAACAGCACCATCGTTGCTCCGAACAATGTAAAACTTACCACATGCCACGCCGTCCCTTTTGACACAGAAGACACGATCAAAATGACAAGTGCAGCTATACTTAAAAGAGCCCCAATCCCGTGAATGATTGCATTGGCAATCTCCTCACGCTTCGAAAATATATGTGTATTACTCATCTTAGTTCATCTCCATCTAATGATTCATCTATTTCCTATGCTATCACTTTGTACCGATAAAAGCAGATACAAACTTTAAAAATGGACACCAGTTATTATTGAATATATTTTATAGGCTCAGAAATTTTTCCATCTGGACGTATTTTCTTTTATACGGTCAGAAACAATTCTATCCGGTCGTATTTTCTTTTATCCGGTCAAAAATATTTCTATCCGGAAGTATTTTAATTAAAAAGACGAAAAAAAGAGACACTCTTTTCAGAGTGTCTCGAATTCACGGTTAAACATTTACTTCATTCCGAAGAATTAAAGTTTTACGATGTTAACTGCTTGTGGTCCACGTTGACCTTGTTCTACTTCAAATTCCACTTTTTGACCTTCGTCAAGTGATTTGAAACCTTCGCCTTGGATTGCTGAGAAGTGAGCGAATACGTCGTTTCCGCCTTCAACTTCGATAAATCCAAAACCTTTTTCTGCGTTAAACCATTTTACTGTACCTTGTGTCATTTAAAAGACCTCCAAAAATTGTAGTGAATAAAAAATTCACATATTACAAAAAGTACCGAACAAACACGATTACTTTTTGTAATATGTGAATTCATTGTTTCTGTTAAGCAATTTAATTATTGTCTTTACTATATAACAGTTTTATACATTTGTCTACCAATATCCACTGAGAGCAAATTTAAATACTATGCAGTTCTTCTAACGTTTCTAAAACATGCTCCAGAAAATCTTCAATATCCCCCATGTGTTCTTCGTTAATTTTACGAGTAAACTTTACTTCAATCGTGTCAAGATAGCTTGGTTCTTCTTGGTTGAACAGGAAGCTCAATGTCTGTGACAGCTCAACATCATCTTCCCAAATATCGTTTAGATTTTGTTCAATAATTTTACATTGAATAGGAAAATTTTGAACTTGCTTGTAGAATCTTAACAGTAAGGAACACCCTAAATTTGTTCCAGGAAGCTCTAATATCTCCCCTGCCAGTTCATCTAATGAGGCCTTTAATACAATCTCTGCTGTAACGTCTCGAGAGCTAACAAGAGTAAATTGAACAGAAAATTCTCTAGCCAAAATGGATAAATCAATTTGGTCCACCCGGTTTGTAATAATGATTTTTCGTTCTATATTATCTAAATCATACACCTGGTTTTCCAATGCAACTTTTAAATTCTCAAAAATAGTTGGATCAAACATATAGATTCCTCCAAAGAAATTCAATAGAGCTTTTCTTTATACTAGCCACTTTTTATCGAAATTATATCACAAAGGGTACTTGCATTATTGAATATTATAAAAGACTACCGAAGTCATCTCTTAACAGAAATATCAATTGAAAAATCCAATCTCTTTTTGTAAGTAAACATCGTGATTTATCACTCTTAAATCAATGCGTCCGCCATCACAATTTCAAGCGTAAGGTTTTCCGTTGCTCCTAAATTTATCTCATATGGAGCAACATTTTCATTTTCTTCATTCTTAATAATACGAACTTCAGGACGCCCCGCCGCTTGGTAGTTATATTGTGTGACGATTCCTGTTCGACCATCATTTAATGTTACGGTTAAGCCTGGTGGATAAATGGCGATACACTCTTTAAATAAATTGACTTGATGTGTGTCGAACTGAGCGTCACTTCCAGCATACAGAATTTCTAGTCCTTGATGAGGCATTACGGCCTGCCTGAATGCTCTTGGATTTGTTACCGCATCAAACACATCCGCAACACTGATGATTTTCGCATATTTGTGAATTTCATCTCCCTTTAATCCTCTTGGGTATCCCATCCCATCGATTCTTTCGTGATGCTGAAAAGCACAATGAGCAACTGGTAAAGGGATTTCATGTATTTTTCGTAGAGTATCAAAGCCCTTTTCACAATGTTGTTTGACTAGGGCGTATTCCTCTTTCGTTAACTCCCCGGCCTTATTTAAAATATCTAGTGGAATATGCACCTTACCTAAATCGTGTAACATGGCCCCCAATCCAATTTCTTCAATATTCTTAAGAGGCAATCCATTTTCGATAGCAAGCTGACAAGCATATATAGAAACGTTTAACGAATGATTGAACACATAATTTTCATGTAATTTTGTCGAGGCTAGTAAATTTAATGCATTTTGATTGTCTGTTAGTGACGCTAGTATATCCTTAAATACTTTTTGAAAACTTCTTATAGCTCTACCTGTTTTCATCATCCCCTGAAGATTAGAGTTGGAATGACTTAGATCCATTAAAGTTTGGAATCCTTCCGTAATCGTATTTAAAGCCTCCATGCGTAAAGCTTCTGGAATAGATTCAATAATCTCTATTCCTTCAGATACTTCATCTTCTATGTAAACAGTTGTAACATTATATTTATGTAACTTAAGGATGATTCGATCTCTTAGTTCTGCTCCCTTTGCTAACAGAATTTTACCTTTGTCATTATATATTGGTTTGCCCAACCTCATCCCCGGCTGACATTGATCAATTTTAACTAAACGCATTCGACTACTCCCTATTCTTAGTATAATGAGTCTATTTTACTTATATTTAATATTATATTCATACTAAAGGTAATAATTATATGTAGTTCTATTATATTATAAATTTTAGAAAAGTAGAATAGACATGATTAGAAAGTAGCTGTTAAAAGGACGAAAAGGAACTCGAACAATTAAAGCATGAGGTTAAAGTGAATTGACAAACTGTGACTCATGCATTTATCATGTATCACGGAATAACGAAATCATTTTTAGGAGATAGATACTGATGAAAAAAATAATGGTTAAGGATTTATTAGAACAAGGACATAGCTCCATGAATGATATAGTAATGGATACGGCTGGTTTACTGGAAGAAGCATACTTTGTTATTAAGATAGATGACTTGTTGAAAGAACGAGGGATAACTCAAAAAGACTTAGCTCAGATGACGGGCATGCGCGTTGGTACGATATCAGAGATTATTAATGGTAAAGGTATTAGCTTAAACAAGGTACAGCTTTTTGCTATTATGGCTGCTTTAAGAGTTAAGAGCATAAATGACCTGTATGAGATGAAATTCCCAGAGGGCTTAGAGGAAACTTTCTATACAGAACAGGCCGAATGGAAATCAACTAAAGAAATGCCTATAGCAGTTAAAGAGATGTACAAAAAGAATGTACTGAAAGCTTCAGGATTAAAATAAGACCTTATTTATAAAAAAGAGGAGTCAGGAATTACCCTGCTCCTCTTCGTTTTTTTAGAGAAAAGTTTCTACACAAATTGAATGTTTCAATCTTCTATTCCATATTCATTTTCACATTCAAAATCTTCACGAGCTGCTCGTTTAAATAGCTTGCACTGTGTTGAAAGTCTCCCTTGTACCATTCAATAATGATTCCGATAATAGCATTTGCTTGATAAGCACTGTTTAAATTCATATTGATTTCCTCTTCTAATTTCACCGCTTTACCTGTATGTAATAGTGAATTTATTTTCTCAAATAATAAATAGTAATAGGTTAATGGTGCGTTTTTAGAAAAAACAATTTTATAAAAGGGCTTGTATTTTTCAATATGATGAAAGATTCGAATAGTAGATGGATCAAGGCTACTTGTTTTTAGAACTAGTACATGGCGATATGGTTCTTCATATGAGCTTGCTAAGTCTTCCATAATTTCTTGGAAGTATTCCTCAAACAAGTCTTCCACCCGGCCGTAATGCAAATAGAATGTCCCCCGATTGATTTTAGCTTTTCTGCATATTTCAGAAATAGAAAGGCTCTCTAATGGTTTTTCTTTCAGTAATTCTAACAATGCCTCATGAAGGGATTCTTTCGTTTTGACAATTCGTATATCGATAGAAGACAATTTAGTTTCACCTCTTATTAAACAATTTTCTATGAAGTTGTTCATTACTGAACAGTTAGCCTATTTTTGCTTATTGAAAGCGTTTACTTTTATTTATTATAATAGTTATTGAACAAGTGTACAATAAAATTCAAGGAGGTATTCTCTTATGAAACTAGAAGGTAAAGTTGCGATTGTAACGGGCGCTGCATCAGGTATGGGGAAAGCAATTGCTGAAGGCTATGCAGTAGAAGGAGCAAAAGTCGTTGTTTCCGATATGAATTTAGAAGGAGCAACTGCTGTAGCTGAAGGTATTAAAGCAGCTGGTGGTGAAGCGATTGCTATTCAAACGAATGTAACATCAGAAGATGATGTTACACGTTTATTCAACGAAACGAAAAATGCTTTTGGAAAACTAGACATTTTAATAAACAATGCAGGTATTATGGATGGTATGGAACCTGTTGGGGATATTTCGGACGAACGTTGGGAACGTGTATTCGCAGTCAATACTGTTGCTGTTATGCGCACAATGCGTTTAGCAATCCCGATTTTCCTTGAACAAGGTCACGGGACAATTGTAAATAATATTTCTGCTGGTGGTTTATATGGCGCTCGTGCAGGTGCTGCTTATACTGCATCTAAACACGCTGTTGTGGGCTTAACTAAAAACACTGCATTTATGTATGCAGACAAAAACATTCGTTGTAACGGATTTGCCCCTGGTGCAGTGGCAACAAACATCGGTTCAACAATGACAAATATCAACGAACTTGGAGCATCTCGTCAAGCTCTTGGTATGGCGATCAACCCTCGTGTTGGTCAACCTGAAGAAATTGCTAAACTAGCTATCTTCTTAGGTTCCGATGAAGCAAGCTTTGTAAACGGACAAGTTATAGCAATCGATGCTGGATGGTCAGCTTACTAAAATAAATGAGGAAGAGCACTTAACGACATGTTAAGTGCTCTTTTTTATAGTATTTAGTATTCCCTACTTTTTCTCCATTATTGCAAAGTAATTGTTCTCATTATCCGCAAAGTTAAATACTTTTCCTTCAGGTATTTCCACAAGTTCCCCAACAGTAATTTGTTTTTCCGAGAAGTCTTTATATAATTGATCTAGATTTTCTGAGAAGAACATTAATGATGGTGTTTCTAAGCTAACTCCTGGTGACATTTTTGCAACTAACTCTTTATTGTGAAGGACAATGCTAGTTTCTGCGTCTTTAGTTGGAGCAATTTCAAACCACTTCATTCCTTGTCCATTGTCTACTTCAGATTTAACTATGAATCCTAGTTTTTCTGTCCAAAATTTAACGGATTCCTCTTGGTTGTTTACATAGAGCATAATTTGACCTATTTTAGTAATCATTTTCTTCACTCCTATAATTTTTTATTTACTCATAAATTTACTTTCAATTTCAGCAAAGAATTCTTTCGATAAAAGTACAAAATCTTCTTTTCTTAATTTAATTTCGTCCCCAATTTGATACTTTAAAACGGACTTAGCATGGTCGTATTTAATCGTTTTATTTTGAATCAAAATACAATTATTTTCCTTTATAGAATCACAGAGCATCCTTATCTCATTTAATGGATTACCGTCTTTCTTTTCAAGATTTCTACTTCTATTGTTAAAATAGTTATCTAAAACTAACACCATATTATTAAAGAAATTCGGTTCAAAAGATTCAATTGCAGATTTCAGCTCAACATTACTATTTCCGGCTTGTTTTTTTGCCGTTGTTATTAAGTTCTCGTAGGTTTTTAACTGTATATCCACTTTTAAACGACATTCATTTATATATTCTTGAGAATAGGCGTACACGGAAAGCATGTGTATTTTCCTTTCGATTTAATAGTTTTTTAACTGAGTAACTCTCCATCATGTAGTGCTCTTTCAGTTTAGTTTTCCCCAAGTACTTCAATACATAGCTCTATACTCTTTTTCAAATCCGCATGAGACCAACTTGGAATCTTTCCATGCTGAATAGCGAGCTCGTGCGATGCAGGAATATGGATGAAGCCTGCTGGCATGTCAGGTTTATTTGTTTTTGCGTAGTGCAAGCCTTCATACATAACATTGTTGCAAAGATAGGTACCTGCTGTGTTGGAGATGGATGCTGGTAGTCCTTCTTCCAGTAGTTTGTTTACCATTTGGCGAATAGGCAAAGTGGAGAAGTACCCTGGCTCTCCTTCCATTTGAATAGATTCATCTATTGGTGTATGCCCTTCGTTGTCTGCAGCTCCATCTTTTACGTTTATAGCAATACGCTCTGGGGTGATTTTGTATCTCCCTCCCGCTAGTCCTAATGAGATGACTGCATCTGGATTGATTTCTTCTATATGTGCAAGTAGCTCTTTTCCTGAAGAGGCGAAATCTACAGTTAGCACTCTGCCATATATTTCATATTCACCAATATGCTGCCCATTTAGTTCCTCTACAATACGCATCGTTGGATTCACCGTAAAGGATAAAAAAGGTTCAAAACCTGTTAATAGAAGTTTCTTCATTTAATTGCCCCCTTGTTCCTTATCCATAGTTTGTGTTTCTTCGTGCTGGATGTCAATATAAATTGGGTGAATGGTCAGAAAATTTTCTATTAAAAAAATGCACCTCTCTAAAAAGAGTGTGCATTTACTATTTATTCTTACGTACTCCATGTGTATATGAATTAAGGATAACAATCAGTTGTCTGGATAGTTCCTCAGGTGATTGGATGTAACCAGACTTTATCCACATTAATATAATGCCAAAAATACCATAGGTTCTATAGGTCGCGAAATTTTCCGTATTAGCTTCTGTATTTAAATCACTTAAAAAAGTAATTTCATCTTTAAATAGGTTAAAAATCATGTCGATCACTTTATCTTGGAGATTGGGAATGGTGTCATCTTTTAATAACAAATTAAAGAAGCGAG